>CAVVWZ010000019.1:0-28126 GCA_963752035.1 uncultured delta proteobacterium | reverse complement strand
GTCCACAAATACATCGAAGTTCTCAACCCGCAGTCCCTGCTGAACAAAAGACTGGCGCAATTGGGGTAAATTATTTTCAATAATCTCTTTTACCTGGGAGTTCTCGGCAAAAAAGGTAACTTTGACCTGATCCTCTTTGGTTATAATCTGCAGGTTCAATTTTCCAAGAGAAGGAGGTTGTAGAAAAATCTTTGCCTTGGTCTCACCGTTTGCTACCTGTATCCTTGCACCTTCAACAATCTGTCCCACGACCTTTTGAGCAACAGATCCCCGCGAGCTTATCCTGGACAGTATCTGTTCAAAATCCCCCCGGTCCTGTCCAGCCCCAGCAACTGTTTTGCCACCGGTTGATCCCACCGCAAGCTGGCCTTCTCCTTTGAGATCACCATTTCCCGTACTATCCTGACCTCCACTGTTGCCTTGACCAACGGGGAGCTCCTCCTGTAAAACGGCTGCTGAGCTGTTGGCAGTGATAGTGGTGTTCATTGCCTTATCGAACATCTCCAGCAATCCCTTTGGAAGAGACTCTAAAGATCCTCCTTCAATGCCCTCAATCAGTGCATTCAGGTTCTCAGGTTTCACACCCAGCTGTGTAAGAATGTTCTTCAGATCGCCAAGCAGTACCTTTTCTCCCTGTACTGCTTCATGTCCTTCTTCAGCACCCATAGTAAGCTGTGCTAAAATTTTCTTTAATTCAGCAACTGACAGCTCACCCTCTTTAACTGCCACTTGAGCTTCCTCGGGGTTCATCCCCAGCTGCACCAGAAGATCCTTCACCAGAGTGTCCTGTTTTACCTCAGTTGATGGCAGGTTTCCCGTTTCCACTTTGAGTGCCGCGAGCATCTCGCTTATTTCCTTTGCCTGGGTGGGTAGAATTCCCTTTTCCTCCAGTGCACTCAACAAACGGGCAAGAAAAACTTCTTTTCCTTCACCCTCGGGGGTAGCAGATTGCATCTCAAGGAGATTTGCTACCTGATCAGCATCTAATCCCAGCTTTGTGAGGATTGCTGTAAGCTGTTCACTGTTATTAATTACTTCCTGAGTAGATCCCAGTTGAGAAAGGATGTTTCCTAAAATAGCTTGCATACTGTTTCCAGGGGATGTTTCTCCCGCTTGTCCCTGTCCCGGGGAATCCTGAATCACTCCACCCTCTTGTGCGGAGGAATGTTGAGCAGGATGAGATAGTATGTTCTTTTTAATGTCCACTAACCGGGTGGCGGCAGAAGAATCACCAAGGAGGGATGGGGAATCATGATTATTTTTTTTCAGGTCTTCCCTTTCCCCTGTTTCTCTGGATGGTGAACGGAGGGAAGATTGTTCGGAATTTAAGCCCCTGACAACACCGGAGAAAGCATCTCTATCACTGCCGGTAGATGGCTTTGCCATGGTTGGTCTGGCATCCGGAACATTCTGTATTGTAAGTAAAGGAAACGCTTCTATTGAAATCACCCCTTTCCTGAAGAGACTATCAAGCTATCACATCCTTTTGCAGATAGTGTGCCAGGAAAGGGGTTTTTAGTAATTGTGCTGTTTTTCAGGAGGTTAGAAAACGAATGGTCGATGGGAAGGTTATGGATGGAAACTACAATAGGTAATTTTTGCCGTCGCCCATGATAGATTTGCCCTACTGAACTCACTTTTGTCATTGAAGAGGTTTCGACTCATTCCTCTGAATTCATTGCGAGCTACCAGAGGGACGCGTAGTAATCTCCGATTTTGCAAACAACCTATGAGATTGCTTCGGTCGTTTAACTCTCTCGCAATGACCTGTCAAGAGTCTTCGCTAGAGGTTGCGAATCTTTTCATTTAATCTTTCATTTTAGGCATTCTTTTGAAATCCTATTACTCCATCGTAGAAAGTTCATTGCTGATCGCAACCGCCTGATCGGGATCAACATATCCCCAAATCTTTCCTGCATATCTCCCCTTCATTCTGAAGAGGATCTTCGCTGCAAGCCTTACATCCAGTTTGTCAAACATGGGGCCAGCCTGTTCTGGCGGGGTAGCTTCAAAGACTTGAGCCAATTTCTTCAACTCTGCTTCTTCCAGGGTTTCCTTGAGGGTAATTAAGTCTTTTATCCGCTTATCAATTCCCGCCTCCTTTTCAGTTAACCCTGCCAGGATGTTATTAATGTCAGTCTTTAACTGATTCAATCGGTCTTCTTCCTGTTTGAGCTGCTCTTCTCTGTCATCCAGCTCCTTCCTTTTTTTATTCAAGAGGCTCAGAGACTCCTGTTCCAGATCACTATCCACCGTGCCACGAGCCACAACCATTTCTTCCGGAACCTCTTCCTGGGCAATCGCTTGTGTAAGAAACGAAGTAGTGACAAACCCGCCTTTTCCCGAGGTTGCATACAAATAGCCAAGAAAGCCCAGTTTAAGCACTAATAAAAAGAGGATTAGAACAACTAAACCTTTCCCTGCGGCTCCCGGACGCTTAAACGTCTGTAACTGTTTCATATGCACTCCTTTATAAAGCGTAGTCTCTTTCTTGTTTTCATGAAATGCGTTAAACCACACTATTTGAAAAACACATAATGATTTGTGCTCCGGATTGGAATATGTTAAATTTCATGCTGAATTCTGTCTCCTGTATTCTTACTTTTTTCCTTAGCCCACATCTCATATCCAAACGGCTTTACGTTCGCTGATACCTTCGGATTCCTACTTCGTCAACAAACGCCCTTTCCTGCTTCTGAAGTTCCTCCATAAACTCCTTCGCATGCTTCTCTTTAACTTTTTCAAGCACCTTTCTATTTTTCGTAGCTGCCAGAAGTTCTTCCTGTTTTTTATCAAATTCTATTTTAACGGTGGCAACCCGGTCTCTCTGTTCCTGTATCTTCTTTCTAATCCCTCTCAGGTAATCCCGATAGAGTATACTTTCTTGGAGGTTAACCTCCCGGGCCTCTCTTTCAGCAAGCTCTTCTTCATAATGAGTCTTCTCCTGTTGGGAGGACAAGAGTGCCTGTCTTGCATTTTCTAATTCCCTCTGAATGAGGGACAATTCAATCTGAAAGCCCTCTTCAATACGTTTTCTATAGTCAAGCAAGACCTGAAGGTTAAACCGGTACACAATGGCGTTCTCCGTTCCCTCAATTAAGCAGCTGCTTCATCCTCTTGAGAGTTTCATCAAACTCTATTTTTTCTTCAATCGGTTGCTGTAAAAACTGATTTACTTTGTCTATCATGCTTATTGCATAGTCGATCTTAGGGTTGCTGCCCGAAACGTAAGCACCGATATTGATCAGGTCTTCTGCTTTCCGATAGGTGTCAATGATACTCAGAAGGCGACGGGCAAAATCCAGATGCTCCGGTGTAGTGATATCAATCATCGATCGGCTTACACTGGCAAGGGGATCAATGGCCGGATAGTGATTGTGATTAGAGAGGTCTCTCGAAAGGACAATATGCCCATCTAAAACTGATCGCACTGCGTCAGAAACAGGTTCATTCATATCATCACTATCAACCAGAACGGTGTACAGCCCGGTAATGCTCCCCTTCTCACAATGGTTTCCCACCCTCTCCACCAGTTTGGGAATCATGGCAAAAACCGAAGGGGTGTACCCTTTTGTGGTTGGCGGTTCATTAGCTGCCAGTCCTACCTCTCTCTGCGCCATTGCAAACCGGGTTATAGAATCCATCATAAACAGTACGTCGTTACCTTTGTCTCTGAAATACTCCGCAATGGTGGTTGCAACCAGTGCACCTTTCATCCTGAGCAGAGGAGATTGTTCGGACGTGGCAACAACTACCACTGACCGTTGTAAGCCCTCCTCTCCCAGATCTTTTTCAATAAACTCTCTTACCTCTCGTCCCCGCTCTCCGATTAAGGCGATAACATTCACATCAGCAGTGGTATTTCTGGCTATCATCCCTAACAAAACACTCTTGCCCACTCCCGAGCCGGAAAAGATCCCCATCCTCTGCCCCTTGCCGCAGGTGAGGAGAGCATTAATAGCTTTTATTCCCACATCCAGGGGTTCTGTTATTCTCCCCCGCTGGAGGGGATTAATGGGATCGGCATAGAGTGAGCTCCCTTTTTCCACACAGAGGGGCCCCTTATCATCAATGGGGTTCCCCAGTCCGTCAACAACACGGCCGAGCATCCCTTCCCCCAGTGCCACCATTGCCTTTCGTTTTAAGCCCGTAATGCGACTCCCCGGTCCGATACCCTGAACGTCTCCCAGTGGCATGAGCACAATGCAATCGTCCCGAAAGCCTATAACCTCCGCCTTGATAGGCCGATCACTTCCCCTCGTGTAAATGTCACACAGCTCCCCCACAAAGGCATCCATACCGCACGCCTCTATGGTCATACCTACCACATGGTTCACTTTTCCATAAACAGTCACGGGTGATACTGCTTGCAGAACTTTCTGGTATGCACCCCAATCAGGTTCAACCGTCATTGTCAGATTCATCTCCTTCATGCTCACTTACTTCAGGACCTTTTTCCTGTGCCTTGTTCCGCAAAGTTTCTTCCACGGCCCTCAAGTGCTTTTCAATACCGGCATCAACAATACCATAACTGCTTTCAATCAGGGCATCACCTCGGGCAACTTCTCCATCACCTTCAAAGGTCAGCTTGCCTAAACCTTCTATTTCCCTGATCACCTCTGCTTTATGCTGACTGGCAAATTCCAGATCAGAAGGGTGTACCCTTACCTTGACCACTTCCCGGTCGCTAACATAGTGGAGGGCAGATCGAAGTACATCCAGCAGTATCTGCTTATCTGTCTCAACCTCTTTTTGAATGACTTTTCGTGCCACGGCAAGAACCAGTTCCAGCAGTTGCTGTTCACTTTCCTGATACACCTTTTCCCGCAGACTGCATAGATCATCTGCTGCTTCCGTAAAACTCTTAATAACCGAATCAAACCGCTTCTCTCCCAGTTCACGGCCGGCCCGTTCTCCCTGGGCAAAGCCCTTTTCATAAGCCTCTTTTTCCAAACTGTGGTTTTTGTCCGCCATTTGCTTGATATAATTTTCCCGCTCCCCAATTTCTTCCATAAGCTGATCGACCTTCGTGCTGGAATCAGCCGGGCTCCCGGAAGACAGGGTAAAAGAGGGCTCTTTCTCTCTGCGCACTTCAGGATGACGGTCCATATCCCGCATGGCATAGGATTGTATAGTTGTATCCTTTTTCCTTGTGACCTTTATAACATTACTAAACAAAGACCTCCTCACCTCCCCGGCTTCCCCCGGTAATCTTTCCTTCTTCCTCTAATCTAAGCACAACCTGAGTTATTGCCTGCTGGGCCCTTTCCACCTCACTGAGCCTGATTGGACCCATATCCTCAAGATCTTCATTGAGCATGGTTACCGCTCTCTCAGACATATTCTTAAAAATCTTTTCCTTTACCGCTTCACTGGCTGTCTTTAATGCCCGCGACAAATCATCGCTGGAGACTTCCTTGAGCACCTCTTGAATCCCCCGGTCATCAAGCATAGCCAGATCTTCAAAAACAAACATAAGCTGCCTGATCTCGTCGGCCATCTTGGGATTGTCTTCTTCAATTTTACCAATCAGGGCAGATTCGATTGCAGGATCCAGTTGGTTAAGTATATCAGCGACTGTTTTAATACCGCCTACCTCTTGACCGGCACTTCCCCGGGACTTTGCTTCAGTCTCAAGCATTTCCGCAATCTCATTGACAACATCCGGGGAAACCCGATCGAGATTGGAAATTCTTAGAATCACATCTGTTCTAAGCTCTTCAGGTAAACTGGACAGAATACTCCCCGACTTCTCCGGACTCAACTGTGAAAGAATGAGCGCAATAGTCTGGGGATGTTCATTTCTGGTCAAATCGCTTAAGGTTTCAGAATCAAAGGTTTCCAAGAGCTCAAGAGAACGGCTTTCACCACCCCGGGCCACCTTATTAACAATGGCTTTCGCCTTATCCTCACCAAGGCTCTTGGAAATGAGGGTCTCCACGTAGCCTTTCCCCATAGAGAGCGCCCCTGCTTCCTGCATTAGCCATCTGGAGAAAATCACCAACCGTTTTTTCAACCACTTCGCTCGGCACCATTTTCATCGCAGTCATACAACCACTCAGTTTCTCAATTTCATCGGTATTCATATGACGAAGCACTTGAGAGGCCACTTCTTCAGGGAGAGATGAAATTACAATCGCTGCCTTTTTCAGATGAGTTAATTCTCCTTCATGTTCGTGTTCGTGCTCCATACCTTACTCCTCCTGTACCCAACGTTTTAGCAAATCAGCAAATTGCTTGGCATCAGCATTAGCAATGTGTGCAGCCTGTTCTCTGGCCGTTGCCCCGGCTCTCAGGAGTTGTTGGGGACCCTCGGCACTAAGTTCTGCCAGTGGTCTACCGGAAGAAGCCCCCGGCAGCATACCCACTTGTGAATCTGGTCGGGTTATCCACTTTACCAGTGGTCTGAGCACAAAGACTACGACGAGTGCGCACAGTACCAGGAAGACGAGATAAGGAAAAATAGTCCACACTTTTTGCATCAGGGTGTCACGCATCATTCCTTTCTGTTCTTCCTCGGTCAATCTCACCGCTTCGAAGGGAACTGAACTCACCTCTATCTGATCGCCTCTCTCTAAATTGTACCCAACGGCCTTCATCACAATATTCTTGTACTTTTTTATTTCTTCATCACTCCTTGCAACATAGGCAAATATTTCCTTGCCGTCCTCTCCGGTGGTAAGTTCATAGTTTCCATCGAGCAATACGGCTACCGAAAGATTTCTAATAGTCCCGGTGGGTTGAATAGTCCGCTTAACCACCTTATTAATTTCATAATTCATGGTTTCATTGGTCTTTTTAAACTCATTGCTGCTAACTCCAGGGGAAGCTGCTCCTGCGGTCTCCGGAAGGTTTGCCTGTACCCCGGGAACTCCCATTGCAACCGGAGCATTTCCTTTAGAGCGTTCGTCTGAAAGCTGTTCGCTCCTTATAACAGCACTGTCTGGATCAAATATCTCTTCTGTCTTCTCCTCCTGCTTAAAATCGAGACTGGCAGTTACCCTGACAATTGCCTTACCCTTTCCCACCACCCTTTCAAGCATGGTTTGTACTCTCTTTTCCAGGCCTGATTCAAATTCGTTTTGGAATTCCTGCTGGCTGCTGGTCAAACCGGCAAAATTTGACTCGCCAGACATTCCGGCTGACAGCACATTACCATCCATATCAACTATCGTAATATTTTCAGGCTGCAACCCTTCTACACTCCCTGCAACCAGATGAATAATGCCCTGTACCTGTTTTTCTCTCAGGGCACCTTTGCGCCGAAGGTTCACCACTACCGATGCCGTTGGTTTTTGCTCATCTTCCAGAAAGAGGGTTTTTTCAGGAAGGGTAATGTGCACCCGTGATTGCTCAACTTCCGCAAACTGATTGATAGTCCGGGATAATTCTCCCTGCAGTGCCCGCTGATAATTCAATTTCTGGACAAACTCGGTTGTCCCTAAATCTGCTCTATCGAAAATCTCAAAACCAACGCCCCCGCCGGATGGCATGCCACGGCTGGCCAGGTCCAATCGAAGATCATAAACCCGCCCAGCAGGTACCATCACGGTCTTACCGTCGCCTGTCAGTCGATAGGGGATTTTCTGTGCCTTCAATTCTTCAACCACCAGCCCGGCGTCTTCCTGGTTCATATTATAGTAGAGCGGTTGATATTCTATTTGATTTGACCAGACAACTAACAGTACGATACCCAGCAGTGTACCAATCGCAATACTGGCTACGGCTATTCTCTTCCCGGGCGGAAGGGCTGTAAAGTTGGCCTGTATTTGAGTAATAAACTGCCTCAAGAATTCAAGCATGTCTCCCCCTCATTTCCAGTCTGAATGCATTAAACCTGCATGCGCATAATTTCATGGTAAGCATCAATAATTTTATTTCTGACTTCCATCATCAAGCGAAATGAAATATCCGCTTTTTCCAGTGCAATCATGGTCTCATGCAGGTTTCTCGACCTGCCTACTATCAACTGCTCAATTGAGCTGTCAGCTTCGTTTTGCAGCTGGTTTACTTCTTTAATTGACTCTGTAACATGGTGCTAAAAGAATTACCGGCACCTTCCGGTTTCCCCTTTTTTTGAAGTGAAAGAGGAGTAAGTGATTGCAGATTTGATTCTATGGTAATGTCTTTCATAAGATTTTCATTCCTCCCCGTGTTCTCCCATTTCTATCTTTTCCCATCTTATCTTCCTATTTCCAAGGTCTTGTTGACCATACTTTTTGTGGCATTAACAACAGCTACATTGGCCTCATAGGAGCGGGTAGCAGATAAAATATTCACCATCTCTTCGATCACATTGATATCAGGCATCCCCACGTAGCCCTGGGCATTGGCATCGGGATGGCGGGGATCGTATATCATTTTAGGAGGCCGTGAATCGACAGCAATGTCAACCACTTCTACTTTTCTAAGATGCTTTTCATTCTCATTTTCAAGCGTCTCTCCAAAATCAGTGGTTACCCCCTGGGAGGCAAAAACCACATCACGTCTTCGATAGGGCCCTCCCCCCGGTGTTCGGGTTGTATTAATGTTAGCCAGATTGCTTGATATCACATCCATGCGCATCCGTTGGGAACTTAATGCTGAAGAACTGATTTTAAGGGCCGTTAAAAAATCCATTTTACCTCACCTCACTGATAGCGGTTCTTAAGAGTCTCATTTTCTTTGAAACTATTTGAGCAGTTACATTATAGTAAAGACTGTTCTCAGCCAGCTTGGTCATTTCTTTATCAAGGTCTACCGTATTGCCATCCAATCGTCGAACGGCATCATTGCTCTCAACTGTACGGTTACCCCCTTGCATCTGCCCTAATCCCACCGGCAAATGCTTTTGGTCTGTCCTCTTTAAGGGTATGGTTCCTTCGGTATCAATTGCCCGTTTGAGCTCATCGGAAAAACGCACATCCTTACCCTTATAGCCGGGTGTGTCAACATGGGCAACATTAGTGGAGAGAACCGTGTGCCGTTCAGATTGAAAATCAAGCATTCTTTCCAGCGCTGTAATGGTATTTCCAAACAAGGGATCTGGTGACACAGAATTGACCTCCTATAAAAAGTTTACCCAAAAATTAATGCAATTCATATACCAGGCAGGAACAGATGATTGCCTTTCCGGGCTATTCCTGCAGTTCCCCCTGTTTTTTATATTCACTCAACTTATTACGCAGTGTTCTGATGCTGATTCCTAATGCCTCGGCGGCATGGGTTCTGTTTCCTTCCAGCTCCTCGAGAGTCTCCAGGATCAACGCCTTTTCCATCCCCTTCATGGTTTTTCCCCCTTTTGAAACATGAGCTGTTTCCATCCCGTTATCTTCTTCAATTACCAGGTGTTGGGGCAATAAACTGTCTCCCCGGTGAAGGATAATTGTTCTTTCAATAACATTTTCCAGCTCTCTCACATTTCCCCGCCACTCATAGTCTTTCAAAACCGTAAGCAACTCCGGAGATATCTGAGGAACCGCCTTTTTACATCGCATACTGTGTTTCTCAACAAAGTGTTCTGCAAGGGGAGGAATATCGTCTTTCCTCTTCCTGAGGGGTGGAATTTTTATGGGAATAACATTCAACCGGTAAAAAAGGTCCTCCCTGAATTTACCTTCATCAACTGCCTGCTGCAATCTAACATTGGTAGTTGCAATAACCCGCACATCTATGGGAACAGGTTCTTTTCCTCCAACTCTATCAATTTCAAACTCCTGTAAAACCCTCAGAAGTTTAGCCTGGAGTGTTAGTCCCATTTCTCCTACTTCATCGAGGAGGAGTGTACTCC
The DNA here is from genome assembly GCA_963752035.1 of uncultured delta proteobacterium. Classification (GTDB taxonomy): domain Bacteria; phylum Desulfobacterota; class WTBG01; order WTBG01; family WTBG01; genus CAVVWZ01. Next base: position 18,357 of record CAVVWZ010000019.1, on the reverse strand, counting down.
CCTGAGCCAATTCAAATTTTCCTAACCGTTTGCTGGCAGCCCCCGTAAAAGCTCCTTTCTCATAACCAAAAAGCTCACTTTCCAGGAGATTTTCAGGAATAGCGGCACAGTTAAGTGCTACCAGGGCTTTGTCCCCGCACTCGCTGTGCTGGTGAATATACCTGGCAAACAACTCTTTGCCGGTTCCGCTTTCCCCCTGGATGAGGACAGTAGATCTGCTTAAGGCAACATTTTTTGCCAGATTAATACATTTGAGCATCTGGGGATCTTTGGTCACTATTTCTCTCACCTGGTGATCATCCCGGGCACATCCTCCGTTCTGCCCGTTTTCATTCACCAGAGCCCTTTTCACTGCTCCACTTAAATCCTCGAAAGAAAAAGGTTTCAGTATATAGTCCGTTGCCCCCCGTCTCATTGCATCCACTGCATTCTGGACAGCACCATAAGCAGTGATAACAATCACGGGAGTCCGGGGTGAAACCTTTTTGATTTCCTGCAAAACCTCCAGGCCATCCATCTTCGGCATTCGCACATCGGTAATTATGAGCTTAAAGGATTCGGAATTGATTCTTGTCAGCGCATCATACCCATTAGTAACACAATCCACCTGGTGACCACCCCTGACAAGGGCTTCACTCAGGGCGATGCGCATGCTCTCTTCATCATCAACTACCAGTATAGCTCTCTCTTCTGTTTTGTTGGCCATCAATCAGTCCCTACTGTTATCCTGGGCAAACAGGGGTAGCGAAATGGTAAAGGCAGATCCTTTACCCACCATGCTTTTTACACTTATCTGCCCCCCATGGGCCTCGATGATATTGTGTACAATTGCCAGGCCAAGGCCTGTGCCTTTTTCTTTGGTTGTAAAAAAGGGATTAAAGATTTGTTCCCGGTCACAGTCAGCTATCCCCGTTCCTGAGTCAGCCACGGTAATCTCCATGTGCTGAGAAGCGGATGACAGGTAGGCATCATGCTTACCTGTCTCCGTGGAGATTATCAATTCCCCTCCCCGGGACATCGCCTGTAAGGCATTCCAGACCACATTGAAAAACACCTGCCTCAACAACTCCGGGTCCCCTATAACGACTGGGTCATGGGCATTGAAATGTTTTATAAGCTCTACCCGGGCAAGTTTGAGTGAAGGTGCTACAAAAAGAACTGCATCGCTTAAAAAGCTGTGCATATTGACCTGTTGAAAAACGGGGGGCTGGGGTTTGGTAAAGAGCAAAAGATTGTTTATGATGCAGTCAATACTTTTTACTCCTGACAGAACATGCTCTGTCAGTTTCTTCTTGTCCTGATCATCTTTCACTTCCTGTTTAAGTACGGATGTCAGAAGCTCGATACTGCCGAGGGGATTTCTCACCTCGTGTGCAATGCTCACCGCAATTTCACCCATCGCGGTTAAACGGCTGGTGCGTTCAGCCTGTTCCTCGAGCCTTTTGAGCTGGGTCACATCATGGAATATAATTATACTGCTCTCCACCTCCGTGCCTGTATCCCTCTCTTTTTCTCTTAAGGGTATAACGGTGTAGTGTACCTGTATTTCTTTTCCGCCTTTTCTGGGTGAAGATACATTCACCGGCAGAAGACATGCTGTTCCTTGACTGAAAGTCTGCGGGAAAATCACGGGAAAGGGATGGTTTGAGCATCCGGTCAAACCGTTCTCCTTCAACATTGTTCCGTGTAATTCCGGTAATCAGTTCAGCTTCCCGGTTAAAGGTGGTTATTTTCCCTGACCTGTCAACTACCACCACACCGCTGGGCAGACTTTCCAGGATACTGGAAAGGTGATTCTCAGTTCTTTCCTTCTCTTTGAGATTACGTTCCAGCTGTTCATGCTTCTTCTCAAGTTCCACCGTCAGGCTGCTCACCTGTTCCCGTAACTGGTTGTAAGAGTCCTGGAGCCGCACGGTGGACAGGTCAAACCTGGAGAGAACCTCATTGAAGAGCGGTATCCCCTGCTTACCCTGTTCCTTATCCAGATCTGGTGCGTCTTTATGTTTTCTATCCATTTCCTCCCGTTACCCTATGGTGCCAAGTACTCCCGGTTTTTAACTTCCCACTCCAAATTTCTAATCTGTTCACCTGCTACCGTTTTCCAAAAGGAATCCCCGCTTCCCGTAGTTGCCAGTTTTTTGAGAGACTCCACCTCAGCGCTTCCCTTACCGGCCTTCCGATAACTTGCTGCAATGCGGTACAGGGCCCACTGGGAACGTTCGTCTTCGGGGAACCGTTCAATGGCCTGAGTGTATACTTTAATGGCATCCACATACCATTGGATCTGATAGAGGAAGTCTGCCAGTGTAAAATAGCCTTCTATGACAAAGGTATCAGCACCCTTATCAGATCCTAAGTCTTCTGCGACCCTGATAGTTCGCTCAAGGGTTTTAACCGTCAGGGTTTCCTCACCCATGGCCTGATAGCATTTTCCCAGACGAAAAAGACTTTTGACACCTCGAACAGTTCTGGTGTCACCTTCCAGTGCGGTACCGTAAGCACGGCGGGCTTCATCGTAACGTTCTTGTTCAAAATAGGTATCAGCCAGGCTGTGGAATGATCTCCTGTAAAATGTGCTGTCAGGAAACGTAGTGATCACCTTCTTAAATAACTTCTCAGCCTTGTCATAGGCTTTCTGCTGAAGATAAATCCCGCCTACCCTAAAGGTAAGTTCGTCTTCCGGATGATTGGGAGGATAAATGCGTTTCGCCTTTCCATACAGTTCCAGGGCTTCTTCATGGAATCCTGCCTGACGGAAGCTTTCCCCTATTTGAAAGAGGGTCTTAGTGTCTTTGGTCTCAATGAGAAAAGGTTCTTTGTACTGATAATATACTTCAAGAATTGAGTAGTAGTGTTCATCGGAAAAATAGGAATCAATCAATTTGACAAGATTCTTTTGAAGGCTGTAGAAGCACTTTTCTGAAAGTTCACTGTCAGGGTACTCCTCCAACACCGTGATTAAAGAGCTGATCGCTTCTTTATACCTTTTTTGTTCTGCCAGGGCTCGTCCCTCTTTATAGAGAGCCTCTTCAGCCAGGTCCGTTGCGGGATACTTGTCAATGGCCTTCTGGTAAACTTCTAAAGGCTCAAGGTATTGGATGAAATTGAAAAACCCGGGATTGCTTACCCCTAAATCAGCCATTTTAATTTCGCTGATCATAGCCCCTCTACTTTCAGGGTACAGAACATCATTTTGAGAGTAGACTTTAAGGGCCTGTTCCACGTTCCCTTCTTCTCTATAAGTGTCCCCAATCTTGGTTACTATAATATGATTATAGGGCTGTTCCGGATAAATGTTTAACGCCATAAACAACATGGAGCGTGCCTTAGCGTAATGCTTGTTTCTCAAATAGCTCAATCCCAGGCTGTAGAGAGTTTCCGGAAACAAACCGGAATAGAGAGGCCACCGGTCTAAGGCCTCCTTGTATTTTTCCTCTGCCTTCCCATACTCTTTTAAGCCCACATAACAATCTGCAACCCGAAAGGTGGCCTGCATCACAAAATCATTCCCTGGATACTTCACTATGAAATAGCGAAACAGATCTTTAGCATCTTTATATTCATCCCTCTGAAAGAGGGTTTCAGCTATCCAGAAATGTGCATCGGGAACAAATGGACTGTGGGGATAGTGATCTATCAGCAACTGATAGTTATCCTGCGCCTCAAAGTGATACCCCATTCTCCTGAGACCGTTGGCCACCTGAAACAATCCCTGGTGAGCACGGGAAGTATCAGGATAGAGTGCAAGTGCCAGCTGTAAGGCATCTACAGCAGGTTGATAGCTCCCCAAGTCTCCCCTCTCTGCAAGGTAAAAATAGCATTCGCCGATCAAAAAGGAGACGTCACCGGATAGTACACTCTGTGGATAGGTGTCCGTAAAGTAGCGAAAGGTGGCGAGGGCTTCACCATATTTTTCCTGTTTGAAAAGTTCCCGTGCTGAATCGTAGACCCTGTTTTCATCTGAATCAACGCTCTGCCTTACGTCTGCACTACTACCATCCTTGTCAGCACGAGGCACAATAGAAGAGGTGACAAGGGACAGGGACTTTTCTGCTTTCTTCTCCACTTTGACGGGTGGCTGCACTTCAGGACTATTTTCTTCCTCATCTTTTTTCACTGTCTCCTCAGCAACCACTACTTTTTCTTCCGGCGGGATAAGATTTTCCCCGACACTATTAGTAACCGTCGCTGGATCTTCATTAACACGCTTTGTTGTCTCCCTATTGATTACACGCTCTTTCTCTTTATTGTCTTCTGTAGTAGTTTGCTCCGGCTCGTTGTGCCCCGTCTCCTCACCCGCTTCTTCCTTTACCACCATATCTGCAGGTTGCCTGGAACTTTCTTCCCACTGCTCAAAACTGGGTTCAAAGGCCAGGGCAAAAGACTCTCCCTTGAGTGGTGCAATGGTCATTGCAACTTCTCTCTTTTCACCTGCAGCCTTTGCTTCGTAACCGTATTGAGGATACACACTGCACGCCCGATAGGTATAGCCGGGAGGGAAAATGAATCGATAGTGTGCCTTCTCAACGGGAACAACCCAACCGCCAACCCAATAGGCTCCAAAAACACTTCTTCCTTCCTTTTCCGTTATGGCATTGGGTAGTTTAAAACGTACTATCACTTCACGATCTTTGTCCGCTTCACCATTGAGGTTCCAAATGATTTTACTCTCTTTCGTACCGGGGATAATCTCAAAGCCCAGGGGTTTACCTGCACCGTCTATCACCTCAACGGCTTCAATAGAATCTGCTTCCACCAGCTTCATGTCTCTCGTCTGCTCCCTATCGTAGTCTCCATAGGTAAGCTTAAGTTCTACCTGGACATCTGTTAACCTTCCCTGGACATTTTCAATCACTTCAAAGCTCGCCTCATAGGAGGAGAGGGATGAAGAGGCAGACGAAAGAGAAAACGTCGACAGGACAAGCAAAATCATACTTACAATAAGGAATATCTTGCGTCTATTGTTCATCATTTTCAGGTCACCAAAGAGTAATCGTCAATAATTTGACTATCAGATAGTCAAACAAACATCATTTATGTTTACCCGGCCAAATCCCATTTCAAGATAACTATCTTATTTATATATATTTTTCTACTTGCTCCGTTGTACCCAACCTATCAGACCAATTAATTACCACCCATATTGAGCAAGTCCTATGCCAAGGAAATGCTCCCTTATTTGAGTGTTTTGTTCAGACAGGCAATACAAGCTTTAGCAATCAGAGCGCCATTCACGCAGGTTTTGATGAGTAGAAAGCGATGATGGGAAAAACGTTGTGGATAGAAGATTAAATAATAAGAAGCAGTCTCGGTGGTTGGTTCGGGAGAAGCATAAAAAGCTATTGAATTACAATAAATTAGCTATCTACATGGGGCAGAATGATGCAAAATGTAACAGCAAGTGACAGCAAACCAAACCTATACATAACTAAACTCTAATTGATACTATTTTATTGGCAGTTGAATGAGAGATGAGATGTTAATTTAATTTTTGAGTGGTCAAACCACTCAATCGTATGGTATAACCATTCAATAATGACACAACTAGCTGAAATTCTATCATCAAAGATAAGAGCAGAAATTTTTTGTTCCTCTTTTGGCATTAATTGACGGAGTTGGATGTACGTGAGATAGAAAGGCAGACAGGTTTGTCCATCGGAACAGTACGGCAAGAGCTTCAAAAGCTTGTAAACATGCAATTGCTGAAAACGAGAAAGGATGGAAACCGTATTATACTATTGTAGCAATAGTGATCATTCCTTTTAGAGTATAAATCTAGGTCAAGATATTCGGCCTTGTTGAAGTGCTCAAAGATGCTTTGAATGGTAAGGGCATCGAGATTGCATTCATTTTCGGTTCAATAGCGACTAGTCAGGAAGGTGCTAGAAGTGATGTTGATCTAATGGTTATCGGGCAAGTCAATCTCCGATCCCTTTCGAGCTGGTTGAATAACCCAACAGAGAAAATCGGTCGTGATATTAATCCTCATGTTTTAAAGAGAGATGAATTAAAAAAAGAAAAAATGAAGGTGATCATCTTTAAGTACCGTTTTAAAATCTCCGCGACTCTTTATCATCGGAAATGACGATGAAGTTGCAACAATGGGCGGCTAACGGGTGGTTACGCTCCCACAAAACAAGCAAACAGGAAATCGCTGACCTCTTCTCCATAGAGTCGTCCGAGACCTCCTCGACGCTGAAGCTGGCATCTCTCCGGACTGGCGTTTTGGTATTGCCTATAATGCTGCCTCAAACTTTGTACCATTCTACTTTATGCTTCCGGTTATCGAGTGAAAAATTGTTGCAGCACTATCGTACTATTCAATCTCTGCCTGTTATTCTGGTAATGATCGAAAAAAAGACGCGGACTATTTAGAAGTGTGCCGAAAGAAAAGGAACATTGTTGAATATGACTACGTGGGTGGCGCTACAGATGATGATGTGAGACTTATTATCTTTGTTAAAGAGCTTCAAAATGATGTAGTAGATTGGCTGAGAAAAAACGACCTCTAATTATTCTAATTTAGAACTGATAGACGTCTTCATCGAACTAGGGAGCTTAATCTTTATGGGTGGTGATAATTGTAAAAAAATGTTAGAAGATAAGAAGCAAATTGAAAAAAATGGAGTCAGATATTTTGGTTACTTGCTATATATATACCAGTAGACTGGTGTAATTTCTAAGAAAATGAAGATGGTTATTTTGTGGAGACATAGAACCCTTTTAAGAAAGTTTTCAAAACTCTTAAAGGACTTACAGAATCTAGGCCATTATTATTTTTCTGGGTGTTTTTGGGGATAATCTTTTGTCTTATTAAAGTTATGGAAACTACCCTAAACCATCTTCCCGGGTCAACTTTATCTTTTTCATTTTCTCAACCAGCGTGGTTCTCTTCAGCTGCAACAACTTTGCTGCCCTGTTCTTAACCCAGTTGGTCTTGTTGAGGGCACGCAGAATAAGTTCTTTTTCGAACTCGCTCACGGCCGTGTTAAAAGAAAGCCCGCCATCAGGAATGGTCAGAGAGGGCAGCCCATCCATTCCCTCCGCCCCCGTAAGCTTCTCCGGCACATCCTCCTGCTCAAGCCTGCCTTCCCCTTTTAATATAACCAGCCGTTCAATTATATTTTCCAGCTCCCTTACATTACCCGGCCAGCGATACTCCATAAAACATTTCAAGGCCTCCGGGGAAATGCCTTCAACCTGCTGTTTTTTCCCGGCATTGAATTTTTCAATAAAATACTGAGTAAGAAGAGGAATATCTGATTTTCTTTCCCGCAGGGGGGGAAGGACAAGGGGTATCACATTCAGCCGATAGTAAAGATCTTCCCTGAAGGTTCCCTGTTTCACAGCTTTCTCTAAATCCCTGTGTGTAGCGGCAATGATCCGTATGTCAACCTTGATTGACTTCACACCGCCCACCCGCTCGAATTCATGCTCCTGTAATACCCGGAGGATTTTTACCTGTAAAGCAGGACTCATGTCTCCAATCTCATCCAAAAAGATGGTTCCACCGTTGGCCAGCTCAAATCTTCCCACCCTTGTTTTAACTGCACCGGTAAAGGCCCCCTTTTCATAACCAAAGAGCTCACTCTCCAGAAGGTCCTCAGGAATAGCACCACAATTTACCGGTATCATGGGCTCATTTTTACGGTCGCTATTGTAGTGGATTGCCCGGGCAACCAGCTCTTTGCCCGTACCACTCTCCCCGCAAATCAGGACTGTACTGTTCGTTGCGGCTATTTTCTCAATGAACTGAAAGACCTGTTGCATGACATCACTGTCACCAATGAGATTCTTAAATTTGTACTTGGCCTTCAGCTGCCTCTGGAGAAAGGTATTTTCAGTCTGTAACCTCTGGTAATCCAGGGCCCTTTCCACCACCAGCTTCATCTCTTCAAGCTTGATGGGCTTGGTAATATACTCATAGGCCCCCAGTTTCATTGCCTTAACCGCCGTATCGACCGTTCCGTAACCTGTGCATATGATAACAATGATCTGGCTGTCAATCTTCTTGACCTGTTCCAAAACCTCAAGGCCATCACCCCGTGGCATCTTGAGATCGGTAATTACTATATTAAAGCTGTTTTCCTGCACCATTTCCAGTGCTTCTTTACCGTCCTGGGCACCTTCCACTTCATAACCTGCCTCGGAGAGTAAATCGACCATCGTATGACGGACTGCATTATCATCCTCCACGATCAATATTCTCTTACTCACCCTGACTACCCCCTTTTCATAACTATTCGATTTGACAACTTCGTAAAAAGTCCATCTGCTGCGTTGCGCTTCATCTTCAGTCATTCCGACGTACCTTAAGTACGCCTCATTCCTAAAGATTCCCGCGCCTTGCATCTGGAGCTTTTTACTGTGTTGTCTGATTTGTGACTTTTTACGGGACCATCAATTTTTATGTTCAATATAGCAAACAGTGCAGCGAAAAATTTGTGCCATGATCAGTATAACTGTTTTATTGACGTTAATCAATTTAAATATTGTCAAAACATTGACTATATTATATAAAAATTGACTTACTGTCAAGTAAATAACACCATAAAGTTGATTCTCCTATCTCCTTTTTCTTCCATTCCCCATGGGGTAAGCAACTCTGGTCATTGCGAGGGCATGCCCGGCCGAAGGTTAGGGAGTACCACGACCGAAGCAATCTCATAATAATTTGTAAAATATAAGAGATTGCCACGCTTCCCTTGGTCGCTCGCAATGACCAGGACTCTTATTATTTCCAGGTAAAAAGGAATAAAAACCCCATTTTACAGTTGAAAATGGCTGTGAAGTATTATATAGACTAGAGTAAGCTAACCTGACTACCGAGGCATTAAACCATGAAACAAATTGAAAGCCTTTACAAAAAGTTGGTTGTTGACCAGGATACTTCCAACAAAAAGGCAAAAATTGACGAACAAATTCGCTCCAAATTACACAAAAAGATCCTTGATGAACTGGAAAAACTGAGAAAAAAACAGCAAAAAACTGATTATGTGTCTGAAAAATATGATAAAATAGACCACGAAATTCGTGCCCTTTTGCTCAAAGAGATTCAGGTTATACTTGACGAATATGTCCTGGCAAGAGAAAACAATGATCTTAAAAGCTGGAAGGCAATGTATGGGGATGTGTCCCATTACATCAACAATTTCTTTTACTACCGGATGGACGGTACCTACGAATCAAAAAAGAAGACCTTAAAAGATTACAAATTTTTAGAAGATGAATAGTAGTGACCCGCTTACAGGGCGGGGATTGCCCGGCACCTGCCCGGTCACCCGACCTATGAATAAGAAGAAAGGGGGAACATGTCAGACGAGCTTATTACCAGAGCTGCACGGGATATTGCACAGGCAAAAAAGGTTGTAGCCTTAACGGGTGCCGGCATGTCTGTTGAGAGTGGCATCGCTCCTTTCCGGGGAAAAGGCGGCATTTGGGAAAAATATGACCCCATCGAATATGCATACATTGACACCATGAGAACCAACCCCGGCAAGTGCTGGATTCTATTGAGTGAGATGCAAAAAGAGATTTTAAAGGCAAGCCCAAATCCCGGGCACCTGAGTCTTGCTGAGCTGGAGAAACTTGGCTTTTTGAGCTCTATTATCACTCAAAACGTTGACGGTCTTCACCATGAAGCCGGGAATAATAATGTGATCGAGTTCCACGGAAATCATCGAGTGGGATATTGCATGGAATGCGGTAATCGGATGAAAGCCGAAGAAATTTCTCTGGAAACACTGCCTCCCCACTGTGATTGTGGAGGGGTGGTGAGGCCTGATGTAGTTTTCTTTGGTGAAGCCATCCCTCACGACGCCCTTACCAGATCAAATGAAGATGCCAGATCCTGCAATGTGATGCTGGTTGTTGGAACCTCCGCTGAAGTCCAACCCGCGGCCAGCTTACCCGGAGTTGCCCGCTCCTCCGGTGCAACCGTAATAGAGATAAACATAGAGGCAACTTCCTTCACCGCTCACACCAGCACCTACTTCATCAAAGGAAAGTCGGGAGAGATCCTCCCCAAAATCGTTGATACCCTCAAAAATGAATCAGCGAATCTCACCTCTTGATCCGGCATAAATCTCAACAACTTCATATTGAGAGAGGTAACGGCTTGTGTCATACAAAATTGGCTGGTTTTCAACAGGACGCGGACCCGGCTCTCGCAATCTTCTCAAAACTATTTTGGACAATATAAAAAGCGGGGTAGTTAACGCAGAGATCTCATTTGTTTTCTGCAGCCGTGAACAGGGGGAGGCCGAAGGAAGCGACCTCTATCTCAAAATGGTACGTGATCATGGCCTCAAACTCATCTCCTTTTCCTCCAGGCACTTTAAACCGGAGATGCGAAAAGCGGGGAAAGAACGCCCGGACACTATGAAACAGTGGCGCATTGACTATGACCGGGAAATCATGTCACGACTGGGCAACCACACCTCGGACATAAATGTACTTGCTGGCTATATGCTGATCGTGGGTGAGGAGATGTGCGACAGATTTGATCTTATCAACCTGCATCCGGCCGCCCCGGACGGTCCGGCCGGCACCTGGCAGGAGGTCATCTGGGAACTCATAACAAACAAAGCTGACCAGAGCGGGGTGATGATACATCTGGTAACCAAAGAATTGGACAAGGGCCCACCCATTACCTTTTGTACCTTCCCTTTACGAGACCAATCCATAGACCCGCTCTGGGAAAAGCATGAACAGGCACTGAGGCAAAAGGGGCTCGACCGGATTATCCAGGAAGAGGGAGAAAACAATCCCCTTTTTAAAGAAATCAGAGAACGGGGCGCCATTCGGGAACTTCCTTTAATAGTGCAAACCTTAAAAACCTTTTCCGAAGGGAAGATACAGATAGACAATCATCAGGTACTCGTCGATAACCATGTGCAGCAACAGCCTTACTGTTTGACAGAACAGATAGAGGCCTCTCTTCCAAATAGGTAGGGTAATGAGCACTGAGGAAGGATCTCATGTAATAGTTAATCCCATAGCGGGAAACCACAAGTGCAAACGATCGATCCCCGAGATTACATCAAAACTGTCAGAGAAGGGGATAGCCCACCACCTGAAGGTCAGCAAATATCACGGCCACGTTACAAAGCTCGCCCTTGAGGCAAAAGAGCGGGGATGTAAAAAAATTATTGTGTGCGGGGGAGATGGTACAATTAATGAAGCCATACATGCACTGGTTGATTCTGATGTCAGGCTGGGGGTTCTTCCCTTAGGAACGGGAAATGATTTTGCCCGCACACTGGGAATCAAAGAGGATCTCGATTTTGCCTGTAATGTGTTGCGTGATGAGAAGGTACGAAAGGTTGATCTGGTCAAGGTTAACGGGGACAAGTATTACGGGAGTGTCGGGGGAATCGGATTTGACGCTGAAGTAGCCTCGTGGGCAAATCGCTACAAAAGGTTTGCTCCGGGAGCAACCATTTACCTTCTTGCCATCCTGGCAAAGCTTTTTACCTATAAGTTTAAGAAGGTTGCTATCGCCCACGATACAGGCAATCACACAGGTGAAATACTGATGGCAGCAATCGGAAATACGGAATGGTACGGCGGGGGTATTAACATTACACCCACTGCATTAATGGATGATGGTGTTTTGGATATCTGTGTCGTACAAAAAATTAACAAGTTAAAGCTACTCCTGTTTTTCCCTTCCGTCTTGAAAGGGACCCATACCAGATTTTCCGAGGTAAAACTCTACCGGACAAAAAAAATTTCCATCACCTCTGAAACGCCGCTTCAGTTATTAGGTGATGGTGAAATTCTCGGGGAAACCCCCGTTTCTCTTGAGGTCATTCCTCAAGCCCTCAACATAATAGCACCCTGATAAACTATGGAAAAGAAAATTAGTGAATTCTACTGGTGGCTTGGTTTTTCCCTGCTTGTACTGTTGGCGATAGCCTTTCTCATTTTTGGTATTTATATCCTTATCATTTCTTACAGTTTACAAAACCCCTTGATTTTCATTCCAACCTTTTTTTCTTCCTCGCTGATGATCCTCGTGTGCCTCAGCCTCATTGCCGGTCTCACCATAAGAGGATTTACCAGGCTGAAAAAAAATAAGGGAGATACTGTCGACCAGGTTGAATAACAATTTAATTTGCATTTTAAGGGAAAGTTGAATAGAATCGTGCATCCCATTCACACTATAGGATATTCAGAAAACACTAAATGAAACGGAGGTAGTATACATGAAACAACATTGTGTAATCTTACTGCTCTTGAGTGTCATTCTCTGTGGCCCAGGCTGTAGACAGGCCCAGGAAGAACCAGCTTCCGCACAAGAAAAAAGTGCTGCCCAAGAACAGGGCAAGCAAAAGTCTGTACAAATGCCAGAGAAAAAAGCCGAAGCCAAACCTCAGAATTCTATGAAGCTCGACAGCGAGGATGCAAAACTGAAGATAGTACCCGGTGGGGAAAATGTAGTTGGTGTTGAACTTGAAAATAAGGTTCCCATCCGTGGTGTTCAATTTTCACTGAAGGACGTAAAAATCACCGATATACGAACTACCCCACGCACAGAAGGATATTTGGCAAAGTTTAATGAAGCAACTGGCATAATAATCCTGGTTGACATGTCAGGAAAGAAGATTCCACCGGGAGCAGGTCCCATAGCAGAGATAGTCTGTGATAAAGCCGGTTCTGCCCGTTTGTCAGATATAAAGTTAGCCCGCTAATTGACACCCCATACTGTAAAATACCCCTCAGCAAAAAACACTGAGGGGTATTTTTTTACCTGGCCTCTATTCCATCCCAGTAGATTTCACAACTGCTGCCCGGCAGTAGTAACGAGGCAGCGAGATCCATCGACAGCAGATTGCTTGCAGTAACACCACGGTCACTAATGGCGTAGATGTAATCCCCCATAAAGATGCTACGGCGAACATCCTGGTAGCACCAGTAATAGGAAGGATCACTATTGTAAAAATCTGAATGGTCAACACTCCCGTAGATTGAAAGACCACTTGTCGTGTCAACTGAAACAAGCACCAGCTTGCTTATATATTCATAGCCATACTCAAATTCATCCATGAGGTAACGGCTGGTGCTTAACGGTACGGCAAGTAACTTTTTCGGGGCCCAGTACTGGAATGCTTTATGCTCATAGAGGGCCTCACTCGTTCCCCAGGAAGACCAGTCTTCTCCCTCAGCCGCAAAGAGGGTAAGCACATCTTTTCGCCTGGGGTTTGCAAAATCTGAAACATCAAAGAGGGAGACCTTAATGGAGCCATCGAAGCCCTGCTGATCACCCCCAAACCCAATGGTGAGCAGATGTTCGTCTTCAAGGGGATGGACATAGGTTGAAACACCGGGGACCTCCAATTCTCCCATGATTGTCGGGTTCTCCGGATCGCTCAGATCTATGGTCCAGAGGGGATCTATGATTTGAGCAGTGACCAGATACCCCCGGTCCTGGATGAAGCGTGCTGACCATATCCTCTCCCCGACCGCAATGCCATCCAGTTGTCCAACAACCGCAAGTGAACTATCCCCGGAAAGCATGTACAGGTGATTTTCCGGTGGAGGAGGATCGGTGATCCACCAGCGATTCCACTGGTCTGTGGTTGTAGCAACCCTGATGATGCCCTCATACTCTGAAAGCGAGAATTGGCTGAGTACCGTTCCCCTGACCCGGCCGCTACCGCTGTACTGTAAGCTCCCTGTGGCAGTGCTGTCAAAACGGTGGATATTAGTTTCCTCTTCATATACATCATTGTCCCAATACCACCACCAGTCTTGAGCTGGTTCAGCCAGCAGCACGGTGTCGGATGAGGCATAGATGATGCTCCAATTACTTACAACATGATCCACTTCAAAGGTAAAATCATCACCTAAGGCATCAAAGCTCACAATAGAGGTAAAGCCCCTGCTCATACCGTCCTCTGCAATCACAAAATTGTTACATCCCTGAGCAGTAAAATCATAGGCCACTACCCCATCAGGAACCACTAGAAAGCTTCGTGGGACGAGGTCCTGTAAGGTGAGGCCCGCAATCAATTGATCATTGTATGTAATGGCATCACTGATACCCTTATTCCACAGCTGTTCACGTAAGGGATTACCGGGGGCAACCAGATAATAGTCTTCCGGAAGGTCTGGCCAGTATTTCAGATCACCTATTTCAATCCAGGAATAAGCAAACATATGGACCGCACTTCCAACCTTCCTTGAAGTCTGGTAAGAACCTTCAAAATAGAGTTCATCAATCACCTGGGGAACCTGTGGATTACTGTGATCTATAATGGTGATTTTGGTAAAAACCGTGTACCAGTAGTACCCGCTATCCCCCCTATCTTTTTCAATAAGGTGCCGGAGGGGATGGTTATCGTCCAGTTCGTAGGTGGATATGGTAGAAAAGACCACGCTCCTCTGTGCACTGCTGCTTTCTGCTTCTTTAATAAGTAATAATTGATTTGGTCTACCCTCAATATCAACGGATATGTTTTCAACAAGCTGACCAAATTCAGGAACACCCATGATTACCAATTGATTACCGCTTAATACATACAGGTAGTATCCATCAGTCTTTACAAAATCCCCTTCATCCACACCTGCTTCCTGGTTATTAGTCCCCGAATAGTCGCTTCCCTCCTGTCGTCCCCCTGTAGTGCCGGGTGCTGGCACTGCATCTGCCATATCATCTTCAATGGGACCATAGCCATTTTCGTTTAGACTCAAGAGATGAACCCGCATCTGTTCCGTGAGGTTTGCTTTGAGGTTTTGTTCAAGCACCTCGCAGGTATCAAAAGAAACCAGGTTGGGAGACGTTCGACTGCGCTCACTGATATGGGGCACCGTTGAAGAAGTGTCACATCCCACACCTGTCACCAGGATAGCTCCAATAAGCAGTGCCAATCCTCTTTTCTCTAACATGGCTAACTCCTTTTATAGTTTGTTTTATATACTCTTCAGTTTACAGCAATTAACCATTATTTTCAACCCCCTGAATCACCTGTAAGGGGCACGCTTTATCTCCGGGAAGGCTCCAAAATGATAATCATTCCCTGCCGGTGAAACAAATGTGCAGTCCCCGGCTCATTGTGCTTAACATAATTGCCCATATAATACATGTGGTTAGAACATTTACTGTTCAGAAGTTATTATAAAGGTTAAACTATAATCACCATATCTATTGACAATTGTTAAAAAAATTATTATATTTTAGCACTCGAACATAATGAGTGCTACACTAAAACTATCAGTAAGGGAGTAATATTGTGCCAATATACGAATATGAGTGCCAAAGTTGCGGAAAAAACTTTGAACACATGCAGAAGATAACAGACGAACCATTGAAAACCTGCACCTTTTGTGACGGAAAAGTGAAGAAATTGGTCTCCAACTGTTCTTTCCAGCTGAAGGGAACCGGCTGGTATGCAACTGACTATGCGCAAAAGTCAACTACGGAAGAAGGAAAGAAGAAAGTAAGCAAGAAAAAGGAAGCAAAGAAACAAGCACAGGAAAAGAAGGCAAGCACGGAAAAGAAGGCAAGCACGGAAACTGCAGTTAATCAATGATGTGTAATCCCTAACTAGAGTGGATACGAGGAATGCGGTATGGACCCCATAGAAATTGCAAATTTTCAGAAAAACAAAACAGAAGACATTAAACTTTCTCTTACTGAATACCAGGGACACAAGTTAATTGACTTCAGAGTTTACTACAAAGACAAGGAAGGGGAAAGCAAACCAACAAAAAAGGGAATCACTGTAAATGTAAAGTTCTTCCCTGAGCTCAAACAGGCAATCATGGATGCTGAAAAAATTCTGAAAGATCAACAGTTAATCTAAGTCTTTCTCTCCACTGTCACTTCCCAAAAGCTTATCGCAGTTAGGACATACCTTACATTCTACCCCGATCTCTGCCCCGCAGGAAGGGCAGACAATCAATGCCTCGTCCTCGGAAATACTAACCTTTCCTTCCTGGAGTACATGCTCCAGGTTGTCAATTAACTCCTGGGCCCTCTCCCGGTCTTTCTCAGGTACCCTGACCTCTCCCCAGCCTTTCTGAGGAATGTAAATACCATCATAGGCAGTATCTCTGAAGCTCCTTATTAAAACCGGTATCCCTTCCCTTTCTAACTCCTTTTTAATTAAATCAGCTTCAAACCTGTCCTGGAGGATGAAGACCTTTACCATCGTTTTCGTTTCTTCGTGAAACCGCTCTTCGGCTTGCTTGCGCTCCTCAAAATCCTTTTGGGTAATGAGTTTTTCATCACAGTCATAACAAACAGTAATCGTCTCGAGATATTCAGCACCACACTGAGGACAGTACTTCATAACCACCTCCTCTTAACTAAAAACAAACCACAGAGACAAACTAGCAAATAAATTCAAGCTTGTTTCTAACCGCAAAGACGCAAAGTACGCTAAGATTTTAAAAGGTAAAAATTGCTTCAGTAGGTTTGCTTTGCGCTCTCTGCGTCTCTGCGGTGAATTTTAATTTTTTGTGTTCCGCAATCAGCATCAAGGAGTTCTAGTCGATGTAATACTCAAGGCCCAAATGGGTAATCTGCTCTTCCCCCATCAGATAGCGTAAGGTATTCTTAAGTTTCATCAACTGTATGAAAAGGTCGTGCTCAGGATAGAGGCCTTCCGCATGCATGGGACTCTTAAAGTAAAACGACAGCCACTCCTGTATACCACTCAATCCGCTCCTCTGAGCAAAGTCGGTAAAGAGCACAAGGTCTAAAACAATGGGAGCTGCAAGGATACTATCCCGACAGAGGAAATTTATTTTTATCTGCATAGGATATCCCAGCCAGCCAAAGATGTCCACACAATCCCAGCCCTCTTTATTATCACCACGGGGTGGATAGTAGTTGATTGCCACTTTGTGATAGAAATCCTTATATAACGAGGGGTACACCTCCGGTTGCAATATCGAATCCAAAACAGACAGCTTACTTTCCTCTTTTGTCTTGAAGTTACTTGCATCATCCAGCACTGCACCGTCCCGGTTACCAAGTATATTGGTAGAATACCACCCCTCCAGTCCCAGCAAACGGGCTTTGAGGCCCGGTGCAAGGATGGTTTTCATCAATGTTTGCCCCGTCTTAAAATCCTTGCCTCCAATGGGCAATTCACGTTCTTTGGCCAGCTCAACCAGAGCAGGTATATCTACGGTAAGATTAGGAGAACCGTTGATGTAAGGGATTCCGCTGGTTAAAGCTGCGTAAGCGTAGAGCATACTGGGTGAAATGGAAGGATCATTTTTTTTCAAACCCTTTTCAAACTTACTTAAAGTCGTATGTACATCTTGTATTGTTAGATAGGCCTCTGTGCTGGCACACCAGATCATCACACATCGGTCAATGTCATGTTCCTCCTTAAATCCCTGGATATCCTCCTTTAAGGCCGCTACCGAATCCAAATGGTTTTTCTGAGGTTTTACATTATCACCGTCAAGGTTTTTAACAAATTCCTTGCGGAAGACGGCAGTCTGTGGTTCCGTTTGCTGCAAAGGATAGCGTACGCTATCAATCAGACCTCTTTCCAGAACGCCTGCCTTTATGGCCGCATCATAACAATTATCACCGTAAACATCCCACCCGTAAAAGACAAGATCATCGAGATCAGTCAAGCTGATGAAGTCCTTGATCATAGGCACTCTATGTTCATCCCGTCTTGCCCAGTCTAATGGTTCCCATCTGGGTCAGTGATCCAATGGGCATGGCAATCCGACTTTTTATAGCCTCTACTCCAGCCATAAAGGTAGTGCTAACTGCACCCCCTATGCCTGGGATGAGAACACCAAGCTTTCCCTTTGCTTCTGCTATCTTTTCCTTCGTCTTTATCTTTTTCTTCTTCATCTATTCCCCCCTGTTAGAAAACAAGACTGCATCACCCCTGAATACTTTCCGCACCTTAGCAGCTAACTACCTATCAGTGTCTTCATCTTTTTCCCACCTATCTGACTGCTTTCAACCTTAAAAATCTTAAGGGCAGAGGGATTATCCATGGTCTTTTTGTACATGGTCATCCGTTTTTCCAGGTAGGTTGCCGGATCAAGACCCATCTTTTCCATATTTGCTTTCACTACGGATTCGATCTCCTTGAGGTCGTTGACCGGCAGCATCTTTCCGTCAACCACTACCGACGACCATTCGGTGTGGTCATCATTCCAGCAAAAGATAGTAAAACACACCTTATTGTTCTTTTGCATAATTTCCCACTTTCTCCCCTTGGGAAACAGTGAAAGGTAGACAACATCTCCCACATAAACAAACCCAAACGGTATGCAGTAGGGAGTATCACCATCTGACAAGGCAAGCACCCCATCCCCAACAGTATTTAAAAGTTGTTCCTTCTCTTCTTTAGTTAAATCCTTCATTTATAA
>CAVVWZ010000018.1:0-18226 GCA_963752035.1 uncultured delta proteobacterium | reverse complement strand
GTTCTTCCCGCCGAAGTCGCCCGAGGGCGTGGCCAAGCTGCCGCCGCGGCGCGGCTGGCGCTGTACGCGCTGCAGCCCGAGTTCTGCTCGGTCACCTACGGCGCCGGCGGGCTCGACGCAGGAAGGCACGCTGTCGACCGTGCAGGCGATCCTTTCGCAGAAGGCGTCGACGCGGCGCCGCACTTCAGCTGCATCGGCGCGACGCGCGAGTCGATCCGCGAGCGGCTGGCGCAGTTCGAGCGGCTCGACATCCGCCGCCTGGTGGCGCTGCGCGGCGACCTGCCCAGCGGCTACCGGCAGCTTCGGCGAGTTCCGCTACGCCAGCGACCTCGTAACCTTCATCCGCGAGCAGACCGGGCGCCACTTCCACGTCGAGGTCGCGGCCTACCCCGAGGTCCACCCGCAGGCGCGCTCGCCGGCGGCCGACCTCGAAGCCTTCGCGACCAAGGTCAAGGCCGGCGCTCATTAAATTAGAGAATAGGGGGTCGGGCCACGCTATCCTATTGTAATATATTAATTAATTACCTAAAAATAACCTTTTTTATGGTCAATATCCTCTTTTTTGACACCAAAATTGACGTTTTTCAATTCCAGTACTTGACTCTGAAAGTACTGGCCACACGCTTCGGCAATAATCGCTTTTTCGACCCCAAAAATGCAATTATAGACCTTATATTAACCCTTTTTTTAACAGAATTTAAATTACTATCAATAACTTAGCGTGGCCCGACCCCAATTTACCCCAATTTATAATCCGTATTTTTTTATCTTCTGATACAGGGTTTTGCGGTCAATTCCCAGCAGGCTGGCGGTTTGACTTTTGTGCCCCCTGGTTTCATTCAGGACCCGCATAATGTGCTGCTTCTCCAGTTCTGAAAGGTTATAAATTTTGTCATCCACGTCTGTTTTTTCTGCCCGTTTTCCCTCCACAAACCAGGAAAAGGATCGGGGCAGGAGCGAGTCCCCATCTTCCAAAATCAGGGCACGTTCAATGGCATTTTCAAGTTCTCGAACATTTCCCGGCCAGCCATAGCTCATAAGGAGCTTCAATGTGTCAGGCTCAACACGCACAACGGGGATTTCTCTCTTCTTGTTATACCTTTTGAGAAAATATTTCACCAGTAGGGGAATATCTTCTTTCCGTTCCCTTAAAGGAGGGATGTGAATGGGAAAAACATTGAGACGATAGTAAAGATCTTCTCTAAAGGTCCTTTTGGCAATGGCCTGCTTGAGATCCTGATTGGTGGCAGCAAGTATACGCACATCAACCCTGATTGTCTTTTCACTCCCGACGGGTTTTATCTCTTTCTCCTGGATTACCCTGAGTAACTTCGCCTGGATATCCAGGCTCAGGTTACCTACTTCATCGAAAAAAAAGGTGCCCCCGTTAGCCAGTTCAAAGCTACCGTACTTTGCCTGGATTGCTCCGGTAAATGAACCTTTGACATGGCCGAACAGTTCACTCTCCAGTAATGTCTCCACCAGGGATGAACAGTCAACGGTTACAAACTCCCCCTCCTCCCGAAGGCTGTAGTTGTGTATTGCTCTCGCTACAAGCTCTTTCCCTGTTCCGCTTTCTCCCGTGATCAGAACGGTACTGTCAGTGGGAGCGGTTCTGCGAACCAGCTCATAAATACCACGCATAATCTGACTTTCACCGATGATAGCGTCGATCTCATTCTTTGACCTCAACTGCTGTCTCAGGTGCTGGTTTTCAACCATCAAGGTCTTTCTTTCAAGGGCGCGACTAACGGCAAACCGCAAGGTGTCCGGTGTGAATGGTTTGGTGATGTAATCGTATGCCCCGAGCTTGATTGCCCTTACGGCCGTTTCTATGGAGGGATATCCGGTCATTATAAGAATTGTCACCTCCGGATCCATCTCTTTGAGTCTTTTGAGGGCTTCGATGCCTCCCATGCCCGGCATCTTCAGATCGAGGAGGACGAGGTCAAATGATTTCCGATCACACTGCTCAAGGGCAGCTTCACCGGAGTCAGCAGAAGATACCGTGTAGCCTTCTTTCTCTAAAACACGGCAACAACTCTCCTGCATGATCTTTTCATCATCGACAACAAGTACGTTAATGGATTTTTGTGGCTCAGGTTTCATGCAGTTGTGTCCTCAGAACGAGGCAGGTAAATAAGAAAGGTGGTACCCCTATCCGGCTGACTCTCAACATCTATGTTACCGTGGTGGCTCTGAATGATTCCATAGGAAGTACTCAGGCCGAGTCCCGTACCTTTGCCCACCCCCTTTGTGGTAAAGAAAGGATCGAATATTTTGGACTGTATGTTAGAGGGTATGCCTGTTCCTTCATCTTGAAAAGAAATAAAAATCGATGATTCACCGGATTTCCTGCCGGTGGTGATGGTCAAGGCCCCTCCCCCCTCTGACATGGCTTCCGCAGCGTTGACCATCATATTCATAAAGACCTGCTTGAGCTGATTCGGGTCTCCCTCAACAGGAGGCAACGACTGATCCAGGTGCTTAATAATTTTTATGTCGTGAAAGAGCACCTGTTTTTCTAAAAAAAACAGTCCATCCACAATGGCCTTGTTAATATCTATAGGTTCAAAGCGGGATTCAGTTTGACGGCCAAACTCTAAAAGGCTCTTTACAATCTCCTTGCAACGGGAGGCTTCCTCAACTATCTTCTTAAGGTCTTGAACCCGGGGATCGCTACTTGCCTCAAAATCTTCCATCAGGAGACTTGCGTAAATGAGTATTCCCCCAAGGGGATTATTTATTTCGTGGGCAACACCGGCTGCAAGACTTCCCAGTGAAGCCATTTTTTCTGATTGGAGCAGTCTCACCTGGGTTTCCTGCAGTTCTTTTTCCATGGTAATTTTTTCTCTCAGGTCGGTAAAGATGCCCAGGGAGGCGAGCTCCTTTTCCCCCTCATACACAATTGAGGCAGAAAGGGATACGGGGATCTCTTCGTCATTTTTCCTAAACACAGTAAGCATATAGTTCTCCAGCTTGCCACGATCACCGTACTCATCACTCCTCAATTTTTTCATAATCTCCCGGGCCATTTCCAGGGAATAAAATTTGGTAACATGAAACTTGCCGATCACCTCATCTGTCCGGTATCCGGTTAACCTCTCTGCAGCCTTGTTAAAAAAAATGACCTTCCCTCTCATATCAGACACTATTATACAGTCAGCTGAACTCTCAAGCAGGTTAGTAAGAAAACCATGCTTTTCCCGCAGTTCCTGTTCCATGCGGATGCGCTCTGAAATATCAATGTTGAGCCCCTGATATCCTATCACTTCCCCCTTTTCGTTCTTTATGGCCTGGGTGGTCAGGAGAATCGGTATGGTCTCTCCATTCTTCTTTTTGAAGGCGACCTCATAGTTCTTTACGTATCCGTCTTTCTCAATCAGGCGCTGGAACTCTTTTCTGTCTTGAGGGTTGACATACAAATCCTTACTGATGTCGAGTTTCAGAAATTCTTCCTTGCTTTCATAGCCCAGTATTTTTAAAACCGCAGGGTTGCAGTCAATAAACTTTCCCTCTCTGGTAGAAATGGATATCCCCTGATCTATGTGCTCAAAAAGCTCACGATACCGCTGCTCCGACTGTTTAAGCTCCCTGGTCAGTTTCTGCTGAACTGCTATATCTCTCAGATAAACGAAGGTTTTTTTCCTGCCTGCCTGCGCAACATAGCTGGCACAACACATTTCGGCAATTACCGGAGAGGATGCAGTGGTTGAAAGCTCAATCACCTGCCGTAATTTCTCCGTACAGGTGGCAGATTCATTTTTGAAGAGACTGAAAAATCTTTTTGTTTTCACCAGCCAGAAAATCGGTGAAGGTTTTCCCGACCAGCTCTTCATGCTTGTAGCCCGTGATGATGGAAAACATTTTATTGGCAAACTCAATTGTATTACCCTCATCCAGAACAAGAATGCCAACTTCTCCCCTGTCTGCTATTGCCTGAAACATTCGTGCAGTTTCTGTCACATCTTCACCTGGTTTTTTTATTTTAGACTGGGCAACCATGGTTTTAGACTCTCTTAAGAAAAGGGATATGAGATATGTGATCTGAGATGTGGGTATAAAGATTTTTTAATCGCATATCACAGAACTATGGGGACTTAGTTCCAAAGCAACTTACTTAAACAAGTGCAGGATGCATGATCCAAGATACATGATCATAATCCCAGTCCAGCACCCTAAGTTAAATGGAAAATCTATTTAACCGGCAGCTAAAGCTCGAAAATCAAAACCTGTTTCTGACCGAATAGCTGAGCAATTTTAAATATATAAGCTGCACAATTGTTTTTCATTCGAACATTCGAATGTTGGAGTCCGAATGTTCGGTAGTTCATCGTCCTGACCACAGCATCAAATCTCAAATGCCCCAAACATCAAAACTGTCCGCGCTATTAATCGCCTTTATCACTTTGTCACTTTGTGACTCTGTAGCTCTGTAACTCTATCCGGGAGGAATGATGGACAATCAAGCATCATTGATAATTTTAGGGTATAAATAAAAAGAGTGCAAGAAATAAAAACCTTACACTCTTCGGAATGTCCTGTGGATGAGGAGGAACGCGTGGTGGCTAGGATTCATTTTCCGGGGCCGGGAGAACGGGTAAAATGGTGACCATAGCCCGGTAGACAAAAACAATCGTAGCGATAAGACCAATAGTGAGGGCAAATTCCCCTATGGCAGGGATATATGCCTTAGCAGAATAGAACGGTTCATAGGCGACGAAAAAGACGGTAGACCGGTTTAAGAGAATCCCTACCACATACATGGAGGCAGCTATAAACAGGGACCGGGGGGAACGGCGAACGTCCGATGACATAAGCATGAAAAAAGGGACCACGGTCAACAGACCAAATTCAATCCAGAACATGATAACAGGCATTGAACCTTCAAAGAGATAAACGTAGGTGCCGCGGTAAATCATATCTCCAAGCTTTACCGAAATGTAGATGCCCAACAGATAGGGAATAATCTTGGAAATGGGGGTTAAAATGTGCATTTCGGGCTTCCTCCCCATCATCCTGGTTGCAATCATCGACTCAAACACAATCATGGTAATGCCCACGGCAAAGGCAGATGTCAGGAAAAAGAGCGGCCCAAAAAGTGAACTGTACAGGGGATGCATCTTATAGGGGGCAATAACCAGCAAGGTTCCCAGTGAAGACTGGTGAGCACAGGAAAGCACTATCCCGGCAATGATAAAGATAAACATGATCTTTCCCAGGATGTGATCTGCAAACCTGAGCACTATGTCTATGGGATCATTGAAGCGGGCAAGTTTACCCGGAAGGTCGACACGACCGATAAACCGCTCGCACACAATGGGGGCAAATTCCAGGTAAAGAACCGTCAGGTAGATCATCACACAAATGCCAACTTCGAACAGCACCGAGTTACCCTGCCACATGAAGGGCATTGCAGGGTGCCAGATGTTATACCACCGGCCGAGATCAAACATAAGCCCGACACCCACAAAGGTATATCCCAGCATGGCTGTCAAGAGGGCAGGTCTGATGATCGCGTGAAAATGCTCCCGGTTAAAAATATATACGAGGGCACCCGAGGTAAAGCCGCCGGCCGCCAGGGCAACACCGGTAGCTACATCAACCCCGATCCAGAGACCCAGAGGGTACTGATCGTTTAAATTGGTAGCTGCCTCCAGACCGAAGATCATGCGGTAGAGCCCAAAGCTGAGCCCACCTACCATAATAGCGGTCAGAATCTTCATGCCGGTAGTAAAAAACTTTTTATCAAGGGGTGCAGCGCTTTCGTGTTCGCTCATAACTATCCGTGTTGGTCCTTTTTCTGTTTCTTTCTATTTTTTAAAAACCACATAATGCTGCCCAGGGTTGCATACAAGCCGAGTGGTGGAAGAAACCACTTAAAGATGGTATGCTGAATGGGCTCGGTATAGGCCGGTGCGGGATGATAGCCCAACTTGGGAAAATCAATTTCCGTAAAGGGTATGCCCGACAAATAGAGCCAGGCAGTTCCTCCCACTTCCTTCTCACCATAGATGTGGGGCAGATAGCGGTCGGGATACTTCTCTATTTTTTCCCGGGCCTGCCTGATGAGAGCCGTCCTTTTTCCAAAGGTCATAACCTCCATAGGACATGATTGTACACAGGCCGGAATCTCACCCTTTGTCAAGCGTGTATCAAAACAGAAAGTACACTTTCTCACCTGTGGCGTCAGCACATTATCAAATTCATAGGCGGGAACCTGAAAAGGACATGCGGCCATGCAGTAACGGCAACCGATACACTTCCATGCATCATAGATAACGGCACCGTTCGGTTCCCGCGTAAAGGCCCCAACGATGCAGGCAGATACACAAGCGGGATAGAGACAGTGCATACATTGAAATTTTGTGTAAACAGGACTTGCCGGGTTCGTGGCATTGTTAGAGCGGTTAACTACCGTGTAGGCTCCGTAATCCATGCGTCTTCTCTCTTCAAAGACCGACTTATCCTTAAACGACTCAGCAGGCTTGCGGGGCAGGTCCTCATTTATTTCGTTACAGGCCTTTTCACAGCTTCGACATCCAACACACAGGGTTGTATCAACCAGTACCCCGTAATGGTCCGGGCTGACCTGCAAGCGGGAGGCCTCTGCTGTTCCACCTCTACCAAAGACTGCCAGGCTTGAGACCCCGGCTACCTGCTTTAAAAATGTTCTCCTTTTAACTTCCATGAATCCCTTACTGTCCGTTTATTACTTTTCTGATTCCGTTAGGTTCAGGTCCTTCTCTTCATGACATCCCGCACAATCCTGGGGCATTTCTTCCTCGGTCCCGTCCATATGCTTATGACATCCCAGGCACTGTTGGTGATAAGCGCCCAGCAAGGTCGGTATTTCCCGTTCAGGTTCTTTTCGCGTGGTGTGACAGGTGCTGCACTGGGCAATGGTTTGATTTTTCTCGATGGGACCCAGGTGGTGACACCCGGCACAGATAGTCGTTTCCTCAACGTGAAAGTAGCTTGCAAGGGTATTTTCGTTTGAGATATCGGTCAGCTTCTTAACTATTTGCTTATGGAGAACGGGGGAGGATTTATAC
This sequence comes from uncultured delta proteobacterium, assembly GCA_963752035.1. GTDB lineage: Bacteria > Desulfobacterota > WTBG01 > WTBG01 > WTBG01 > CAVVWZ01. The sequence goes on along the minus strand of CAVVWZ010000018.1, from coordinate 11,171 downwards.
TCGTTCTCCAGAATGTTGATTTCCAGTTCATCCTTAAGATCCTCAGGGAAGAGCTCCTCAGGTTGAGGAAGCTTTTTGGCAGCCTCAAGACTGTCGAGTGAACCAGTATGGCAGGTATCACAGGCGGAATCAACCAGCCCGCTTTCCATCAGGTGATGACACCCGGCACAGTCAGCCTTCTTTTTTTCTGTCTCATGGCATCCAATACAGCTCCAGGGGGAGGAAACTTCATGGTAGGCTTCAGCTAAGGTTATGCCATCACCCTCCTCACTGCCGGCAACCGTGTGGCACTCTTCACAGGGACGCAGGGTCTCGTGATGGCAGTCCTGACATGAACGGGTTTTCTCCTGGTGTGTTTTATGATTGAAGGCAACTCCCTTTGCACGTGCATCCTCTTCGATCTGGATTAAGATTTTCTCCTCCTGCTCACACTCCGGGCGAGGGACATCGGCCATCTCTTCAATAGTGCGCTCTATGCCCGTGTGACAGTCTTTACAGATAAACGGGGCCTGTCTTTTCCTCATTTGCCTCTTTCCGCTCAAGGTGGCAGTTAATACAGCGGAGGTGCGCTGTCTCTCTTTCGGTGAGACTCTGCTCCTCATCAATTTCCCGCAGCCAGTCCTTACAGGTTGGCTCTTTCCCCTCGGCAGCGAGCTCTTTTTCCCGCTCCGGAGAGATGTAGTGGCAGAGCTCACACTTTTCCTCCAGTGTTTTATCATGCTTGTCGTGGATATAATAATCAAAGATCACTTCGGGCCATGTTTCTTCAATGAGGAGTTGTTCTTTCACATAGAAGCTCTTCCAGTCAAGGCCGCCTGCATCTTCTGCCGCCTTTGCCGGATCCTGGTGACAGGCAAGACAATCTTTGTGATAGGTGTCCCGCAAAACCTCATAGTATTCAGGCATTATGGGGAGATACTCTTTCTTGTGGTAGCTTTCTTCTATGATATGACACTCCCCACAGGTAAGGGGACCGGTCTTTTCGCCCGCATCAGTCATCTCCTGGTGACACCCTATACAACCGTCATGGTAACCGTTCATCAGGGCATCTTTACTGCTTTCATCCCTCTCCTTGGGAAAGGTGAAGAGGAACTTATTTTCTTCATCCCTGGGATGACATTTTTCACAACCCTCCTTTTCAAGGGCAAGGGCGTGTTTATCGTGATAAAACTTTACCGGGGCCCGATCCAAATCTTCAAAGGCATCAGGAATGGAAATGAAGATAGCGCGCTCCACAGATTCTTCGTCCCCGGTCTGTCCTGCATCAGGCTGCAGGGCTAATTCAATGTCTTCCTCTTCAATGACAACCGTTTCAACCACACCCTCATCCTGGCCTTCTTCGGAAGAAAAGGTTGTCCCCCGTCCCAGAAGAAAAAAACAGATCCCGATACATCCTATTAAGATAAGAGCAGTCCATGTATTCTTCATCTCTATGCCTTCATGTATAAAGAGTGATACTATCAAAATCCTGGATACGAGCTGTGTGATCTGACTCTCAGTAAGATGCTGGATAGCAGCTAGATACTGGATGTTAGTCGGTACGCCAACAAGTATTTACAAGTATCCAGCATCTAAATCCAGAATCTCGTCATTTCAATCTCAGATCACACATCATTATCATGCATCTGAAAAATTGCATTGTCTACAGTGTTGGGCGGGGCAGCAGTTTGGCCTTTTCCACAATCTCCGGCATCCGGTGTTCCCACTCAATAGCCATTATGTGTACACCGGCTACCCCTTTCATCTCCTTAAATTCTTCAATCTGCTCACAACAGATGGCAATACCTTCACTCCCCTGTTGCTTTTTTTCAACTCCCTGGAGCCGCTTGATCACCCAGTCCGGAACATCCATGCCGGGAACGTTTTTTTGCATGTAACGGGCCATACCAAGTGCCTTCATGGGGGTAACCCCGGCCAGTATATAAGTCTTTTCGGTGAGCCCCATGTCGTTTGCCTGCTTGATCCACTCACGAAACCGTTCCATGTTGTAGATACACTGGGTCTGAATGAAATCGGCACCTGCCGCAATTTTCTTGGCAAGCCTGTGAACCCGGTATTCATAGGGCTCCCCGAAGGGGTTTGCCGCAGCACCGATAAACATCTTGGGGGCTTCGGTAAGCTCTTCTCCGTTTAAGAACTTACCCTCATCCCGCATCTTCCTGGCCATGCTGATGAGCTGCATGGAATCAATATCAAAAACCTTCTTGCTCTTAGGGTGGTCACCAAAGAGCTGATGATCTCCGGAAAGGCAGAGCATATTTCTTACTCCCAGTGCATAGGCCCCCAGTATATCCGACTGCATAGCAATCCGGTTCCTGTCCCGGCACACCATCTGGTAGTTTGGCTCCAGCCCCTCTTTCATCAGAAGGGTAGAGGCAGCCCAGCTTGCCATGCGAACCACCGCAGTCTGGTTATCGGTAATATTTACCGCATCAACCATCCCCTTGAGAGGCTGCGCCTTTTCTTTGATAGCACTGGCATTTCCTCCGCGGGGCGGGCCGAGCTCACCGGTTACTGCAAATTTGCCTGCACTGAGTACCTTCTCTAAATTACTTCCCGATTTCATGTTTCAGCTCCCCAATTAGAAATCTCTAAAATTTTTGTTCTCATTTGGATTTTTGCACATATCGATCTTTATAGGCCTCAAGCACAATACTTCCCTGGACCTGGTCTTCCCACTCCCTGGCTTCATACATCTTATGAATGTTGTCCAACCTTCCCTGTGCCGCCAGACGTTCATAGATGTTGATCCAGGCACAGGGGACATCTTTGCTTACTTCACAGTGGCCATCCTGGGGACCACCGCAGGGACCATTGAACAACCCTTTTGCACACATGGTAACCGGACAAATCCCTCCGGTAATTCCCAGCACACAGTCACCGCAGCACTTACAGCGTTCTTCATACCAGCCTACATCCTTGTTTACTCCCACAAAGGTTGAATTGACTGCCGGAAACACCGGCTTGTCAGGAAACCGCTCCGCAAGGAACTGAATGCCCGCACCACAGGCCATGGAGAGGAGTGCCTGGTAGGGTTTCACTATCTCATCAAGCTCGGCAAGAAACGGCACTTCACACTGCCGCTCAATCGTAAAGCTCCCTATTTCAAAAGGGATATTGTCACTTTTGAAAGAAACTGAAAGCTTTGTGTTGAGATTATCAACCTCCTTCTGACCTCCGGCAAGACAAACGGCGGTACACCCTCCACAGCCTATATTCAAAACCTTTCCATAACCCTTGATCAAATCCTTTATTTCTTCAAGTGCTTTAATCTCTGCTATAACCATTTCCTTACTCCATAGACATTCGTTTTTCAGCTTCTTAGTTTTTAGATTTTTTACCTTTGTGTCTCTTCGTGTTCTTCGTGGTTAGAATTTTTTGTGCTTTTCTTAAGGAGAGGTGTTCTCCTGATACTCATCTTCAGGCCCACCAACCGTGTAGGGGTAGACACCATAGATCCCCTGGGAGCGTAAAATGCTCCGTGCAAAGGCAATCATATTGGGGATATCAATACCAAAGGGACAGTAACAGCGCCCACACAGTACACAGTTCTTCCAGATGAGGTCTTTCATCTCTTCCAGTTGGGCCCGGCTTACCTTTCCCCGCTTCTTATAGAGTTTGCCGAGGGAATTAATCACCTTGTAAGAGGGCATGTACTGAGGATCCTGGTCTTTACTCACAAAGAGAAAACAGCTTTCTGCACAGAGAGTACAACTCGCACAGGCCGAGAGACAAAGTTTCATCCTGCTCTTTTTCTGCTGCAAGAGTGATGCTATGGTTTTCGTATCAACAGGCTTTAGGTTATCTTGTGACATTGTTAGTCCCTCGTTAGGTTGACCAGGTTCTATTTCCTCTCCAGAAACTGTATTCACTTCCCAGCAGGATTCTTATAAAAAAGAAGAAGACCATGTGTCCCAATTTGGTAAAGGGAATGGCAATGAGCATTGCCTGACCGGCCAGGAGGTGGAGGGTAATAACCGTTTTGTAATCAAACCACTGGTGGAAGGCAAAAAAACCGGTTAGAAAGGGTGCTGCGGTAATGAACAGGAGAAAATAATCATAGGGGGAGGAAATGGCCTGCACCCGTGGAATAATTATCCGGCGAACAAGGAAAAAGAAGGAACACAGTAAAAAGATTATGGTCAAAAGATCGATCAGTCCATCGGGCAGGCTCAAAAATGAAAAGCCCCACGATTCATAGAGGACCAGACTGTGACCCACAGCAAAAATCGGTGCAATGAAAAGGCAGAAGTGAAAGACAAAGGAAACAATCGCCATAATCGGATTTTTCCCGAGGAGGCTATTCTGAAAGGATACGATCAGGTTAAGTTTCTGCTCCTCGGGAGAAAGTGAAGGGCTGTCTTTTTCTCCTATGGGCTGTGCAGGGCACAAGGCCTGTTCCTTCTTTTTTGTAATCATAAAAAGCTGGATTGCCCGATAGATAACCCCGGCAATAAAAATAAGGGTGGCGACCCACATGAGAGGGCCCCGAGCCAGTTCATACATAGTGACATCTCCTTAAAAAAGCACAAAGGCAGGGTAGCTTCCTGCCTTAGCCGGGTTTCACCTAGTTGCAGCTTATTATTTTCTGAACAAGCCAACTGTATGGTTAACGCTCACCACCTGCGTCAAGCACTTCTTTGAAAACAGAAACAAGCTTGTGCTTGACACAGGGCATGGTTAAGCGAATCGGGCAGGGAATAAATCTTTGAGCTTCTTAGGTTTCCAGCCAGGAATCGGAATAGAGAACCTCTCCTTGCAATACCTTGACTGTTTTTACATACTGCTTTTCTTTGTCCGAAAGGCTTCCCACATCAACGGACTGGCCATCCATCAGCTTGGTAACCAGGTCCATAAGTTCCGGCATTTCTCCCTTACAGAGGGCCATAAGCTCCTTGTCATAGGCATCAACAATTGCCGAGTAGAGGCCCTGCTTGTGTAACATCAAAAGATAGGGGCCATTCAAAAAAGGTCTTAAGTGATCGGGGGCACCGTTTGAGACGTTTGAGAGCCCCACGGTGGACTTGCAGCCCGGACCCAGGTCCTGGAGCATGCCCATAAATTCCGTACAGGCCTTGACCTGATTTATCTCACCACTCACAGGGGTAGCAATGGGATCAATAAAAATATCCTCATTGGGGATGCCCTTTTCATTGGCCTTATAAATGAGATCCACCGCCAGGGATGCCCGTTCATTTACGTCCCGCGGCATGCCATCAGTCCCCCAGAGGAGACCAACCATCAGGGCACCATACTTCTTCACCATATCCAAACCGGCATCAATCCGGTCTGCCTGGCAGGAAACTGAATTAACCAGCGGACGTCCACCCTTTTGATGTGCCTTCAACCCGGCTTCCATTGCTTCCAGGTTGGTGGTATCAAGAGACAGGGGGAGGTCTACAACCTCATGGATGGTTTTTACCAGCCACTCCATCATCTCTGCGCCACCTTTTCGTGCAGGTCCGATATTCACATCGAGAAAGGTTGACCCGGCCTCGGCTTCGGCTACCGCCATTTCCTGAATGGGCTTTGCGTTCCGCTCCTTCATGGCAGGACCTATGGTCTTTGACATAATATTAATACTTTCAGCAATTGATGCAATCATGGTTATTACTCCCTCCTTAAAAAGTGCATTTGTTGAGAACCCCTTATGTGCCCTTCAAAAAGCTTAAGGGAGTTCACAATAGATTACGGGTTAAAGGTGGTGCTTCGACAATCTGTTAACCTGCTGACAAGTTCTTTAAATAAGGCGTAATGTGTGCTCCTTCTCGAGGGCCGATCTGAACTTCCCAGTCCCCCAATTCCTCATCAAGCTCGCCGCTTATAGTAGCAGCAGCTCCCGGGATTACTATTTTCCGGTGTTTTACCTTTCCTTCAATGCCGCTCTTCTTAACAAAGGGCGCAATGGCATCCGCAACAAACTTTCCAGCAGCCCAGGCAGTGAGCACAGACAGTCCCTCTGTATCCTTGATGAGAAGCCAGGTGGGGACCCTGCTGGATTCCACTTCACCCGAAACGATAAAGTAGGTGAGTGAAAAGTTGCTGGTAATAAGAACAGGAGAGTTTTCATCGGGATTGTTAATCTCATAAATACCTTCCGTTGTGGCCATGGGCCGCTGGGGATCGGTATAGATATTCATCCGCTGCAGAGCCAGAGGGAAAAGGTTGTGTCCTTCTATTTCTGACAGAATAAGGATACCCCCGTACTTGGGGACAAAGGTTGAGGCAAAGACAGACTCGGTAATGGGATCGTCTGTCATCTCGCAGGGGAAAACAATAGTGGGAAAACCCAGGGGACGAAGCCTGTCCACCAGTGCGCCCCTTCGAAGCTCAATGTGGTCCTTAAAGGCCTGGCCAAGCTTTCTGGCCCCGGTGTCAACAACGATATCTTTAAGTTTCATTTCCGTGAGCTTGGTTGTCAGGCTGGCAACTTCTTCAAGCCCATTTCCCTTTACCGCAATGGGGCACTTTGCTTCGAGAGCCAGTTTACCCAGATCCTCCACCGTCTCTGCAGTAGCCGCGTAGATTAAGGGCTTGCAGTCGGAAGCCGCATTAACTCCCGCCTTGAGAACATCCACCTTATCACTCATTAAAACAAGGTTAGTAAGCCCCATACCTTTTACCTTTTCAACAAGCTTAGCAAACTTGTCTGCATCGCCGGAGGTATCTTTTATGGCAACAATGTCTGCCTTTAATATGAGGCCGACACGTTCATACTCAAGCGCTTTAAACCTCTTCAGTTTGCTCTCCACTTCACCATTTTCCATTGCGTCGGTGATTAAAAGACCAAGGCCGGGTTTGTTGACAAAGGTTTTCTCGTGGCGGAAAATGACCGTTTCTCCTCCAACCTTCAGTGCATCATCACCTGAACCAATAACAACGGGGCGGATTGGTGGGGCAGATGCCTCCTCCAGCTTTTCCCGTGCCTCATCGCTGACATAGGGGCAGGAATCAAGCTCAGCCTGACCTGCTGCAAGCTTCACCGCAAAGGCCATGCAGGTAGGAACCCCGCATTCCTGACAATTTGTTTTGGGAAGCAATTTAAAAATTTCGATTCCGGAAAGTGCCATGTGTACCTCCTGTTTTATGTAAACGTTAGTGCTTTTTTCTGCTTGAGCCGGGTCATCCTATCCAGGGTGTTTCAGCTGATTAGATCATCGACTCCATCTCTAAGGCCGGATGCTTTTTCTCCTTTAAAAAGGGCAGGATCTCTTCCTGGGTTACACCCACTGTTTCATCGGCAATCCTGTCAACAAGGTTTTCTACTCCCGCCAGCTTGCCCAGTTCATTGAGCTTATCCTTAAGCTCCTCCTTGAGCTGCTTGGGCAACCAGACCAGTCGTTTAACTCCACCGTCGCCGCGGAGGAATTTTTTTGAACTGATATAGTGCTTACTGTGGCCTACAAAACCGGGGGTTTGAAGACCACCGCCCACAGAACCAGCCAGAGTGGTGAATTTCATACCGCAGGGCGTTGCATCACCCTTGAAGTCCCGGTCTACCGTCATCACGCCGTTGCACTGATCAAGATAAGCAGCAATGCACTCAAAACACCCGCAGGATGTCATGGGGTTAGACATAATACTGTATGCATTTGCCTGTTCTACATTGCCCCGTGATGCCTGTTTGATAAATGCATTGACACCCGCCCAGCTGCCCAGGTTTTCATCTAACACATCACCTTTTTCAATGGGCTGATTGGGACCGGTGGGATTAATCTCATTGGAGGCCTTGCAGTCCAGCCAGTTGTATGCGCCACAGAGGCCTGTCCTCTCCGGGGTCACCACACATAAATGTGAAGGGGCAAAGGACTGGCAGAGTGTACAGGAGTAGTAGGTATTCTCGGCTTCATCGGTCATATCGGCAATCCGCGCATCACGTGTTTTAAAGACTTCACGTGCCTTCGCGGTAATTTCTTGTACCTTCTCCTCCTCGGTGTAGATGGTAACCTGTACCTTGTCCAGGATGGCACCAAAATCCTTGTGGTACATGGCGTGAATTATTTTTCCAATATCCTTAAGGGTAAGTCCCTTTTCCACTGCCTGCTTGGCTATTCGTATCCAGGCGATATCCCGCTGTCCGATGTGCATGAGACCCTGGGCGTAGTTTACCAGGTGGTGAATCTGCCGTTCAAGGATGGGGAGGAAATCTTCCTGCATCTGGCGGCCTGCAATCTCTACAAAGATAGCCATGGGCAGCCTGCTCTTGGGCTTAAGATCCCCCATGTCAGGACCGATTACTTCTACTTTACCATCCTCCACCTCGGACATGTCCTTCATCTCGGAGAGCTCGATCATCTGAGTTCTTCCGCCACCGCACTCCAGGAAGATGTCATCACCACGCACCCGCTCACCTTCAAAGGCGGGACCGTAGGCGATAGGAATGGGCACCTCCGCAACGGTAACCTTGAGTCCCCTGGTTTCCACGGCCTTTGCAACCATATCTTCATAGGGGACATTGGATATTACGTGTTCGTAGGTACAGATACCCGTGGGGAGAACCTGGGGTATGGGGGTATCAGCAATAACCGGAAAGCCGAAGTTGATACAGCCTGCCGCATTGGCATACCACTCATCCGAAACAAATCCCAGGGCGAGGACAAAGGCAAAAATCCGGTCTTTATTATAGATCAGGTTTTCTCTGAAGGCCCCGGGTTTCACACCGCCAAAGGCCATGGCAGCACGGGTGGCAAATCCCAGCGCAAACACTGCTGCTGAGATATCAGGGCCAAAAGAGACCAGCCTGGTATTCCAGCCGATCTGCACGTCGGCCTCTACCAGCTGTTCTGAAAAGCTGACCCCCTCATTGTGAGAGGCCATAAACACATAGAGGTTTTTAAGCTGGAGCTCGTGGGCAAGTTTGGCTGCGGTTTCTTTGTCCGGTGCCGCGCCAACTATAGCGGCAAAACCGGGGGCGCTCCCATCAACAAATTCAACACCCCGTTTTCTCAGGATGATATCATTTGCTGCACCCAGCCAGATATTGTCATCGGTTACCTCTTCCCCTGTCAGATAAAAGTCGGGCTGCTCCAGATAACGTATGGCTTCCTCAACCTCTTCGTAAAAGAGGGTTGCCATACCCGCGTCGAGGGCCGGGGCAAGGTAGGGCAGGGGGTTTTTATCCTTAACCAGCGGTGGAAGCAGTTTTCGCGCCCGCATAAAGACCTGCTGGCAGTCTCCCAGATTTTCAACGGGAATCCCCAGCATGGAATAGATAATGGGCAGATAGTATGCCGTATCGGTAAACCCGATCTTCTGATCTGGACCGTACTTTTTCAAAACCTCTGCATACTTTTTCTCAACTCGATAGGCAATCTTGTGTGCGCCTCTGATGGCTGCAGATGCTATAATCTTAGTAGACACTTTTCTCCTCCTTGTAACAGGTTAAACTTGTATATCCCTTAAGAGGCAGGAAGCCTCTTTATTTCTCTCCTGGTTTACGCGCTTTCCAAATCACGCCTCATTTCCATATCGTAGAGCACTCTTTCACGTGCCTTGTCAATACCTAATGCCTTTCGCTTCTTGTCTATGTGGGCGATCATCTTCTCTGCCATCTTCATCGGGTCCGGCTCATAGTCCCACTTGCCGCCCCACACCTCTTCAAGCTCATTAAACAGGTAGTCCGTGTACTTCTTGCTGCCCAGCGTCGGGAAGGTCGTACCGAACAACGTGTACACTCCTGAGGCCACAAAATAGTGACCGATGGCTATCGCCTTCTCACTCATCCAGCCAGGCGCTGCTCCCGCTGCCGGCAGCTCAGAGATGTCATCTCCCAGACCGCCTTCCTTTACCACCGCCGTCGCCGCTACCAGTATCCGGCTGTTGTCTACACATGCTCCCAGGTGTAACACCGGCGGTATTCCCACCGTCTCGCAGATCTCTGCCAGCCCTGAGCCGCAGTACTCTTTTGCCGACTCCGGCAGTAACAGCCCTTCCTTACCGCAGGCCATCGCTGCACAGCCCGTGGTCAATACGATCACATCGTTCCTGATCAGCTCCTTTATCAGGGAGAGGTGATCAAAGTCGTGCACACCCCGCGGGTTGTTACATCCTACCACTCCCGCGATTCCCCTGATCCTGCCGCCAATGATATTGTCATTTAACGGCTTATAGGATCCCCTGAAGGTCCCACCCAACAGGTAGTTGATCGTCTCTGAGGAAAAGCCCACTATCATGTTCTGTTTATGGTTGGGAATGTGGACCTTCTCCTTCTTCCGGTTCGGATAGTTCTCTATGGCTGCCGTGACGATCTCTTTTGCCGTGTTGATCGGATCGTGCTCTTCAAACTGTATGTGCTGTGCATCCTTCTATCTTCGCCTTCGGTGAGGTGGTAATAACCTTGGTGTGAAACTGTCTTTGACATCTCCTGTATGGACTGCATGATACACTGCACGTCCACCACCAGCGCATCAAGCGCTCCCGTTGCTATTGCCACTTCCTGCTGCAGAAAGTTCCCCGCAATCGGGTATCCCGTGGCGTACCAGTATCTCGTTTGCCGTACAGCACATCCCCGCCAGCATTATTCCCTTTGCTCCCTTCTCTTTTGCAAGCGCAATCATCTCCGGGTCCTGGCTGGCCACCACCACCATCTCAGACAAGAGCGGCTCATGGCCGTGTACGATGATATTGACCTCATCCTCTTTTAACACTCCCAGGTTGATCTCTCCGTTAATGGGTACCGGGGTACCGAACATGATGTCCTGCAGCTCCGTTGCGATCATTGCTCCGCCCCAGCCGTCTCCCAACGCTGCACGGGCTGCCTGGGTGGTAATGTTCTTGTAGTCCTGGTCCACGCCCATGTGGGTCCGGTGCATCAGTTCCACGATCTCACGGTCTATTCCACGGGGCATCATGTTGTTCTTTCTCCACAGTTCCTGCCGCTTCAGCGGGGCACGCTTTGCAAAGGTCAGCTCTCCTTCCTGTTTGCCAAACTCTGCCACGCACAGCTCTCCCAGCTCTATGGCTATATCCTTGATATCCTTGTTCTCCACATCTATATCAAAATCCATGGCTACCTGTAAAAGCTTCTGCTCATCCTTCACCCCGTAGCCCGGGATCTCTCCCTTTGCCGCCATCAGAAACACCTCGGCCACTCCTCTGCCGTGATCTGAGTGGGCGGATGACCCTGCTGCCACCATACGGGCGAAGTTCCTCGCCGCTATGGTCTCTGCCGT
>CAVVWZ010000017.1:0-28888 GCA_963752035.1 uncultured delta proteobacterium | reverse complement strand
ACTAGAATCTAGTATCCAGCACCTATTATCTAATCTCCAGTATCTACCAGGTGAATGTTCTTATGCTTACAAACTTCTTCCATGTGATTGGTGCTCTCAGCATAACGTTTATTCATGAAACAGGAAAAATCACCCTTCTTTTGTGGAAGGCGCTGATACTTATTTTTCAAAGACCCCTTAATCTCAAAAATATCCTCAAACAAATGGAGGAAGTAGGTATAAAATCCATACCCGTCGTCCTCATCACCGGGGCCTTTACCGGTGCAGTACTTGCACTGCAAAGTTATACGGGATTTAAGCGCTTCAATGCAGAAACATTTGTCGGCACAGTGGTTGCCCTTTCCATAACACGGGAGTTAGGTCCCGTATTAACCGGTCTCATGGTCTCCGGGCGGGTAGGTTCATCCATGGCTGCCGAACTCGGGACAATGCAGGTCACAGAACAGATTGATGCACTTTACACTCTTGCGGTAAATCCTATTAAATACCTGATTGTTCCCAGATTACTGGCCGCCCTTATAATGATGCCCGTTTTGGTAATTTTCGCAGATCTCATCGGCATACTGGGAGGTTACTTTGTCAGTGTAAATGTCCTGCACAGCAACCCCTATATCTACATGGAGCGAACCTGGGATTACCTGGAACTCAATGATATTTACAGTGGTTTGTTCAAAGCAGGTGTCTTCGGAATAATTATTGCTACCATAAGCTGTTATCAGGGCTTTTTCACAGAGGGGGGTGCCGAAGGAGTGGGCAGAGCAACCACCAAGGCTGTAGTGCTTTCCTGTCTGCTCATTTTAATCTTCAACTATATCATCACAGCCCTACTCTTTTAAACAGGGAAAAGATGCAAGATGCACGATACAGGATACATTGGATGGATCAACTGAATGACTACGTTTTAAGAACCTGCATCATGGATCTTGCATTCCTGCATCATTTGAGTAATTGCTATGAAGCCAGACACCGAGCAGTACCTCATTGAAGCTCATGATGTGCACAAATCTTTCGGTAATAACCATGTGTTGAGAGGCCTTAATCTCAGCATACGCCATGGCGAGAGCATGGTAGTTATTGGAGGAAGTGGTACGGGCAAAAGCGTCCTCATTAAATGCATTATCGGCATACTCAACCCCGAGCGGGGGAAAATCTATGTGTCTGGACAAGATATTGGTTCTTTGAAAGAAAAAGACCTCTATCAATTGAGAAAAAAATTTGGTATGCTCTTCCAAGCAGGTGCTCTCTTTGATTCCATGAAGGTTTGGGAGAATGTAGGTTTTGGACTCCTCCAGCATACCACACTCAGTGAAAAAGAGATTAAGAAACGAGCTATTGAAAGGTTAAACCTCTTAGGGCTCTATAAGATTGAAGACCTCATGCCTTCTGAGCTCAGCGGGGGTATGAAAAAACGTGTGAGTCTGGCACGGGCAATCGCCATGGAACCCGAGATATTACTCTATGATGAGCCCACTACCGGGCTCGATCCCATACGAGCAGATGCAATAAACGAGTTGATCCTTGAAATGAAGGGAACAATAAAGGCAACCTCCATTACCATAACCCACGATATGGTAAGCGCCTATAAAATTGGAGACCGTATTGCAATGCTCTACCAGGGTGAAATAATAGAGGTAGGAACACCTGAGGAAATAAAGAACTCCACCAATGCCATTGTACAGCAGTTTATTCAGGGAAAGGCCGATGGCCCTATTACCCGGGCTGAAACACAAATATAAACCAGGCGTAAGGGAGATGCTTGCATGGCTGATCCAAAAACAGAAGCAAAAGTAGGAATTTTTGTCTTTCTAGGAATTCTCATCCTCATTTATATGACCGCCACGGTTGGAAAGTGGAATTTGGGACAAGACAAGGGATATCTGGTCACGGCAAAGCTCGATTCAGCTGCGGGGTTGCTGAAGGATTCCCCCGTAAAGGTTTTGGGGGTAACACAGGGCACAGTTGAAACACTTGCAATAGATCAGGGTAAGGCAGTCATACGCATGCGCCTTCCAGGAGAATTAACCCTGCCTGAAGATTCTCTGGTCTATCTCCGTTCAGAAAGCCTGCTGGGGGAAAGCTACATCGAGATTAAACCCGGCTCACCCGACAAACCTCCTGTCATCGATGGGGGAGACCTGCTGCAGGGAGCACCACCTGCTGACATAGACCAGCTTATCTCAGAGTTGGGAGGGGTTGCCACGGGGATTAAAAAGCTTACTCAAACGATCAATCAACCCGTTGATACATTCAACGAAAAGGAGAAACAGGGAGCATTTGAGTCCATTGTAGGCAATCTTGAAGCAACCAGCGGTTCTCTAAAGAATCTCACACAGAGAATCGAGCGTGGGGAAGGCACCCTGGGAAAACTCCTCACTGATGAATCTCTCTACAATGAGCTCAAGGTTACACTGTCTGATATGGGTAAGGCAATCAACAACCTGAGTTCGAGTGAAGGCACCCTGGTTAAGTTATTTCAGGATGACGAAATATACCGTGATATTAAAGAAATCACTGCCAAACTTAATGCAATCATCTCTAAAACCGAACGCGGCGAAGGCCTTGTCGGTAGACTGTTCATAGAAAACAAAAACTACGAAGACCCATCTGCGGAGCAGGAAAGTGAAGCAGCGGCACCTCCTCAAGACAGTGAATATGTTCCCTTAACAGCCCTGGGTGGCATGTTAGGAGAAGTAACAAAATAATTTTACCAACGGAGAAGTGCATATGGCCAAGATTGAACGAGTACTCATCAGCGTTTCAGACAAAACAGGTGTGGTAGATTTTGCAAAGAAACTATCCACCCACAATGTAGCTATCCTCTCCACAGGAGGGACGGCCCAGGCCCTGAGGGACAGTGGTCTCACCGTAGAAGATGTTTCCGCCTATACCGGATTCCCGGAAATGCTTGACGGCAGAGTTAAAACACTCCACCCCAAGATTCACGGCGGTTTACTGGGACAGCGCTCAAAACCCTGAACACGTGAACAAGATGCAGGAACACGGCATTGAACCCATTAACATGGTAGTGGTTAACCTCTATCCCTTTGAAGCAACTGTGGCAAAAGAAAACTGTTCCCTGGAAGATGCCATAGAAAATATTGATATTGGGGGACCAACCATGATCCGTTCGGCAGCCAAAAATTATCCTGATGTAACGGTCATTATTGATCCCGATGACTACAGTGCAGTACTGGATGAAATGGAACGTACCCAGGGTACGGTTTCGGTTGACACCAATTTCAGGCTGGCCAAAAAGGTCTTTCAAAGTACTGCCCGGTACGATGGTGCCATCTCCAACTACCTTGGATCATTACATGACGGGGAAAAAGACCTCTTCCCGGAAACTATCTCACTTCAGTACTCAAAATCACAGGAACTTCGCTACGGGGAAAATCCCCATCAGAAAGGGGCCTTTTATAAAGAGAGAACACTAGGCGAGCCCTGTGTTGCCGGTGCAGTACAACTCCATGGGAAGGCACTTTCCTACAACAACATACTCGATACGGATGCAGCCCTGGAAACGGTAAAGGAATTTGAAGAAACTGCAGTGGTTATCATCAAGCACACCAATCCCTGCGGGGTCGCCATATCCGCTAAATCACTGGCTGATGCATACCGTAAGGCAAAATCCTGTGATCCTGTTTCCGCATTCGGAGGAATAGTTGCCTTGAACAGGACCTGTTGATGAAGAAACGGCAAAGGAGATAAGCGCAATTTTTACTGAAGTTGTAATCGCCCCGGAATACGGTGCCGACGCATTAAAAATACTGAGTGCTAAAAAAGATCTCCGTCTCTTACAGGTGCCCCTCACTCCGGGGTATAGCCAGCAGGGGTATGAGATGAAAAAGGTGGTTGGCGGTATGCTCGTGCAGGAAAGGGACTTGGGAAAAATATCAGACATCAGGCAATGTGAAGTGGTGTCTTCGAGAAAACCGACGGATGATGAATATGAGGCACTTGCATTTGCCTGGAAGGTGTGTAAACACGTCAAGTCGAATGCCATTGTCTATACCGTTAAAGATCAAACCATCGGTGTCGGCGCCGGCCAGATGAGCCGGATCGATTCTTCAAAGATTGCAGTGGATAAAGCCCAGTTTCCCGTGAAGGGAACCGTTATGGCATCTGATGCCATGTTCCCCTTCAGGGACAGTGTGGATGAGGCAGCCAAGGCAGGGGCAACTGCAATCGTCCAGCCCGGTGGCTCCATACGTGACAAGGAGGTTGTCCAGGCAGCTAATGAAGCCGACATAGCAATGATCTTTACCGGCATGAGACACTTCAGACACTAAAGAATTCAGGGAACAGGGTGTAGGGTGCAGGCAGCAGAAAAAATGTTAACCCTAACCCCTGTCACCTGCACCCTGCACCCCGGGAGAGAGGTTTTTATGAAAATTCTGGTAGTAGGAAGCGGAGGCAGAGAACACACTCTGGTATGGAAAATCGCACAGAGCCCCAAGGTACAAAAGATCTATGCTGCCCCGGGCAATGCCGGCATTGCCATGCATGCGGAATGTATTCCCGTCAAGGCCGATGAAATAAAAAAACTTGCCTCCTTTGCCCGGTCTAATGATATCGACCTCACCCTGGTGGGTCCTGAACTCCCCCTCACCCTCGGTATCGTTGATGAATTTAAACGGTACGGGTTGCATATTTGTGGACCTGATAAAAATGCCGCGGTTATCGAGGGAAGCAAGCTGTTTGCTAAGGATCTGATGAAAAAACATAATGTTCCCACTGCAGCCTATGCCACCTTTGACAAGCCACAGGAGGCAATGAACTACCTCAAAGAAAGGGGTACCCCTGCCGTGATCAAAGCCGATGGCCTGGCAGCTGGTAAGGGGGTTATACCCGTTCATACCCTTGAAGAAGCAGAACAAGCCATTGACTCTATCCTCACAAAAAAAACCTTTGGGGAAGCAGGTGAACAAATCGTAATTGAAGATTTCCTCACCGGAGAAGAAGCATCTTTTATCGTGTTTACTGACGGCAACACCATCCTCCCCGTACCTTCATCCCAGGATCACAAGCCAATATACGACAATGATCAAGGACCGAACACGGGGGGAATGGGCGCCTACTCCCCGGCCCCCGTTATAACCGGTGAGTTACAGCAAAAGGTAATGGACGAGGTTATGACTCCCATAGTTAAAGGGATGGCTGATGGGGGAAGACCCTTTAAGGGAATTCTCTATGCCGGACTGATGATTAACGGTGACGAGATCAAAGTGCTCGAATTTAATGCCCGCCTGGGTGACCCGGAGGCACAACCCATCTTAATGAGGATGAAAACAGATATTGTGCCTGTTCTCGAAGCAATTGTTGACGAGCGCCTCGACCAGGTGTCCATCCAGTGGGATGAACGGCCTGCGGTATGTGTTGTCATGGCTTCTCAGGGGTATCCTGAAAACTATCAGAAAGGTATGACAATAACGGGGCTCAATGATGCGCAATCATTAGATAATGTAGAAGTTTTTCATGCAGGAACTGCCCTTAAGGAGAATCAAGTGGTTACCAGTGGCGGTCGCGTTTTGGGTGTCACCGCACTGGGCAGTGACATCGAAGAAGCTATCGGTAGTGCCTACAACGCCGTTTCCCGTATCCACTGGGAGGGGGCCTACTACAGAAAAGATATCGGCAGAAAAGCACTCAACAGAAATCGGTAAATTTATAACTTGTAACTCGCAACCTGTAACGCGTAACCCCTGAAAAGGAACACCCGTGGAAAACAGCTGGTTTCTAGAAAGAAAAGACCTCTTTTTTACAGATCTCGTCCATTCCTTCTTAGAATCTAAAATTCTTTTTGACGGTCTTTACCAGGACTACAAGCAAAACAAGCCTGTCCCTTTTGAACGAATGGACAACTGGATTGGAACCGATGCAAAAAAAGGCCCGCTCTGGAGTTTGAAAGACATCTGCCATAAGCTCTTCAGAAAATCCAGTTCCAAGATCAGCTTGAGTGAATATCTTTTTGACTGGACCCTGGGATCAGTATTCCACGAAGGAATGAAACTAAAAGAAGATGCTTACCAGTTAGAGGCTTACCTGCCGAGCTATGACAATATCGATACTTCCAAAAATGCTGCAGAAATCGAGGAAATATTAAGAGAATACCTTACCATCATCGACAAGGCGACAGTCAACCTGGAATCTGAGATGGAAAGTATAAACAGCCTCTTTGCAAAAGCAGTGGATCGACTCAAGGAACTCCTGGTCAATCACGCTCACAACGGACTACTGATACGATTCCTCCTCGAACATGAACCTCTGGTGGAAAAGGCCCTCGGTGCAAAGAGCCTGGAACATATTCTCGATTCTCTCTACCCCCGCCACCCGGAAAACGCCTATTGTATTGCAGGTAAGAGCTGTCTCAAAGGAGGCTGGTTTCAGGAAGCACTACACTATTTTACTAAAGCACTGGAAGTCAACCCACAACATACTGAAGCGAAACAACTGAGAGAAGAAGCACAACAAAAATTATCACCTGGAGGGAAGACATGAAGAAGAAACCGGTAGCTATTGTGATGGGGAGTGATTCTGATCTGCCCATTATGCAGGAGGCAGCCAAAATGCTGGATGAATTTAAGGTGGGCTATGAAATGACCATTGCATCTGCCCACAGGTCACCGGATCTTACAGCGGCTTTTGCAAAAAATGCCTCGAAAAAAGGATATGAGGTGATCATAGCCGGGGCAGGCAGTGCAGCCCACCTCGCTGGTGTGATAGCTTCAAAAACCACTTTGCCCATCATAGGAGTTCCCATTGATTCCTCTTCCTTAAAGGGCCTTGACGCTCTGCTCTCAACCGTCCAGATGCCAGGCGGGGTGCCCGTTGCCAGCATGGCCATTGGCAAGGCAGGTGCGAAAAATGCAGCAATCTTTGCCGTTCAAATACTCTCCCTCAAGTATCCCGAGCTCAAAAAGAAGCTCACCCAGTACAAAAAACGCCTTGCCAGTGGTATTGCTCAGAAAGCCCGTCGTTTGGCTCAAAATCTCAACAAATGATCCAGAAGGTCAGGCATGTCTCTCACAGTAAAACTAGACCCAGATAAACCCGATGACCAACATACTGGAAAAAGTCATTAACGCCATCACAGCCGGGGAGACAATTGCCTTTCCTACAGAAACCTTTTACGCCCTGGGGGTTTCCGCCTACAGTGAAGAGGCAATAAAGAAGGTATATGCCATTAAGGGGAGAGAACAGGGGAAGCCTCTTCCCCTTATTATAGAAGGTGCTTCCATGCTGAAGGAGGTTACTGCAGAGATTCCGGAAATCGCTCACTCCCTCATACAGGAATTCTGGCCGGGTGGCTTAACCCTTATTTTTAAGGCCTCACCAAAAGTTCCTTCAATCCTGACTGCTGACACCTCTACCATAGCTGTCAGGAATTCCTCCCATGCCCTGGCCCGTTTGCTGGTTGCCAGTGCTCAAGTACCCCTCACTTCTACCAGCGCTAACCTTTCAGGAAATGAGAGCTGTTCATCCGCTGCCGAGGTCGAAAAGCAGCTCGGCGGTTTAATCGACATTATCATTGACGGAGGCACAACGGAAGGACTCATGCCATCCACCATGCTTGACCTGACCAAGACACCCCCTCAGATAGTCCGGGAAGGAATTATCCCCAGTGAACGGTTGCAGCAATTTATTGCATGACACACAATAAGCAAATCCTCGCAGTTACACCGATGCACAAAAGAGCAGGCGGAGAATTACGCCTGCTCTTTTGCAAACAAACAAAACTATTCCTGTCAAAAGACTAGTTCAAATTATACTCCATATTGGACCACCCTACATAGGTACCTCCAACATCATCATAAATACCGTCCCAGTCACCCACGGCAGGAGCGGTTATTGATCCATCTCCATTGGTATCTCCCAGGCGCGAATCGTCTTTGTAAGAAGTATACCAGACACCAGACCCGTCAAAATTACTAAGGTTATTACCCTGAAACCTGATGCGCCGGTTGGAGCAGAACTTGAGCACAACACCATCTCCCAGGGTAAGGGAGGTCCCTGCAGGTATATCCAAGTCATAGGTGCCATCACAGACTACAAAGGGAACCTCGGTCTCCCCCCAGGTCCTGTTCCCCTCGATATCACCAAACGGGGATTCGTAGAAGATTCCGTTTTGGGTATTTGAGCCGAACGTGTTTGAATCATCAATGTCAATCATCCCGCTGATGCTCATGGGCACTACATTATCCTCAAAGGTATTGCCGGTAATGGAAGTCCCCTCCCCTGCATTGTGGGCATCCAAAACACCAAACTCTCCTCCCACATTGTGGGCAAAAGTACAGTTTGACACGGTGGTGTTCGATGACCATAATTCCAGGGTGTGTTCATCACTACTGTAACCACCTCCATAGTAAAATTCACAATAGTCAAATACCGAAGTGTTATTGGTGCCGGTGATACTTATATAGGTCCAATCCCCCGCTGCCGGAGAAGTCATACTTCCGTCTCCATTAGTATCCCCGCCGTTTACATCGTCCCGGTACGAGGTGAAGGCAATGGGATTTGTGTCACTTCCTTGGGCAATAATGAGTCCGCCCTGAGCACGAACCCCCCTTTGCTCGCAGAACTTGACGGTAACACCTTCTCCCAGGGTAAGGGAGGTTCCTGCAGGTATATCCAAGTCATAGGTGCCATCACAGACTACAAAAGGAACCTCGGTCTCCTCCCAGGTCCTGTTCCCCTCGATATCACCAAACGGGGATTCGTAGAAGATTCCGTTTTGGGTATTTGAGCCGAACGTGTTTGAATCATCAATGTCAATCATCCCGCTGATACTCATGGGCACTACATTATTTTCAAAGGTATTGCCGGTAATGGAAGTCCCCTCTCCTGCATCGTGGGCATCTAAAACACCATACTCTTCTCCCACATTGTGGGCAAAGGTACAGTTTGACACGGTGGTGTTCGATGACCATAGTTCCAGGGTGTACTCATAACCACTGTAACCACCTCCATAGTAAAATTCACAATAGTCAAATACCGAGTCATTGTTGGTACCGCCGATGCTCAGATACGCCCAGTCTCCCGGTGCGGGTAAGGTAGCATTGCCATCTAAATTAGTATCACCGCCGTAAACATCATCCCGGTACGAGGTGAAAACAATGGGATTACCCAGTGCTCCTTCAGCAATAATTTTACCGGTCTCTACATCGACATATACCCCGGGTTCAAATTTAATAACCGTACCGGCCTCAATGGTAAGGACTGCATTGACATCAATCCTTTGGGTAACCAGGTAAATATTTTCACTTTCCCAGGTGGTATTGGAATCTATATCCTCATCAATCTCCACAATAGGAGGCTCCCCGACAGTGATGGTTATTGTTGCGGTACCTGTTTGGTTGTTAGAATTGGTCGCGCTCAAGGTAATGGTATGTACCCCTGGAGAAAGATTATTTATGGAAAAGGTTTCTCCCGTTCCGATTTGCCCATCAATGTTTGATGCCCAGATCAGGGAAGCACCGGTAAAATCACCTTCCATAAAATCTCTTCCCGTTCCGGTAAAGGTTATTAGATCGCCAAACCCGAAGGTCGCTCCTCTTTGGGGAGAAGTTATCTTCACAATGGGTTTACAGCCTGCAAAAGATAAAACAAGTAATCCAACTAACACATACCTCAGCAACCTAAATCTTTTCATAACATCCTCCTTTCTTGAGTTAATCAAAAAAAACCCACTTTCACGGTAAAACAAAACCGTGAAGGTGGAGCAAAAACCGGCTATCTTAGTCAGATTAAAACACGCAGTCATGGCAAAATAGTCCTTTCTATCTCATTTTTACATTTTACCCAAAAAACAATATTAGGTCAAGAAAGAATCAGATAAATGGTAGTTTGATTTGAAACCAACACCGTTGATGTGTTATATGATAGTACTCTTGACTGGTAAGACCGTTACGGAAACGGACTGTTCCTTGAGCAACACTCTTCCAGAGCCGGCATCTAGAAAATCAATTAATTTCAAACGGTTAGAGATTTTTAAGAAAAAACTTTACATATCTATTTATTTTGATATAAGATAAGCGACTTTTATCAGGAATTACCGACTACCAGCACAAATCACAAAATGACCATGAATACAATTCAGCAACAGCATGATTTAAAAGAGAGAGCCCGTCAAGTGAGACTTGATATCCTGGACATGCTTAACCGTTCAGGATCGGGCCATACGGGAGGTTCACTTTCCGCTGCAGATATCCTCACGGCCCTCTACTTCTCCCACATGAAACACGATTCCAACAATCCAAACTGGGAGGACAGGGACAGGTTTGTCCTCTCCAAAGGACATGGTGCCCCGGCCCTCTACTCGGTTCTGGCACGTTGTGGTTATTTTGATCCGGAAGAGCTCAAGTCACTCAGAAAGACAGGCAGTATGTTACAGGGCCACCCTGACATGCACACCACACCGGGAGTGGAAATCTCTACGGGCTCCCTCGGCCAGGGCCTCTCCATCGCAAATGGAATGGCGCTTGGACTAAAATTAGATAAGAAAAGCTGCCGTGTGTACGTACTCATGGGAGATGGTGAAATCCAGGAAGGACAAATCTGGGAGGCTGCCATGAGCGCAGCACATTATAAAATTGATAATCTCTGTGCCCTGTTGGATTTAAATGGGCTACAGATCGACGGTCCTGTCCAGGAAATAATGAATATACAACCCGTTAAAGACAAGTGGGAGTCGTTCGGCTGGCATGTTTTTGAGGTCGATGGCCATGACATAGATGCCATCCTGGATGCACTCTACAAGGCCGAAAAAATTAAGGGAAAACCATCCATCATAATCTGCAGCACAGTTAAAGGAAAAGGTGTTTCCTTCTTTGAAAACAAAGTTGAGTATCATGGTGTTTCCCCCAGCGATGAAGAGCTTGAAAGGGCTTTAAAAGAATTATGAGTGTTAAGGCTGAAAGGAGTAAAGAGTTGACTAAACTTCTGGGCACGCGGAATGTGTATGGAGAAGTTTTGGCAGAATTAGGAGAACAGTATGAACATATTGTTGCCTTAAATGCAGATCTGTCCGGTTCAACCAAAACCGAGCTTTTCCATCAGAAATTTCCCCATCGCTTTTTTAATATGGGCATTTCCGAACAGGACATGGTTGGAACAGCCGTCGGTTTGGCAAGAACCGGCAAAATTCCTTTTGTCAGCACTTTTTCGATTTTCGCAGTAGGGAAACCCTGGGAACAAATCAGGCAATCTGTAGCAAATCCCAAGGTCAATGTGAAGATTGTAGCTACTCACGGGGGGATTACCGTTGGTGAAGACGGTTCCTCGCACCAGTGTCTGGAAGACATCGGAATAATGAGAATCCTCCCCAACATGGTAGTAATTATGCCTGCTGACGGCATCGAAACCAGAAAAGCGATAACGGCAATCATTGAACATCAGGGACCCGTTTATATGAGACTGTCACGTATGAACTTCCCTGTGCTCTTTGATGAAAGCTACAATTTTAAGATCGGGAAAGGAACTGTTGTGCGTGAGGGCACGGATGTATCCATAGTTGCCACCGGTCTTATGGTCTCCCAATCACTTAAGGCAGTTGAGAGCTTAGAAAAAGAGGGTATCTCAGCACAGATCATAAACATCTCAACCATCAAACCCCTTGATCAGGAACTGATTATTCAGGCTGCGCGCACAACAGGTGCTGTAGTCACAGCAGAGGAACACTCCATAATCGGAGGATTGGGAAGCGCAGTTGCAGAAGTATTATCTGAAAACTGTCCAACACCTATGCGCAGGATAGGGACACGGGACAAACCCGGAACGTCAGGAAAGCCTGTTGAGCTTTTAGAACGCTACCAATTAAATCCCCAACACATCATATCAGCCGTTAAAGAAGTTCTGCAACAGAAGTAAAACCTTCCTCTTCCAATCAGGACGATCATGATCCAGATGTTTGATGTATGCAAGGTCTATCCTAACAACCACACGGCACTCACTGAGATCAATCTGCACATTAATAAAGGCGATTTTACTTTTGTAACAGGACAGAGTGGAGCAGGTAAAACCACCCTGCTAAATCTTATTTTCTGTGCTGAGAGTGCTACACGAGGCCAAACAATCGTCAATGGAATAAACCTTGCTAAAATAAGGAAATCGCGCATTCCCCATTTGCGGAGGAGTATAGGGGTTGTTTTTCAAGACTTCAAACTGTTGAACAGTAGAACGGCCTATGAAAATGTGGTCTTTGCCCTTGAGGTGACCGGTGCAAAAAGAGCAGAGGTTAAGCGAAAGGCCTGGCAGGCCTTAAAGCTGGTAGGGCTTCAGAATAGGCTGGATTCAACACCACAGGAACTTTCAGGTGGCGAACAGCAAAGGATTGCAATCGCACGGGCAATTGTCAATGATCCGACTATTCTGCTTGCGGATGAGCCCACGGGAAATCTTGATGCAGACATCACCCAGGATATAATGGAATTATTTCAAAATATTAATAACCGGGGAACCACTCTGCTGATTGCTACCCATAATAAAACCTTAGCCCAGCGCTTTGCCACCAGGCATATTACCTTAGAAAGAGGTCGCATAATCAACCGGGAGTAGCAATTTCCATGATTTTGTACAGACTATTATTCTTTGTCCGGGAAGCCTTTCAAGGCATTAAAAACAATGGTTTTATCCATCTAGTGGCTACTGGAACCATAGCCTTCTCTCTCCTCACCTTCGGGATATTTATTCTTACTGTCATCAACCTCGATCGCATCTTTGACGATTGGGGAAAGAGAATGCAGGTCATCGTCTATCTGGAGGTAGAGAGTACTGATGAAGCGATCTCCGCGGCTAAGGAAAGTATTTCCCGCCTTCCTCAAACAGAAAGGGTTACCTACATCTCAAAAGAACAATCCTTAAAGACCCTCAAAAAAAGCCTGCAAAGCCAGGCCGATATACTGGATAGCCTTGATGACAAACCCTCTGCCTCCATCTTTTGAGGTCCAGCTTAACGAAGAACACACGACCCAAAAAAGTCTCCAGGCCTTTGTGGATGAGGTCAAAAAACTTGAAACCGTAATTGATGTCGACTATGGGCAGGAGTGGTTGAAAAAATTCTCTGCATTTATCAGTATGATTAAACTGGTAGGTATGGGGATTGGAGGTTTCCTCCTGCTGGCAACTATTTTCATTATTTCCAATACTATCAAATTGACTATTTACAGCAGGAGAGAAGAAATAGAAATTATGAAGCTGGTAGGTGCAACTAACTTTTCCATTCAAATTCCCTTTTTCCTTGAAGGCATAACCCAGGGCTTTTCAGCATCTTTAATATCACTGGGCATTCTCTTTGTGAGTTACAAACTGCTCCTTTACAAAATCACCATTGACTACAGTCTCTACCTCGGCTACGTCGAGTTCGTCTTTTTACCCCAGAAACTCATTGGTCAACTCATTTTACTGGGGATAGCACTAGGCATATTCGGATGCGCCTTCTCAATGGGAAGATTTCTCAAGGCTTAGCCAACACACTTACAGGAAACAGGTGAAGCCCAGGACGAGTTAGTACATGACATACAAAGCCCTCAGCCTACTGCTTATCATCTTCGTGTTTGTAAATGCCCATGCCGATGAAACATCTCAAAAGCTCAAAGGTGCGGTCTCCAGTGAAAAGGAGAAGTTAAGTGACCTTGACAAAAAAATTAAAGAGGAACAGGAAGAAATTAAAAAAGCTGAGCAGAAGGAGAGTACAACCTTACAACAGCTAGATGACATTGGTAAAAAGCTCTCACAAAATAAAGATGAGCTGAAACGCTTAAACGGCAGGTTAAAAAGTCTCAAAAAAGAGGCTGTGTCCCTTGATGATCAGATCAGCCAAACAAATCAGAAGATTGCCGAACAAAAAAAACTGTTTAACCAGAGACTTGTCGCCCTCTACCGCTACCAGCGCAGTGGAGGAATGTTGCGAACAATTTTCTCGTGCAGGCTCATATCTTGACCTATCCCGACGGACAAAATTCATCGTTATGATTTTGAACCAGGACAGGCAAACCATTCGTCACTTTTTGGAACAGGTCTCACTCACAGAAGAGAAAAAGATAGCTCTTCAGAAAAATCGCACATCCCTCGAAAAGACAAAAACAAGTATCAATGACACAAAATCCCAAATCGCCAAGCAGAAGGAAAAAAAATCAGCATTCCTTGCAAAAATAAAGGACGAGAAAGAACAACATATAATCACAGTAAAAGAACTGGAGAAGGCTTCCCGCGAACTGCAGTCTCTCATAGATGGTCTTGAAAAACAGCGGCCGGCAAAAAAGGCCCCTTCTCTTCCTGTAAAGGGCACAGGCTTTGCCAAACTCAAAGGTAAACTGCCCTTTCCCGTTCAAGGGAAAATCATAAGCCGCTATGGAAAAAAAGTTGATCCGAAACTGAACACCACCTTCTTTCAAAAAGGAATTGAAATTGCAGCAGCCGAGGGAAATGAAATCAGAGCAATTTATGGAGGTAAAATCCTTTATGCCGAGTGGTTTAAAGGGTATGGCAACATTATAATTGTTGATCATGGTGATAGCTACTACAGTCTCAGTGGCCACCTTTCAAAAATACTCAAACGTGCCGGGGATCGAGTTGAAGCAGGTGAAGTTATTGCGTTCTCAGGAGATACTGGATCACTCAAGGGTCCCTGTTTATACTTTGAATTGAGGCATCAGGGAGAAACGGTCAACCCGCTACCATGGCTACGAACCCCTTGAAAAAAATGACCACAAAGGGTACACTAAGCATAGAAGTGTTAAACTACTAAACACATTTCATAAACTTTCATGTAAACGACAGTATCCCTATCGATAACAAAACTCATACTTACAGCAGGAGGACTAGATGTTCAAAACAAGGAAGAATAAAGTGACACTGACAATTACCTTCATTACATTACTTCTGATAGGGATTAGCCTTCCTTACACCACACTAAAAGCGGAAACAGATGAAATGTACGAGAAGCTAAAAGTTTTTTCCGATGTGCTCACTATCATACAGAAAAACTATGTTGAGGATTCTAACGCAGAAGACCTCATCTACGGCGCAATTAACGGCATGTTACGAACCCTTGATCCCCACTCGTCCTTTATGCGTCCCGATTTTTATAAGGAACTGCAGGTAGAAACCAAAGGCAGTTTCGGTGGGCTTGGCATTGAGATTACCATGAAAAAAGGAATCTTAACCATTGTGTCACCCATCGAAGACACACCGGCTTTTAGAATTGGATTGGAAGCGGGAGACAAAATTGTGAAGATTGAAGACGAAACCACTGAGAATATGACCCTTCTCGACGCAGTGAAGAGGATGAGAGGGCCGGCTGGAACAGATGTTACCATATCTATTATTAGAGAAGGTTTTTTAGAGCCCCAGGATTTTACCATAACGAGAGAGGTAATCCATATTAAGAGCGTTAAGTACAAATCTCTGGAAGAAGGCACTATCGGATACATTCGACTGAGTCAATTCCAGGAAGATTCAGGTAGAGAATTTAGCAAGGCCCTCGTTACCCTTGAGGGTGGTGAAAAACCCTTAGAAGGTCTCGTACTTGATCTGAGGAATAATCCCGGAGGCCTGTTGGACCAGGCGGTAAAAATCAGTGACGAGTTTCTAGAGGAAGGACTCATTGTGTATACCCAGGGTAAACTTGAGGGACAGCAGATGAAGTTTACCGCTCAACCCAACCAGGAGGACCCACACGACTACCCCATCATAGTGCTGGTCAACGGTGGCAGTGCCAGCGGCTCTGAAATCGTTGCAGGTGCTCTCCAGGATCACAATCGTGCTGTCATTCTGGGAACCACTACCTTCGGCAAGGGATCGGTGCAAACCATTATTCCGCTGGAAGACGGATCAGGTCTGCGGCTAACCACTGCCCGCTACTATACTCCCAGCGGAAGATCCATTCAGGCAACTGGTATTGTGCCTGACGTCATTGTAAAGAACCAGACCGTTCATCCCCCTGAGGAGAAAAAAAAGTTGAGGATGATAAAGGAAAAAGATCTCAAAGGGCACTTTGAACCTGAAGGTGCAACAGAAGAGACCGCTACCGCTGAAGACACAGCAGAAGCAGAAGAACCAGAAGATATCCAACTCGATCGTGCTGTGCAACTGCTTAAAAGCTGGCATATATTCAAGAAATCTGAGATCGAAAACATGGAAGCCCAAAATCAATAAATATCTGTCTGAAGTTGTTTTTTCAACTTCAGACAATCACTCTACCTTTTGAATGAATATCTTTAAACTGACCGTAACCTGGAAATCCATCTTGATAGTCCTTCTCTGTGCACTGCTTATCCTTGCTGCAGTGTATGCAAAGAGGGAAACTATAAGAACATTTCTAGCACGCCCTTCACCTGCTACCGTCAATGCAATGCTTGGTGAAAAAATACAGGCTGCGGATCAGATTATCCTTAATCTTTTCTCTAAACTCTCTCTTACTGAAGATAACATATCGATCAAACAATCGCGCCTGCAGGAGGGGCCATTTGCGTGGAATTACAACCTCATAACCATTACCATACCTCCCCGTATCACCTTCAGCCAGGTCGAAAACACCTTTAGCAGGGGCCTCGCATTCTTTGAGCCAGAAGATTTTTCATCCCAGATAGCCTACGATAGTGATGCCTGTTTAAATATAACGATCCACATTCAGCAACGCAAAACTCATAAGCTGATATTCTGCCAAATACCACAGACTGTCCAACCCCCTGTAGTACAAAAAGACGATGGCGGTCTACGGGCCTCTATAGTTATCGATGATCTGGGGGAGGATTACAGGGCGTATAAAAAGCTGGCCGCGATGGATGTCCCGTTCACCTATTCTGTCCTGCCCTTTCGAACTCACTCCGTAAGGATTGCAAATGAAGCCAGTAAAAACGATGGAGAAGTTATGCTCCACTTACCCCTCGAACCATGGAACAGCACCAATCATGCAATAAACCATGGAACTCTGTTGACCAGTATGAATGAAGAAGAACTTCGGATTCAGCTTGAAAAAAACCTTGCAGCAGTACCTCATCTCTGCGGAGTTAGTAATCACATGGGCTCAAAATTTACCGAGGACCACGAAAAGATGGAAATTATTCTCGAGGCAGTCAAGGAAAAGAATCTTTATTTTCTGGACAGCCGGACTTCCGACAAAACTGTTGGTTACACCCTTGCACAAATGATGCATATCAGGACCGCTCAACGCAAACTCTTCATCGATAATACTCAGAATCAACAGGCTATTGAAAAACAACTCAAAAAAATACCCCGACTCGCAAAAAAAAATGGGGGTTCTGTCGTTGCTATCGGACATCCCTACCCTTCCACCATCGCTGCACTAAAAAACTATGTTCCCCATCTTAAAGAACAGGGTGTCACCGTCGTTCCCCTTTCACAGCTGGTAAACTAGTCAGGATGCAGGATCCACGATGCATGATTCATGTTTTTTAAATCCGAAATCCGAATATCAAAATCCCTACCCCAGACCGACCACATTGTAAATGCCTTATATTTAGTCTGAATCTGTAAGAAAGATAGTAATGCAATACTTAAATCAGCGCCAGGGCGGGCCTAAACAAATTCAAAATTCAAATCTCAAATGTTCAAAATCAAACCGGCTAACGGGGAAACGGCCCAACTGGCTCACCCTAATTTAATACCTTTGCGCTCTTTGCGCCTCTGCGGTGCATATACAAATCAAAAATGGAGTAAAACTATGGATATGATAGAACTGATTAAGGCACGCAGAAGCATCAGGGCTTTTGAACAGAAAAAACCTTCCCGGACTGTAATAAAGGAGTGTCTCGAAGCGGCTATCTGGGCTCCGAACCCGACTAATCAGCAGCCCTGGGAATTTATTGTGCTTGCGGGAGAAAAACTGGACAAAGTGAATGCATGTATCGAACAGCACTTTTTTGAACGTATGCAGGGAAGTGGTTTTGATAATTTACCTGAAGACTGTGAAAAGCGCAAAGACAAGCTCATGGAGACCATCAGCCGGGCAGCTGAGCAGGATGACATTAACCCTGCCCAGTTTTTTGAAAAGATGCTGCGTTTCTTTGACGCACCGGTTGCTGTCTTATTCCTGCACTATGCACGGGAGGAAGATGCATACAAGCAGGGAACTTCGGCCGCCCTTCAGAATTTTTTGCTTGCAGCCCATGCCCGGGGTCTGGGTACCTGCTGGTTGGGAGTTGTTGGAATTTGTCAGGAAGACATCAAAGCACTCCTGGAAATACCGGACGACAAGACATTACTCGGTGGTGTTGCAGTGGGAATACCGGTGAAAGATTCGGCCCTAAACACCTTTAAACGATCCCGGATACCGGTCGACAAACTCACGACCTGGTACGGGTACGACCTTTAACAGTGGATCCCCCTATCAAGGCCGATGCAACCGGGCATTGGCCTGTATTTATTCATAAAACTCTTCTTTAAAATCCTCAACTCCCTGCCCACCAATATCAGTTATCTTGATTCTCCAGAAGTTGGATGCTTCAGGTTTTTTAAGGGTCATTTCGAGCATCTTGTCCCAGGTCCCCGCCGGCATTCCAAGGTGTTGCTCTCCTGTTTGGACTGCCTTTTTAATCCCTTCCGGATCCGTAACCTGCTCAACAACACCATCACAGACTACCGATTTCCAGGACATCTTGCTTAAACCAAAATCCTCAGGAATCCAGCACACTACAAAACAGACATTCGGGTTCTTCTTAATGTAAGCCATCTTACGACCCTGACCACCGATGGTCAAATAGAGCTGCTCCCCGTCATAGAAGTAGGCCAGTGGGACTGCATATGATTTTTCACCATCATTCATCGACAAGGTTCCAACTTTTTGGCTTCTTAAAAACTTCTCTATCTCGTCCCGGGACAACTTTCGCACATTACTTCGTGTCTTCATGGTATATACCTCCTCTGGTTCAATTTTTTACCGTCAGGTACCGGAAAAACCACGCCTTGGAAGGGTGTGATGATCCGGCACAATTCAAAAAGTTTACATGGCCAGAAAAATCTCTATTAATCAACTAAAGGCATTTAACAGGGTGAAGGTAAACAGTGCACCGAAGG
This sequence comes from uncultured delta proteobacterium, assembly GCA_963752035.1. Taxonomy (GTDB): domain Bacteria; phylum Desulfobacterota; class WTBG01; order WTBG01; family WTBG01; genus CAVVWZ01. The sequence goes on along the minus strand of CAVVWZ010000017.1, from coordinate 9,856 downwards.
AACATGCAGGTTTGATTGACACTACAAATTAAGAAGCTTCCTGGCATTCCCTCCCAGGAGTGCAGTGATTTCTTCTTCCTTAAAGGAAATACCATCTGCCGCCTTTTCCGGAAGTGCTTTTAAAAGCTTTACCCAATCACTGTTAGTCATGATCGAACGGAAAGAAGGGCTGTCTGATCCAAAAAGGATCCGTCCGGGTTCAACAAAATCAAACAGGTCACGCAGCCCCCTGCAGAATGAGGGATAGTTTCTGTCTGCTGCTACCTGCCAGGCCGAGATGTCTGCCATGATGTTTAGCTTGACACTCATAATGGAGATCATTTGCCTGTATCCCACGGACCCGCCGCTGTGAGCAGCAATAATGGGAAGGTCAGGAAAATCAGCACCCAGGTCGTCGAAATGAACAGGCTGGGAATATTTACTTTTGAGTGGTACCATCATAGCACCTGAATGGATCAGGACCGGGATCTTCCAGTCGCATGCCTTCTCGAGCAGGGGATAGACCTCCTTCTGATTGGGATAAAAACCCGCACAGGGATGAAGCTTAAGACCTTTCATTCCCCACTCTTCTACACACTGTTTAAAGAGGTCCAGGGAATTATTTCGCCTGGGATCCACTCCCGCGAAGGCAATGAGTTTATCCGGATGTTTTTTTGCCAATGCAGCATAGTTGCGGTTTACTTCTTCAATAGAAACCTCGGGATCTCCCAGTGCCACACCAAAGTCGACTGGCAAAAGGACACTTTTATCAATCCCTGCCTCATCCATTTCGGCAAGGAGGCTCTCCCCTTCCGAATCATCACTTGACTCAATGATCGTATCACCCACTGCTTCATTGGATTCCTCAATCCCCTGCTTTGCAAATTCGTGGGTCATAAACCTGGCAACCCCGTAAAAGAATCTTTTGGGGACCCATCCTTTGCCGAAAAGGTGTGTGTGGACATCAATAATCATAAAGGCCTCCTCCCTCAATTAAAACCTGTTTCTCACCGCAAAGGCGCAAAGTACACTAGGTGGTAAATAGTAAAAGTATCTTCATTATGTTTTCTTTGCGTTCTCAGCGTCTCTGCGGTGGAATAAAATCTTTTTTAATCTTCTACCGGCTCCACATACTCAATCAAAATGCCACCCGTATCTTCCGGATTGAAGTAAGCAACTTTACTCCGCTTCATATCAAGAATCCCATCTTTGGTGACATGTCCCAATCGCACCCCCTTCTCTTTCATACGTTCAACCGCCTTTTCAATGTCTGTTACGGTGAAAGCGATGTGGTTTATTCCAGGAGGAGGGTTACCAACCATTTGTTTAAAATTTTCAGAGATGGGTTGTATCAGCTCAAATTCCTGACCCCCGAGGGGAATGAAGGCAAAACGGCTCTCAGCATCTTTGTCATCAAACGGTGGCATGACCTTCACTTCTTCTTCACCGATGTCATAAATTTTCTTATACAGCTCCACCGAAGCCTTAACATCATCAACAATTATGCCCACATGCCTCACCTTTTTAACCATCTCACAGATCTTCATATCTTCTCTCCCCTATCCTTCATCCATCATTTTTCTAAGTTCCTGGCAGAGCTCAAGTGTAACCGTTTTAAGGCCCTGGTCTTTTGCATACATTTCGGCACCCTCAATAGCCCCCTGGCGCACTCCACCGGGAATTTTCATCATCTGCTGCTTTGCCCCATCTTCCCAGTCCATGGCAAAAGTCGGCTGAATCTCTTTGGTAACGGCATCCTTAATGGTAAACAGCCAGATGAGCAGCAAAATGTTGGCCCCACCTTTAAGGGCAAAAGCAGCCCCGGGTGATATGGAATCAAACATATAGCCTCCCAGCCCCAGGAAAAACAGCATACCGATAGGCTGCATAGTATTGAGCCCTCCCATAATGGATCCCATCATGGTAATCGGTGCGGCATCGATGGCCAGGGTGTTTGCCCCTGCGATCGATCCTGACAGACCAATACCGGCACATGCAGCAGCGAAGAAGCAGAGCGGGCTGAATGGTGAAGGAGCCACGGCCAGCAAAAGCATGCCTATCCCGGCAAAGAGAACGCAGAGAAGAATAGTCGGCATACGGCCCTTTTTGTCAAGCATAATACCGATAAGCGGAAATGCCATAAACGAAACAATACCCATGACCATCATCGGGATAGTCGCCATAAGTGTTGCCTTACCTGAATCCATACCCTCGGCAGTGCCGACTTTCACGCCCCAGGCAACAAGGTAGGTTGCCAGCATAACAACATCGGCGCGGGTAACCAGCGTACATACGTAAGCAGCCTTCAGTGCCATACTTTCTTTAACCAGTGGAATTACATCTTTGAGACCCTGTTTATCCTTTGCCTTTTCAGGCATGCGGTCTTTCATAAAAAGTGCTGTGAGGATAGCACCCATTGCAGCAATCAGAATGGCTGCGTTGAACCCGGCCAGCACACCACCCTGTTTCACAATAGCGCCGAACATACCAAATACCAGAATCGAAGCCAGCCCCATGGCCATTCCATTCATTGCCATACCTTTTCCGCGATCCTTATCCGTCGTGTAATCCCCCACCATAGTGATGAACTGGGGATAGGCAAAAATCAATCCAACCCCCACTATAAAACGCATGAGATAGGCTACCAGCAGGCCGGGAGCAAATGGTGCAAATTCTGCAGCTCTGCCCGGCATGAAGCTCAAGGTAGCACAAATGGAAGCAGCCAGGTCAGGAGAAATTCCCAGGCCCGCTGCAATGCCGTTTGAAACCTTAAACAGATAGAAGGCAATTGCCAGTGTTATGAATCCAAGCAGAATAAGAATTTTGCGACCGGTTTTATCGGACAGGGCACCGATCAAGGCCACAAAGCCCAGGGTGGCAATCTGGCTCATATTCTGTAAAAAGCTGTTAACCGAGCCCGAAAAGCTCTGATCAATGTTGATGATATCCTTCAAAAAAGCCGGTTGCAGAACAGAGGGGACGCTCATAAACATGCCGATGATAAAGGTGTTAAAAAACAAAAAGAAATAATTTGTTTTTGTCAGCTCCGAGGCTATTTCAATGCCTGCAAACTTTTTAACGGGTTTGGTAGTTGCGGTGTTTTCTGTCATGTTCTCTCCTTTCATTATTGTTGATTGTAGATTTTGGATTTAAATTCGTTTGTTGTCGTTACATTCTGAATTCTGACTCCTTGCTCCTGCATTCTTCATTATTTAGTTTCTCTTCGTGTGCTTCGTGGTTCATAGTTTTGGATTTCGGTCATTTGAATTTTTGATTTGTTTGGGATTTGGTACTTAGGATTCGGGATTTAGCAAACATGCATCATGTATCCTGTTAAAAAACAAGATCAAAGACTTTGCTCGTTTTTTCAGCAACCTGTTCCGCCTCCTGCCAGAGTTTAATATACGCCTGAATGTATTCATGCATAACTTCAGGAAGGCGGGATATCCCTTCGTCAGAAATTTTTACCACCAGGTTGTAAGGAGAGAAAGTATAGACAGAAAGTGACGGTAAATCAACTGCTTTATCAATAATAACATTTCTGGGGTCAGGTCTCCACTTTTGACAAAAAAATGTCAAAAGTGGAGACCTGACCCCAAATGGGAAGTTCCTAATCTTCTTCCAGGAACTGAACAGCCTGTGACATCAGATCCGGAATGGGCAGGTCAAAGGGACAGCGGGCTACGCATTCTCCGCACTGGATACAGCTGCTCGCCGGGGCACTCATTTTACGGGCTATAATGTCCTTATAGGCCAGACGTTTTTTTTCTTTTGAGAGTAAGGGGGCCTTTAGAAAGTCCATCACCCCGAGGATAAAAATACCCTGTGTACATGGCAGGCAGTATCCACACCTATGACAATACTCCTTTCCAATCCGTTCACCTACTTTTTTCAGTTCCTCGTATTCTGCGGTCTCCAGGGGTTTGAGGGCATGACCTATCTGTATATTTTTCCTGATTTCTTCTTCATTCCGCATGCCCGGGATAACACAGGAAATCTCATGACCGAGGATCCAGCGGAGGGAGTATTCCGCAACACTGGACAACTGACCTCCTCCTATCGGTTTCATAACAACGGTACCAATATTTTTTTCTTTGGCAAGAGGAATGACCTTTCTGGTGTATTCAGCCTCAACAATATTAAAGGGAAACTCTACGACATCAAACCGTTCTGAATTAATAATCTGGAGCATGGTTCGAGGATTGTGGGCTGCACCGAGGATAAAATCAATCTTTCCTTCTTCTTTCGCCTCCTCCAGGGCCCTTAATCCCCCTCCTTCAGAGAAAATTACTTCCATCTTTTGAGGAGTATCTAAAAAGGCCAGCTGAAATATGTCGATTACCTCTCTCCCGGTTCCTTTGACAATCCGTTCCAGGGCAAGGTCCACATCTTCCTTCAACTCTTCATAGGTCTGGCGCATACTTTTGACTCCCAGATAGCAGTCTTCTCTTCTTTCCTTTAACACCTCACCAATCTTACGGCCACCGTCAAGGTATACTTTTTCGGGGTAAAACTGGTTACCTGCCTCATCCAGATCAAAGTAGTTGATTCCATCATCAAGCGCAGCATGTATGGCGGGTATGGCCTTTTCCGGAGACTCGAAGAAAAGGGGAAGTCCACCAAATCCAACTATTGAGACATTGAGATTAGTCCTTCCCAACCTTCTATACTCCATGACACATCTCCTTCTAACATTTTGCGTATGGTAACGAATCACAGATTCATCCGCACCCCCGTCATTGCGAGCAACCAAAGGGAGCGTGGCAATCTCTTTTTGTTAACGCTTATAATCAATACGTAATGTTAACTGTTTTATAAGGTCGAAGTCAACATTTATAGAGAGAATTCATAACTTAAGGATACTAATAAAGCAGGGATTTGCGATGATTACCTTTGCCTTTAAATCTTGGACAGTGTGTGTTATAAGACTGGCCACGTAGTTTTTCCACATCATCTAAAACCTTGCGAGAAAAGAGCATGAAAAAAATAGTTATAGGAACTGTGGTCATTATTGTTGTTGTATGCGGTGTGTTCTTCGGGCTTTTCACTTACAAGAACCGTCCATTACAGCCTGATTATTTTGAGTACTATGAAACCCAGGATACCGTTCCTGTCGGGAAGGTGGGTATTTTTGTAACGGGTCTGGTAGCACCCCCTGAACACAGCTCAGTGTTTTACTATAATGTAGTAAAAAAGGTTTTTAATACCCTTATACCGTGGCCTTTCCGGATATTCGCAAAGGCCGATAAAGGGGTTGTTTTATTAGACCCGGAGCGATTTTATGAGGCAGAGGAGTTCACGCCAACAAGCCTTGAAGACATGGATGGAAACGACAGGGATCTTGATGGGATTCCCTACATAGAAAAGCATAAAGAAGGCAGGATTAACTGGATCCCCCCAACAGGAGGGCCTTTTGACCATGGTTATTTTCTCTATCAGGAACGAAAAGGCGGTTTGCCAACGGCCGGGGCAAAACTTATCAATAAATCACGCATCTGGTACAGCGAAAAGGGGTTGCTTGAAAAGAGAAACCCCCAGTGGAACCATGTTCAACAGGTTTTCAGTAAAGTCTTTGAAAGAATAAAGAACGATTACGACAATGTTGTGTGCAGTTGGGAAAGCAACCTCTTTTATCATGAAATGAAAACCAAGCTTCACGAAATGCTGGATGCTGGATGTGATACTATCATCCTTGGTTCTACCCTAATAATATATTCTCACTTTGAAGATTTTAATTCCGGCTTTCGTCATGCCATTGAATTCATCCATGAATGGGAAGAAGAACATCCCGGCAAGAAAATAAAAATCATTATTGCCCCTCCCGCCTGTAACTTTCAGCCAATGCGACAGGCATTCTTGAAATGTTGAGAGACAGGTTAGATATCCTCCCCCAGGGCTCGGATGTGTTTGTTGCCTTAACCATACACGGAATGCCCTGGAAGAGCATGCCTAACGAGGCCTGGCTTAATTTTGGACCGTCTTACACAGACAAGCTTTTACAGGAGGCAAAAGCACAAATTAAGAATTATAATTTTAACAAAACCGATGTTATTTTATGCCAGTTCAATTTTGGGGATGACGAATGGGATCCGGAGAATAACGATCTTTCTGCCAATGAAGCGTACTGGAAGGCAATAGATGAAGGGTATGATTATGTCGTAAACCTGCCAATAGAGTTCTATGCGGAGAACACAGATTCAATGCTGACATTCCCGATGGAACAGTATGAGCACTTTGATCAGTACAACATCTATGAACCAATAAGTTATCCCGACTGGTCGGTTCCCTACACACGGACAATGGTTCAGGGAGAGACAGAGGTCATTTATAATGGAGTACCGGCGGGGAAATACCAGACCTATGTTATCGATGCCTATTATCAATCACTTACGTCGGTATTGTACTGGAGGAAGGAAGACACATGAGATGTAATGGAGTGATTTAGCTAAACTGCTTTGCATCTGTCATCGGTGCTCATCATTTCTTGAACAGCACTGAGAATCTGGTCTACCTGGAAAGGTTTTTGAATAACCCTGTCTACATGGTTATTTCTTTTCTCATCATCCTCTATTTCGATATTCCATCCCGTCACAAGGACAATCGAGACATTCCCATTGATGGCTTTAATCTTTTTTGCTACTTCCCATCCTGACATATCAGGCATGCCAAGATCAGTAAAAACCAGATCAAATGATCCCTTCTCAAACATTTCAAGTCCCTGGGTGCCATTGGGGGCAACTTCAACTTCATGCTCTCCAATGACCAGGATTTCTGAAAGGAGCTTCCGCACCTCCTCCTCATCTTCAACAATCAATATCCTTGCTTTTCTTTGTTCCAGTGGTATAGCCTGCTTTTGTTCTCTTGTTGTGGAACATTCTTCAATGACAGGGAGCTTTATGGTAAAGGTGGTTCCTTGACCTTCTCTACTCTCCACCCCGATAGTGCCTTTGTGTCGGTTGACAATTCCATATGAAATGCTCATACCCAATCCCGTTGACCGAACACCCTTGGTGGTATAAAAGGGATCGAATATCCTGTCCCTAATTGCTTCAGGAATCCCCACACCGGTGTCAGCTATGGTTATCACAATTAAATCATCTTCTTTACAGGTTTCAATTTTAAGGGTTCCCCCTTCGGGCATGGCATCAAGGGCATTATTGATAATGTTGGTAAAGACCTCCCTCAGTTCTGAAGCACTTCCTAATGTGGGCGCCAGCTGAGAGAACGCTCTTTGAATATCTACTGATATCCCCTTTGATTCAGTCTGATCTTTCCACCTCATCCTGGTAAATTCCAGAGAGTTTTCTAACAATTCATTGATCTCAATTTGGGTAAAGTCCTTATCATCTGCCCGCTTCCGTGCAAACTCCTGAATTCGCCTTACGGTCTCAGCACCATCAAATGACGCCTTCTCAATAACCCCTAGACTTTTGATCAGATTAATCATTGCTTTTCTTTGTTCCGGCTGACCGTCGGGGGGATTAAATTGCATTTTCAACAGTTGAACTCTGCCCAGAATTGCGGCCAGTACATTATTGAAGTCATGTGCTACTCCTCCCGCCAGTTCTCCCAGTGACTTGAGTTTTTCCGACTGAAGAAGCTTATACTCCATTTCTTTTCTATTGGTAATGTCTCTCATTACTGCAATTACTGTATCTTCTTCGAGGGTTTGTGAGAGCAAAGGAAACTTCGAGCGGAAAGGTAGTTCCGTCTTTCCTTATCCCCTCTTCTTCATGAATCATCTTTAATTCTTTTGCTTGCGCTGAATGGTTTTTTAACAACTGCTTGTGCTGCTCACGGTATTTTTGCGGGACCAGGACACCTGGAGACTGGCCAACCAATTCGTCTTTAGAATAACCGTATATCTCTGCAGCATTTCTGTTCATATGTGTTATCTTTTTTTTCTCACAAACTATAATACCTATATTGGCAAACTCTATAAGATTGTGGTATCTCTCTTCTGATTCCTCTAATGTTTCGCGAGCCTGCTTTCTCTCGGTAATATCTCTGAAGCTTGACACAGATCCTGTGAGATTGCCTTCACGGTCTCTCAAAAATGTTACACTTTGCTCAATATCAAGCAAGGTGCCATCTTTTTTTGCCAGGACACGTTCTCTTCCAACGACGGTTCCTTCCTCATGTAATTTTTCCATAAAGTCAAGACCCTCTTCTTCATATTGTTCTCCTGCGGGGAGCCAACTCCCTGGCATGTTTTCCTATAAGTTCATCCCTGGAATAACCAAGCATCTTCTCCACTGCATCATTAACCATTGTTATATACCCTTTGCCATCAGCAGTATAAATACCATCCGCTGAGGTCCTGAAGGTATTTTCTAAAAAGTCTTTGGTTTCCTTAATCTCTATTTCTGTTTTTTTCCTCTCCGTGATATCCCTTACACTTGCTACCGCTCCCGTAATATTTTCCTGGATATCTTTTAGAAACGTGATATTCATACCGATATCAATAAAACTGCCGTCTTTTTTTACCCAGGTATGTTCAAATCCGATAACATTGCCGTCTTCTTGTAAGCTTCTAATAAATTCTTCTCTTTTCCTGTCATGTTCATTGCCCTTGATGCCTAATTCCCTTGGGTGTTTTCCTATAAGTTCATCCCTGGAATAACCAAGCATCTTTTCCACTGCTTCATTAACCATTGTTATGTAACCTTCAGGGTTACTTACTATAATCCCATCTGCGGCAGTCTTGAAGATATTTTCCAGGAAATCCCTTGTTTCAACGATTTTCTTCTCAGCTTTTCTCCTTTCTGTAATATCCCTGTTTATACCAACTGATCCAACTATTTCTCCCTTTTTATTGTATAAGTACGTTATATTCATCTCAACGGGGACTATTTTCCGATCCTTGCGAAGGTAGTAGGTCTCCCAGTTAACTATTTTTCCCTCTTCAAATAATTCTTCGTAGACCAGCCTTTTTGCTTCCTTAAAAAACTCCTCATCAAAAGTAATCGTTTCCCCTGTAATTGATTCATATGTTCCAGTCTCTGTTATAGAGAGCTCCATTACGTGCATTCCTTCTACTTCTTCCTGCCCATAATCAATCAATTTTAGAAACGCTTCATTTGTCCTGGTGATAGTGCCTGTATTATCAGCAATAATGATACAATCTAACGAGCTTACAATTATATTGTCTAAAAATTCCTTTGTTTCCCGCAGGTCTTTGTTGCTCTCGTATAGTTCTTCGGTTTTAATTTTTACTAAATCATCAAGTGTGTCACGATTTTTTTTCAGCTGGATACTTAAATCCCTTACACGCCCTATCAATGCACCCAGAAGTATGAGAGACAGGGATCCCAGCATACCTCCTCCGCTCAGCAGTAGTCTGTCTAACCAGCTTATTCCAAAAAGCTGGTACATGAGAATATTTACCGCGAAACCGAGTATGCCTGCACAAACCCCCGGCACCAGGCCATAAAACCATCCCACTGTAATGATGGGAACCATGGCACCAATTGCCATGGCATTTCCGTACATGTGAAAGGTAAAAGTGAAGAGAAGGAAGTAGGCTACCACTGAAAAAATGGTCCATATAGCAGGGGCTAGTGTCTTTCTGTTGAGCCTGTTGCTATGCACCATTTCATTTTTCACAGATGTTTCAGCATTACCGCTTTTACCCTGGTTACACTCAGCACTGGTCTGAGGGGGTTTATCCATGCCAATCACCTCATTAAAACAATAATTTTAAAGAGATTTTATGTAACAGATACTACGGTTAAGTTTCCTACATATCCCTATAAAACTATCGGTAATTGTACATAGAACTTGATAAAAATAAAAAGGGGACGTTGGTTCCGAAAACAACTTACGGAAAAAAGAATTTGATATGTCCAAAAATTTGGATAGTCCAATAGAATATCTT
>CAVVWZ010000016.1:0-19731 GCA_963752035.1 uncultured delta proteobacterium | reverse complement strand
AGATATAGTCTAGATCGACCAGAGGCGAGAAAGAATCGGGATGACCGCTGCAGCCTTTCGTCTTAAGGCCAACATGGCCCTTCTCGGTGCGCCGGGCTCCGGAAAAGGCTTCTACGGCCGCTTTTTGGCCGCAGCTTGGAAGGTTCCACTCTATTCGGCTAGCAAGATCTTGCGACAGTCGTCCATATCGACGGATAGTGGCAAGCTGGTCGACTGCGAAACTGTATCCACGGCGCTTTTAAAGTTTTTGCAAGAAAATGACGCCGCCCAAACGCAATAATGGACGGCTTTCCCCGAACGCGACAACAGATCGATTTCATGAATCACGAATGGCCTGCGGAGTACAGAGTATCGACAGCCTTTCGCTTGAATGTCCCGGACGCAGTCTGTGCACAAAAGATTGCCGGTCGTCGCGTGTGTCAGATCTGCCACCACGAACCCAACAGTGCGGATGTTGTTTTCGAGGGGTTCGTTCTACCACCAACCGTACCCACTGTCTGCCAGGGCCGCTGCGATTCTTCAATTGGTCATTGAATCGGCTCATGCGGGATTCAATCGTGTTGTCCACTCCCACAGCTGCTTCCATGCTTCTGACATTTACCCCACCGAGAGTGGGAAGGCTCTTTTCATCAATAGAAAGTGATACCTTTTTGCCCAGGTTTTGGGAAACTTTTTCGCTTATCTGGTTAAGGAGTGGCTGAAACCGCTTCTGGTCTTTTTCATTGAAGGTAAGCTTAAGGGTTTGATCTCCAATGATTTCTGCCGCCTCAGTAATAAAATTGGCAATAATAGTATCATACTTATAGTCTGAATCTTCTCCCTTTTCCACCAGCACCTGGAGGTATTTAGTGGCCTTCTCAAAGCTTTCCTGCATCAGCTGCTCTTGCATAGACATCTTCTTTCTTTTAGCTTTGAGGCGGGCATCCGCGATAATACGTTGTTTCTCCCGCTTTGCCTCCTGTGTGCCGTAATTGATAATGTCCTGGGCCTCAGCGTTGGCATTGCGTTCTGCTTCCTTTTGTATCTCCCCGGCCCTTTTCTGTGCTTCAGAGCTAATCTGAGCGCTCTCCTCCGCAGCCATCTGGACAATCTTTTCTATTATTTTCTTTTCACCCTGTTGTGCCATAATATCCTCAAGCAATTAATGACGGGTTATTCGGTTACGAGTCGTAATTATGTAAATCAGGAAGTTGAAGCATCATCACTCCATTACTCCAGTATTCCAGTAAGGTTTCGTCGATTCTATTCCGCATTCCGAAATCTGCAATCCGGAATACGTAGTATCCTGTATCATGCAGGATCGTAACCGTTTATCCGCCCAGAACTTTTGCACCCACCAGAATCAGGATGAGAATGAGAAGCGCGAAGACAGCAAAGGTCTCTGACATAACGCTTAACACCATTCCCTGCCCAAAGCTCTCCGGCCGTTTAGCAACAGCTCCCATACAGGCACCGGCGGTGATTCCCTGTCCGATAGCAGTAATACCACCTAACCCCATGGAAACCCCGGCTCCGAGACAGATAAGCCCAAGTGGAGTAGATACTTCAATCGGAGTACCTAAAATACCTGTTCCGATCATAATAAGGATTGCACCCAGAAAACCGTAAATACCCTGGGTTTGAGGAAGGGCCTGCAAGACGAGCACAGAACCGAACTTCTTGGGATCTTCCGCAATAACCCCTGCACCGGCAGCACCAGCAATACCCACACCGATTCCTGCACCGATTGCGGCAATACCCATAGAGATACCTGCGCCTAATGCTGCCAATCCGACACCGAGACTGAATTCCATAATACTTTTCCTCCTTATATGTTTAGTTTTTTAATTCTGTTATTTCTCTTTTTATGGCAAAGGGAGTAAATTCATCTCCCCCCCCTGAATAGAACCTGCCGAAAAACTCCACATAGTGCAGGCGAATACCATGAACAAAGGCACCCATAACCTGTATAACCCAGTTAAACAGATGCCCTACAACCAAAATAAGCAGTAGAAAGAAAACTCCTATATAGGCCACACCTCCGCTCATCTTTGCAAGGATGTTAACGGTCATGGCAATACCACTGGTACACAGTCCCAATGCCATCAACCTGGCATAGGATAGTGTATCTCCTATGGCACCGGTAATGGTAAAAAAGAACATGCCCTTATGTCCCATGATGAGCAGGAGAAACGCTACCAGAGAACTCAAACCAATAAGTATATTTAAAAACAACCCTGCACCACCTCCCGGTGCTACCAGGGTTTTTGCATAGAAGAGCACGAAAATGACTTGAACAAGTATAAGCCAGAGGTTTTCCGTCAACGCTCTCTTGGTTTCCCCGCTTTTTACATCATTAATAATCCCAATAACAATGCCAACATCAAGGTGAACAACTCCCACGGCAACTGCAAAAACTAAAAAGGGAAGCACGTCAACCATTGGATCAATAATCATCAGACTTTTGAGGGAAGTCATGCCTGCAAACTCTATGAGAAGATTACCAAACCACCCTCCCGTCAGCGCGCCGGCAACTATGGTAGTAAGACCACCGGCAGTTAAGATCATACCAAAATCCTTAATAATACCACTGTATTTCCCCCCACCCCGCAACATCAGAAACCCAAGGGCAAAGGTGATAACTCCATAGAAAGCATCCGTTATCATGGTGGCAAAGAAAAAGAGGAAGGTTATGGTCAGTAACACCGTGGGGTCTACTTCGTTATATTTCGGAGGGGAATACATATTGGTGAGTACTTCAAAGTGCCGGAAAAAAGGAGGATTGTCCAGGAGAATGGGCACCTTTTCATCAGGATTTTTTGGTTCAGCTACCTCAATAACCGCAAGGCCATCAGTAACTGTCTCAATCTCCCGGATTACTTTCTCAGTCTTTTTCCGGGGAGTCCATCCCTCGATCATACAAAGCGGCCCACTGGTGGCAAGATGACCATGGGCATCGGCCCGTTCCTTTTCAATCTGGAGCAACTCACGCAAGGCGAGCAGAGTATCTTTGAACTGGGTTGATGAAGCAGTAATTTCTGCTATAAGCTGCTTTTCTTTTCCCTTAAGCCCGTCAATGCTGCCCTCAATGGTACGCAGTGCTTCTTGAGGCTTACCCGTATACCCACCGGTTTCGATCCGCTCAAAACCTGTTCTGCGGAGAAAGTTTGAAACAGCAGGGCCATGCTGACTGAGGCAGACTATAGTTACAACTGAATCGGTATCATTCAAGGCAGCGTGTTCAAGAAGAAAGGTTTGCTCGGTGAGCTTTTCTAACTCAGCCTGTATTACATCCACATTTCTGGTGAGCGTCGTTCCCAGGTACACAGAGGTGATTGCAGTTTCTTCAACGTAGGTAAGATCAATGTCAGTGGAACCCAGTTTGCTGATGGACTGTTTGAGGTTCTGTAAATTAACCATGTCTTCCCTGGCTTTTTCCAACTGCACAGACTGGTCACGAGTTGCACTCTGAACCTCTTCAAGCACCTGATCAACTCTTCCAAGCAGCTTCTCACCGTCAATCTCTTCATAAGGAATCTTCTTCGGTTTCGAAGGGTTAAAGAGGTATTTAAAAAAACTCTCCTGTTTGCTCCGGTGCAATGGACTCGAAAAGGTCCAGCCACTTGTTTATGGACATAAGAGAAGAGGTTATTTCCCTGAGCAGTGGACTCGAGGCAGGCGCCTCCAGGAGAGGCTTCCATTCAGGCTGGCTGAGTCTTTCCCGGCAATCTGAAATTTGCACAGCTCCCAGATCGTGGAGTTTTTTTATAACCTTTTCTTTCTGCTCATCCAGAACAAGCGCTTGAAGCCTGTTCATTCTGACTGTCTGAAACATAGGTGTTATCCGATAAGTTGCTTTACAATGGTATTGCGTGCCTGATCCATTTTTGAAGAGGCACTCGATCTCAATTCAGCCGTTTCTGTTTCTGCCTGATCGAGTATTTTTTTCGCTTCTCCCTCTGCTTCCTTCCGCGCCTGCTCTATCATAGACTGACTTTCCTGCTGGGCCTTAACACGCTTTTCGTCCAGTAGGCGCTTCGATTCCACACGGGCATTTTCTACAGCTTTCTCAGCTTGTTGCTTGCTTTGCTCGACCTGACCTATGGCCTCTTTCTCAGACGATTTAATCGCCTTGAGTGATTCCAAAACCATAACGATTCCCTCTTGTTGGAGATTAAAAAAGAGCCTTTATATAATAGGTTTGCTCTATTGTCAAAGGAATTTTTATTTTTTCCCCCTTTTATCTATCCTCTCCCCTCAATCCACTGCTTCATTCTTTCATTACCTCCCCCATGAACCTTTTTGCAATAAATCGTGGAAGAAGAGGCACCTGACCGACATCAGCGTTGGAGGCATCTGTGTGTGCAATGAGGATAAGGGATTGATCATGGTGACGGTCCAGGCTATCTTGCAAACCTTTCAGGTTGTCCGCCACTTCCACCTGTTTACCACCGGCCCCACGTGCAATTTGTGCCAGATCTGTTTCGTGAGCTGTATGTGTAGGCTGATTGCCTGTACTGCTGTAGCACTTATTGTCGATGACAATCAGACAGTAGTTAGGGGGGGCATGCCGGGCAATGGTAGCAAGGGACCCCAGGTTCATGAGCAGGGACCCATCGCCATCGATGGCATAGACTCTCTTCTTTTGTGCAAGCGCTAAACCCAGTCCGATTGAGCTTGCCATGCCCATGGAACCGAGCATATAAAAATAGGAAGGTTTGTCCCCGAGAGAGTAGAGCTCCCTGCTGGGCAATCCCAGGTTACAGAGGAGGAGACCTTCCCTTTCCGCAACTGCCCCGATTACCTCAATGCGCTTCATCCCACAAGCTCCTTGATAGTAGTACCGCAGTGACTCTATTGTTGCCGAAGGCTTTCCGAATCATTTTCCTCATTTTAATGAGGTCCTCTCTTTTTTTGATTTTTACATAGTCAATCCGGGCAGCTTTAAGAAGGTTAGGGGTTGCTTTACCCATGGGAATCTGTGCCGAAACCGGCTCTCCTTTCCCCCCACGCTGGCTGATGACGAGGGAAAGGGGGAGTCTGTAGAGCTTGGTCAGGGACAGAAGGGCATTAAGGGCGTTACCAAGCCCTGAGTTTTGCATGAGAAGGGCCGGCCGCTTCCCTCCCAGAGACGCACCGGCTGCTATACCAACACCTTCCTCCTCCCTGGTCACGGGAATATGGAGCAGGGAGGCATCGTGCAGCTGCTTGAGAACACCTGTCAGCATGGCACAGGGGACACTGCAAACAAAATTGATATCTTCTGCGAGCATAATTGCCGCTATTTCATTGTCAATGGTAGAACTCATAACCTGACCAAGTTCTCTTAATTACCAATCAAATCAAGAACTTTTTCACAACACAAAGCCACGCAAAGCTCACAAAGCAAATACAATTAGAAATCAAATTCTCAAAACACCAGAATGTCAGAAAATCTGCAACTATCTCATAGGTTCTAAATTGCGTACAATGCGTCTCTCGGTGTCTAAAATCTTTTGCATCCGCAATCGAAATGTCACAATACTTCAAACATCCGCCATCTCTGCTAGAGGAGAGATCCGAAATTCTTTGACTTATCTTTTTCTTTTCATTCGACGTTCGATGTTGGACGTTGGATGTTCGATGTTCAGTTTTTTTTGATTGTCCCTTTTCTATATATTGGAACAATATTGTATTTATCAACAGCAGTAATAAACTTCACGTCAGCACCAAAACCAATGCTGACCAGGTGCTCCGCAGCACGGGATTGGACAATCATCTTTTGTAGTATACTCTTCTCCAGCTTCATGCCCTTTAAAAGCATCACCAGTGCCAGGGCGACACCTAAATCTTCCACGACGCCGTGACTTCCACCGACAGCTACAATATTCGACCGCTTACCTGTAATGTATCTACTCACGGCCGTAATATTGAGACTGGAACATATGCAGGCACTCGTACAGCACGCCAATGCCCGGGTAAGGTTACTCGTGGTCAAAACCAGGTTATGGAAGGTATGCTTCCTGGTGGCCCGTACGACTTCAACTGGAGAATTTCCCAGATCAAAACCCGGCAGGGTGACACCTTTTCGTTCCCCGGCAAGAATATAATTTTTCTTCTTTAACCGCTTAGCATCACGCAGGGTTGTAACGGTGCGGATCTCCCGGACACCCTGTGCCAGGGCGGTAACAATTGTGCTTGATGCCCTTAAAACATCAATGATCACACAACATTCCCGGGGCCTGGTGCTTTTAACCCCTTTTATTCCCAGGCTGATCCTACAGCTTCCCAAGTGTATCTCCTCTCAACCCCCTCCTTAAGGTTTCAAGGGGGATAACATCATCAGTCCTTATATTTCCAAGATTCACATTGACTCCGAGGTGAAGGATGAGATACACCTGCTGATTTTTATCGGGGGCCTCAAAGATAATATTATCCACGCCTATTTCTGAGACGAGGGATGCAACCATCTCTTCCTTGACACCTCCCCGTTCATCATAGATACCGATCCCCTTCCCCCCTTCCCGTGCCTCAATAACAACCTTAGATGCACCTGCAGCCAAATCATGATTTGCTTCTTCGATCCTTTCCTGCAGGCTAATCTCAGCATCTGCAAGGGGATCTTTCTTGCCGATTTCAGAAAAAACCTCAAAACCGAGTTCACAGGCCTCATGAATCAATTTTTGTTTATGCTCTCTCGGAATACGCACAACTCCGTTTGAAACCTCAATGGAATCGATTCCTATTTCTCTGGCTGAAAGGAAAAACTGGGTTGCTTTGTCTTGTTGATAGGCAATCTCCAGGATGGTACCTCCATTACTCACCTTAATCTGATTATCCTTATAGAGTGCAATTTTTTTTCTAACGGCCTCTTCGGAAATTAACCTGCTGGTTCCCCAACCCAACTTTATCAGGTCAATATAGTCTGCAGCCTGTTCAACTAAGTCCTGAGCTGCATGATAACCCAGTCCCCTATCCAGCAACGTAGTAAGCCCCTTCTTCCTGGGCTTTTCCTCTCGAGGCGGTATGGTAATCATCTCAAATGACTTCATCACTTTTCCCTTTTAAGAATGCAAAAAATGACAGGCACGAGCAATGCGTCGTGGAAAGCGTTCACAGAGTTTTTAATGAATATACCTATTCTGTGTTCTCTGTGGTTAAATTTTTTCTCCTGTTCTATGTCTATTTAGTATACGATTTGACCACAGTTTTCAACCTCTAAAAACGTCTATCACTATATCAATGTGTTTTACACCAAAGGTTGGAAAACTTGATTCTCACCGCAAAGACGCAAAGTACGCAGAGATTGTAAATAGTAAAAAATATCTTCACCAAGTTTTCTTTGCGCTCTTTGCGTCTCTGCGGTGATTATAAATTTTTTCATATTCCGCAATCCGCAATGTGGCTATTTGTGTTCTTTGCTGTAAATACACCCGCAGTAGTTCTGTCGATAGAACCCGTGCTTGTTGCTCAGCTCGCAACTCTTTTTAAAACCGTCACGCTTTTTAAAATCTGCCTCATAAAAGACCACAGCAGGATTACCCTTTATTTCACGGCCGATCTGGTTGATGATTTTTGCATTCTTGTGGGGACTAACGGTTAAAGTGGTTGTAAAATAGTGAAACCCTTTTGCCTGTGCCATAAAGGCTGTCTTTTCCAGCCGCATACGATAACACAGCTCACAACGTCTACCACCCTCTTTTTCCTGTTCCATCCCCTTCACCATATGAAACCACTGGTCTGCATCGTAGTCTCCCACAATCAGCTCAACGGAGATCGCACCTAAGAATCCCCTCATTTCTTCCAGGCGCAGCTTATACTCTTCAAGGGGGTGAATGTTAGGATTGTAGAAAAATGCACCTACCTCAAATTCCTTGCGCAGCAGCTCAATAACATGGGGAGAACAGGGGGCACAACAGGTGTGGAGCAGCAACTTCTTCTTTTCTTGAACACTCATAAGGTTAATCCTGATTCAATTACCCGGGGTCAAACCTACACTTTTGACATTTTTTTGTCAAAAGTGTAGGTCTGACCCCATCGAAATATCTTCCGACCCGTTAAAATCGCTTCAAGGTGCCACTCATAGGCAAGTGAAATTTCGGTATGGGCGGCAAATCCACACATTTTACACTGAATGTCCCCCCTCCCCTTCACATAGCAACCGAGATTGATACTCCCGTCCTGTTCGACATTGGCGAGCATCCAGTCATGGCAGTGCCAGTTATTGTCTTTGAGTGACTCGAGACAGAGATAAGAATCTGTTATGGGATACCCCTCTCTTTTGAGAGTGATAAGGGTGTCGAGCACCTGTCTTCGTTCTTTAAAGGGGAGCGTCAGGATATCATCATTCTCATAAGGATAGTGAAACTGGATAGTAATCCCCTTCACCTTATCCGCAAGAAACTTTACCAGATCGGGTATTTCACTGTAATTAATCTGGTTAATGGTAATATTGGCATATATGTTGGGATGGTTTGAGTTTTGTATGTGTTTGATTACCCTGTCGAAACTATTATCACGTATCCGGTTGTGGGTTTCCCTGAGACCATCAACACTAACCCAAACCGTATTTGTGGGGACAGTCAGAGGAACCGTCCCATTCGTCGTCATTCCCACACTGAAAAAGAGGGTTTGTGCATATTCAACAACATCATGAATGGTATGGGAACCATCTTTCCAGAGAGAAGGTTCGCCCCCTTCGAGAATAAGGATTCTTATACCCATCCCGTAAAGGGTTAGAAGTATCTGTTTAACCTGGTCAAAGGTGAGCATTTCAGGAGAGGTACGCTTCCAAAAAGGGCAGTGTATACACCTGAGGTTGCACCGATTGGTAATCTTAAAGCCGGCTAACAGAGGAATGCGCCTCTTGAAAATACGACACTTCACAAAATAGGTCAAAAAATATAAGTACCAGGGCAGTCTCATTGATTTTTTTTGTCAGAATAATCAGAAATAATCTTTCAGGACAATAATAGCGGGTTTTAATACGATTGGCCAGTTTATTTATGCAAAAAACAGGGGTCAGTTCTACACTTTTGACATTATTCTGTCAAAAGTGTAGACCTGACCCCAAAATAGAGAAAAAGGCGATAGCGTCCCTTACCCAAGTTCTACTACCGCCTTTCTCTCATTAAGAAAGGAGAGGCTCTAAAGCCGTTTATGAGTATAGCAAAAAAATATATAAAACGCAAGAAAAAAATTGATAATAATTCAAATTATAATTAAATTACGAATAAATATATATCTTGTATATTTCAGCTAATTATATTAAAAAAGAAATTACTACACTCAGGGGTCAGGTCTAGCACTTTTGGAACAATAATTGTCAAAAGTGTAGACCTGACCCCAAAAATCTCTAGACATCCTAAGATAAATTTTGTATAATTTAAAGTTAATGAAGTGCGGGAATAACTCAGTGGTAGAGTGCAACCTTGCCAAGGTTGACGTCGCGGGTTCGAATCCCGTTTCCCGCTCCACGAAAAAAAAGGCGGCATACCCAAGTGGCTAAGGGGGAGGTCTGCAAAACCTTTATGCTCCGGTTCGAATCCGGATGCCGCCTCCACATTAAAAAAGCCCAATACTACTATTGGGCTTTTTTATTCTTTATGGAACTCCTGCTCGAAATATTAAAAAAGCTTCTTTAAAGTTTGTGCTACCGTTTCAGGCAGGGTATCAACAACCCAAACATCATAGAGCCTCTCAAAGGGACCTGAATCGTTTGTGTAAATACCCCGGGGATAGGGCCTGGAGATAATCTTAAAGTGGAGGGTAAAGGAAGGAAGTTTTTCCGTCACACCGGAAGAAAAGGAAACCAGATTGAAGCTGCCCACACCCATAGCTTTGTACCCTTTAAGAATGGTGCTTATACAGCCAGCAAGGCCTTCAATGTGGGAAGTATCCAATTCCACAAATGAGCTGAGCCCGTTTATGATAATTTCAACTTCTCTGAAACCCCTGGGTGCATAACTTGCGATGAGGTGAATGTTATTTACTGATCCAATATATCGCTCATTAACCTTTTTTTCCGTGGTGATTAACTCATCCCAGAAATTCTTACCTTTACCATCAAAGTACAGTTTACTTTTTCCCAGAACTTTCTTTTGTTCCGGTATGGGTGACTGTTCTACCATGAGCTGCACATGAGGATGAATAATGCTGCCAGCTGAAGGGGGAAGGTAATTCCAGAGATAAATGGGGTAGCGTGCCTTGTGGTCATGCCGGTGCACGGCAAGGAAGTAGTCCCTGCTGAGTTTCAGGTTGCTGGCAAGCAGTGTTTCGTCAAACTGATCCACCTCCAGAAAATGGTGGGGGGAAAGGGTAGCTACTGCATGGTACTGGGAGAATGGGTTTAAATTTGGGAAAACATAGGTTTCACCAGCTTGCATGCGGCCCTCTGCGCAGAAATCGGGGGAGAAACAGGGAGTAACCTCACCTATTCTTTCAGGACAAAAAGGGCACTGTTCCATCCCTTCTTGTATCCACCCCCCCCGGTCGAAACTACCGGAGGCAGATTGGCGCATTCTTTTAGCCCGGGCAGGATTAATCCTGGTCTGGTGATTGGTCAGAGGGTCAAATCGGTATTCAACGCCGTTATGCAGTTCTTTTTTAAATTTCATAGTACAGGGGTCTCAAACAAAAACAGGGCGCGGATCTGTTTCCGCACCCCTCGTACAACAATCGGTCTAGCAACACATCACACCTAAGCGGGCTTGAACTCTGACGTACAGTGAGGGCAACGGCTCGCCTTGATTGCTATGGTTGAAAAGCAATAGGGACACTCCTTGGTGGTTGGTTCCTCGGGAGGGGCTTCTTCTTCACGCCGCATTTGATTGACACTACGGACGAGCATAAACACTGCAAACGCAACGATTAAAAAACTGATAATAGCCATTAAAAAAAATTCCGTAGTTAATGGTGACCGCGCCCGCGGTTTTAGCATCAGCCAGAGCCCCATAGGGAGCTGCTGCGGTTGCTCCTTCCTTGAGAACAACGAAAAAGTTTGCAAAATCGACACCCCCAAGGAGCAAACCGATCGGCGGCATCAAAACGTCAGAAACCAGGCTCTTTATGATTGTGCCAAAGGCGCCTCCGATGATGATACCGATAGCCATATCAACCACGTTCCCCTTCACGGCAAAATCCTTAAATTCCTTCATCATACTCATCATGCCCTCCTTTCATCAGTTAAATGTATGAAATACCATGAGCATTATAATTTTCTCTTATACAGGAGAAATAATTTGCTGTCAATTACTTTACGCTGTTCATCCCATGATTTAACGGGTGTAAAAATAGTATTATTTATGATATGGTTTAATCCACAGTATGGTCGTGTGTAAACACACCTCTTTTCTAAACCATTTTGAGTGTTCTCCCATGTATAGTAAGTCTACAATCTATGATGTAGTGGTTATCGGAGGAGGACATGCGGGGTGCGAGGCGGCACTTGCCACGGCCCGCATGGGGTGTAAAACGCTGCTGCTTACCATCAACCTTGATACCATTGCCCTTATGTCCTGCAATCCGGCTATCGGTGGCCTGGCCAAGGGCCAGCTGGTAAGGGAGATAGATGCCCTCGGTGGAGAGATGGCACTCATTATCGATGCTACCGGCATTCAGTTCAGGCGCCTTAACACCAAGAAAGGCCCTGCGGTAATTTCATCCCGTGCCCAGGCAGATCGTCAAGCCTATCGATTGAGGATGAAATCAGTCATGGAGAAGCAGGAAAACCTTACACTGAGGCAGGCCGTCGTCGAACGTCTTCTGGTAGAGGGAAACCAGGTAAAGGGGATTGAAACCGCATTAGGTGAACAGTTCCTTTCCCGAACCACCATCATCACCACCGGCACCTTTTTAAACGGAGTAATCCACATCGGGCTCAACCATTTCCCCGCCGGGAGAATGGGAGACCCCCCTTCCATCGGTCTGGCACAGAATTTAAGGGATGTAGGCTTTGAGGTGGGACGGCTCAAAACAGGGACTACCCCCCGACTCAATGGCACTACCATAGACTTTTCCCGCACCACAGCTCAATCAGGCGATAACCCTCCTCACCCCTTCTCCTTTGCAACTGAGAAGATAGTGCAAAGACAAGTTGACTGCCATATTACCTATACCACAACCGAGACACACAACATTATCAGGGGTAATCTTGACCGCTCTCCTCTTTTCACCGGGGTAATTGAAGCAACCGGGGCCCGCTACTGCCCCTCCATCGAGGATAAGGTAGTGCGCTTTGCAGAAAAAGATCGTCACCAGATTTTTCTGGAACCTGAAGGATATGACACCATAGAATACTATCCCAACGGTCTCGCCACCAGCCTCCCCCTGGACACTCAGATAACAATGCTGAGAACTATTCCGGGGCTGGAGAATGTGGAAATAATGCGGCCTGGCTATGCCATTGAATACGATTATTTCAACCCCATTCAGTTACAACCCACGCTTGAAACAAAGCTGCTACAGAACCTCTACCACGCCGGTCAAATCAACGGCACATCCGGCTATGAAGAGGCTGCAGCCCAGGGTTTAGTTGCAGGCATAAATGCAGCCTTGAGAGTGCAAGGCAAAGAACCTTTCATACTTGACCGTTCAGAGGCATATATTGGCGTGCTCATTGATGACCTGGTTACCAAAGGCACTGAAGAACCCTATCGCATGTTCACCTCCCGGGCAGAGTACCGCCTTCTCTTACGGGAAGACAATGCCGACCTGAGACTGATGGACAAAGGGTATAAACTGGGCCTGGTTACCGACGATGCCTATGCGCGACTTACAAAAAAGAAAAGGACGATTGACCATGAGCTGAAGAGGCTAAAGGAGACCCCGGTGTACCCGCAGTCCACGGTGAACGATAAACTGATAGAGCACCAATCTGCTCCCCTGCGCACTGCATCTTCACTTCATGATTTGATGAAGAGACCGGAACTTTCTTACCGGGAGGTATGTCTTTTTGATTCGTGCCCTGCAGACCTCACTGACGATATCATTAAACAGATAGAGATTCAGGTGAAGTACCAGGGATACATTGACAGACAGCACCAGCAGGTAGCGCAATTCAAAAAACTGGAAGGAATTGTGATTCCACCGGAGATACAGTATGATGAAATCCAGGGAATCACACATGAAGTACGGGAAAAATTGATTACAATCAGACCACATACCCTTGGACAAGCCTCACGTATCTCTGGTATAACACCGGCAGCACTGTCCATATTGATGATTTACCTGAAAAAGCTGGGATGGCTCTAAATTATGAATGAAATGAACAACAACTATAATACCCTCAAAGAGTGGATTTATAACCAGGGAGTATCTCTCGTAGGAGTCGCTGACATAAAACCCCTGAAAGAGGAGTTTCTACAACTCTCAGAGCAGGTGATTACTTCATTTGACTCCGGCATCTCACTGGCAGTGAGATTATCCGGTCCCGTCCTTGATGAGATTCAGGACAGACCTACACAGCTCTATTTCCATCACTATCGCCAGGCCAACTTTTTTCTCGACCGCGTAGCCTTTAATCTGGCACAATTCATCCATCAGCTCGGCTATAGCGCCCTTCCCATACCTGCTTCTCAAATCATAGATTGGGAGAATCAAAAAGGACATCTCTCCCACAAAAAGATTGCTTTAGAGGCCGGACTGGGTTGGACGGGGAGAAATAACTTGCTCGTCACCCCGACTTTCGGTGCACGCATCCGCCTGGTGACCATTCTGACTAATCTCCCTTTGCCTTATAGTCATCCCCTCAAAGAAGACTGTCACGAGTGCAGAAAGTGTTTACAGGTCTGTCCCGCAGGGGCCATTAAAGAAAAGCAGGAAGACTTTGACCACCTGGCATGTTTCGAACAACTTCGTCTCTTTAGGAAAAGAGATCACATCGGGCAATTCATTTGCGGAGTATGCGTCAAAGCCTGCAACGGCAAACAAACGTCAGTGAAAAGATTTAATGGCATCGCAGAGACGAACAGTACGAAAATAAATGAAAAAGTTGACATCAACAAGTATTTATCCTAACATGAAGACTTGGAGTCCGAGTAACTTTTTCATTCTGCAATCTCTTTTTGTATCTATATTTGATTTGCTTTGCGCTCTCTGCGTCTTTGCGGTGAGAAAATTTAATCATTGGAATATGGAGCTATGGAATCTGACACTCTTTCAGCAGAAGCGATCAAAGAAGGATTACGGACATCCTGTTTTGGGCAGGAAGTGATTTATCTTCCCTCTACAACATCCACCAATCGAGTTGCAAAGGAATTAGCACAAAAAGGCATGCCGGAAGGAACCCTCATTATTACCGACCATCAGACCGAAGGAAGAGGTCGATTAGACCGGACCTGGTGGTCACCTCCTGAAAAAGATCTCCTCTTCTCTCTCATTTTTCGACCTTCCCTTACTCCTATCCAGACATTCCGTTTAACCGTTGTTATCTCTCTTGCAATTGCCGAGGCCATTAGACAGGAGGCAGGATTGGAGACATTAATAAAGTGGCCTAATGATATTTTTGTCAAAGGAAAAAAAATAGCTGGAATTCTGAGTGAACTTTCTGTTACTGGTGAACAATTAGAATATGTGATTGCAGGGATAGGTTTAAATGTTAACAGTAACCCGGCTGTTTACCCTGAGATATATGACACCGCTACTTCCCTGCGGAAGATATTTAGGCAGGACTTTCCCCGGCTACAGCTGCTTAAGGTCGTCTTAGACCTCATCGAAACCTATTATCAACAGTTGCAAGCAGGTGATTAT
Source organism: uncultured delta proteobacterium (assembly GCA_963752035.1). Classification (GTDB taxonomy): domain Bacteria; phylum Desulfobacterota; class WTBG01; order WTBG01; family WTBG01; genus CAVVWZ01. The sequence continues at coordinate 5,025 of CAVVWZ010000016.1, read as the reverse complement.
CCTTCACTCAAAAACAGATGGGATGCCCTTTCGCTTATTACCAATAAGAGCGTTAGTGTAAAATCCATGGGGACTGCCTTCGAGGGTATAGCTGAGTCAGTTGACGAGGATGGTGTCCTTACGCTGCGTGACCACACGGGCACCAGATGGCGTATCGTCTGTGCTGATGTATCACTGTCTTTGCTGTAACTACTCAGGAAATCGGCTCTAATTTACTATGGCCAGATACAAAGCAATACCTCAAATACAATCGCTCTCCACATCACTCAAACCTGTTGAGGTTTGTGAAATCCTTAAAAATGAACAATATTGTTTCTTTCTTGACAGCGGTATGGATGGCGACAGACTGGGGCGTTATTCATTTCTCGGGTACGACCCTTTTCTCATCTTCAGGAATCAAGGTGAAAGAAATGAGATCATCAGAGGGAACAGTATTGAATTAGTGAAGGGTAATCCTTTTGATGTTTTAAAAACCCTTTTTTCCAAGTACCGGTTAATCACCCCTCCTGACATGCCACCTTTCCTGGGAGGTGCTGTAGGATATTTTTCCTATGACTTAAAGCACTTCGTTGAAAAGCTTCCTTCTCAGAGCAAAGAGGACATCACCATTCCACTCTGCTTCCTTGCCTTTTATGACACCGTTATCATCTTTGACCACCTTACAGACCAGGCATGGATATCCTCAACCGGACTGCCGGAAGAGAGCGAACACTTAAAGCAGCTCCGGGCCAAAACTCGGGCCAAAGAACTGTACCGAAAATTAAGCACGGGAAAAATATCCGTCCCGTCACAACAAAACAGTCTCAACAGAAAGACCCCCATTAAACTCGAAAGCAACTTTACCAGAGATGAGTACCTTCAGGCTGTCATGAAGGTAAAAGACTACATTGCAGCAGGCGATATCTATCAGGCAAATCTCTCGCAGAGATTTTCTGCAACCGTTTCCACTCAGCCTTTTGAACTCTACAAAACCCTGCGCACGTTGAATCCCGCACCTTTTGCGGCATATCTTAAATGCGGAGAAACTTCCATTATCAGTTCCTCCCCGGAGAGATTCTTACGGATGTCGGGAAAATCAGTTGAAACCAGGCCCATCAAGGGAACCCGTCCCCGGGGGAAGGATAGTGCTGAGGATGAGCTGTTAAAACAGGAACTCCTTACAAGCCCAAAAGACAGGGCGGAACTGATAATGATCGTCGATCTGGAGAGAAATGATTTAGGACGGGTCTGTGAATACGGAACGGTGAAGGTACCAGAGCTCATTACCCTGGAAACATACGCAACAGTGTTTCACCTGGTTTCCACTATTACCGGCAGGTTAAAGGAAGGCAAAGATCACATCGACTGTATTAAAGCCACTTTCCCGGGGGGATCGATCACGGGGGCACCAAAAATAAGGGCTATGGAAATCATCGATGAGATGGAGCCAACCCGGAGAAACATTTATACCGGTTCTATCGGTTACATAGGATTTAATCAGCAAACGGACCTCAATATAGTGATCCGCTCTATCCTCCACTGTAATGGCAAGGTTCATTTTCAGGTGGGAGGAGGAATAGTTGCTGATTCCGATCCAGCATCAGAATATGAAGAGACCCTTCACAAAGGACGGGCACTTATGGAAGCCCTCTATCAGAAAAGCAACATACTAATCAACCCTTCGCAGGTATCATTATAGAAAAGATGCCGGTGGCATCTTTTCTATAAATCCCAAATCCAAATGTTCCTCACCGCAAAGACGCAAAGCGCAAATCCAAATATCAAATGCTTCAAAACATCCTCGCTACAGTCCTATCCCTATCTTCAGAGGGGCGAGGGAACATCTTTGCTTATCTTTTTAAAACCTTTGCGTACTTTGCGTCTCTGCTGTTGCAACGTTCATTTTTGATGTTGCCATCTAGCCTGCTTTATTTTCCTCCTCCACCACTGCAAACAATTGTTCCGTAAAATCAGGAATTGCTGAGGTCACCCGGTTCCAGTTAGGAATGAGGGGGGTGTAGAGGGGATTCTCCTGGAAATCCTTGCCGGCAATCTGAATGGCCATGGTAAAAGCCTCAACCGCTATGGTTTCCTGGTGACGATCAAAAAAGAGGCCATTAAGGGCAGCATCATCATGGTAACGTTTAATGGTATCCTGGGCCGTGCGCAGGTAGGTAATCAACAAGGTGTTGATCAAGCTCTGGCTCACTATGGTACCTTCAATGGCCAGGTTTCTGAAGATAGCCTTAGCAATGTCAATCGCCATTTTCATTAAGCCTGTGGTGGGATCTCCTGCCGAAAGAGGCTGGTGTTTGTGGTCGTAGGTTTCAGAGAGTTCTACCTGACAAATGCGCTTGGAAGAACAGTTGCGGTATACCTCAGCCAGTGTTTCAACCTCAAGGCCCCAATCACCTGGTATGCGATTGATCCGGGCAAGATCGGTTATCATGGAAAATTCTCCTGCCAGAGGATAACGAAAGCTGTCCAGGTATACCAGCAGAGGCAAAGATCCCAATAGTTTTGTCAAGCTCCTGATCAGGGGAGTAACAAAGAGACGGGTAACCCGCCCGTGCATGCGATCCGTTACCCGGGCATAGTAACCTTTACAGAATTCATAGTCCATATTGGGCGAAGCGATGGGATAGCAGAGCCTCCCGAGCAACTCGCGGGGGAAATTAACGATGTCACAGTCATGTAAGGCAATGACTTTGCTCTCTCCCCGTGAGAGGATATAACCATATGCCGTCCAGGCGGAACGTCCCTTTCCATCAGCCCCGATGGAGAGACCATTTTCCTCGAGCAGTGTATAGAGTTTGCCGAGTGCTGGTCCGGTGTTCCAAATAACCCGTGTCCTCTGAGGGAAGCAGGAAAAAAACTTTTTTGCCTTCCTGTATTGCTCCTCAGTAGTCCTTCCCATGGTTACTACAATCTCATTGAGATAGGCAACCTCGGACACTCCCTGTCACAATCTGTTTTATCGCAGGGGCCTCGAGCTCAGCATAGGTTGCAGGAAGTACTAGAGCAATGGGGTTGTTACGATTAAATTCGGCCAGTTCATCTTCCATACGCTGAAGGTTGATATCTCCAAAGCGGTGGAAGGTAGCGACTACACCCGTTTGATAAAAGTCAGCCATAGCAACCTCCTTACAGGACTAGAAATCCCAAATTTAAGTGCCTAAAATGAGCTAAAATGCCTAGAATGCCTAAATTAAAAGACTTAAACAACAAGGTTGCACAATAAAACGAAGGAGACAGAAGTCAGAATTCTTTTTTCCTCACCCTACCCCTCTCCCCAAAGAGACTCTCAAAATTCATTTCTCACCGCAAAGACGCCGAAGCACTCATAAGGGTTGACAAAGATAAGATAGACACTCTTTTTCTTTTAGTTCAGCACTTCAATGCCGCAGGGATTGTGCACAGTCTCAGGATGTTAGCGATTTTGTATCTTTTCTTTTATCGACTTCACGTTGCTTGATTTCCACATTCATGTCACTGACTCATGCACTATATACCTAGTTTTGGCAATAAGTTCCAGTAGAGCTTCACACCAACCCGATGGTCCCCTACTGCGGGTTACAATCAGGTTGTCAAGCTTAACAGCTGGGTCATGACTGCCATCATGTTTTTTAACCAGAACAGGGTAGTCCACCACCTCGAGCATGGGAAGATCATTGAGGCTGTCCCCGAGGGCAACCGTTGGGGAGGGATGTCCTGATTGGTTCTGGTACATATCCCTGAGCAGTTGGACAGCCTTTCCCTTATCATTGTTCCCCATGAGATGACAAAAACGCCCACCCCTGGTCACCTGTAACTGTGAATGACTTGCCATTTCCTGAAGGGCATCAAACGGAACTTCACCCTCTACAACAAACGGTTCGTCATATTCTCTTTTCATTGCCAGCTTGGCGTCGTCAAGAGATAAGCTGCAGAGTTCTGCAACCTCACCAGGTGTCCAATCTCCAAATCCCCTGAGTTTACCCGGGAAGAGCAGATCCCATGCGACTCAAAACCTGCCTTAATTGACTATAGGGTGTACCCAGTTCAACGGTGAGGTAGTGATCATCTTCCCGGTCAGCCTGTGGTTCCGGGGAAAAGTACCCCTTGGGCACAAAGATTGCCCCGCCGTTTTCCGAAATGAAGGGATGGATATTTTTCAGTTTAATACGTAAGGGTTCGATCTCTGCTCTGGTCTTACTGGAGCACAGAACAAGGGGAATGTTTTTCTCTTTTAAGAAAGCCAGGGCAGGAAGAGCGGGCTCGAAAGAATAGGTTTCATGGTCAAGTAAGGTGCCATCCAGATCAGTGAAGACAATCAGACGGTAATCTTTATGTGAACTGTTTTCACTCAAAAATTCTCCAACCATGTTGTGCGGGATTAAGCATTATAAGATATAGATAAATGAATCATAGTAAAATCCCTTTTCCCTGTCAACTAAAGAAAAAAGTCCCCCTCACACCCTGCTCGGTTTCAATTTTAGATTGATTTCTCAACTACTATCTCTATAGTATACAGAAAGCAGAAGACAGAAGTCAGTGTCAAACATTTCGGATTGCGGATTGCAGATTTCGGATTAAAACTCCGAACTGAGATGCTCAGATTCTTACTTTCAGCGGTAATACTGGAGTTAAGAACATCTGAACATCAAACTTTGGATTCATACGACTTGACTCAGGATGATGAGCTTTCCGAACCATTTAGAATTTTGCGTCTTTGCGGTGTGAAATAATTTTGAATTTTGCATCAAGTATCTAGTAACCAGTATCCAGTTGAAAAGGACATTAGTGTGGAACAGCTGGTATATATCAATGGAGAATTGCTGCCCAAAGACGAGGCCAGGGTGTCCGTTTTCGATCACGGGTTCCTCTATGGGAATGGTCTGTTTGAAACAATGCGGGCCTACAAAAAAAAGGTTTTTAGGCTTGAGCACCACCTGCAGCGACTATTCCTCTCTCTTGAAAGCTTGCAATTTCCCATTCCCTTTACCTTTGACAGCCTTAAGGAAGCCATTCACACAACCATTGAGGCTAATCGGCTGGAAGATGCCT
>CAVVWZ010000015.1:20000-37074 GCA_963752035.1 uncultured delta proteobacterium | reverse complement strand
TAAAACCAAAGAGGAGCCGGTTAACGAACCAACAGAGTAACTGGCAACTATATTTAAAGGTGAGCACTCTTGAGCACTATTAGATTTGAAGATCCATGGTTACTGTTTTTTTTAATCATCATTCCCATTCTCCTGGTCTATCAGTGGAAAGGAGTGGGAAAAAGCCGGGTACGATTTTCATCCCTTGACACACTTAAAAAGCTGAAGCGGTCTACCTCCCTCCTGATGAGCTATGTTCTTGTCCTGTTGCGGTGCCTTGCCCTTGTCCTTCTGATCATTGCACTGGCCCGTCCCCAGTCAGGGACCAAGGCATCAGAAGTGCTTACTGAAGGCATTGATATTATGCTCTGTCTTGACACCTCAGGAAGTATGCAGGCCCTTGATTTTAAGTGGAAAGACGAACGGCATAACCGCCTTGAGGTAGTAAAGAATGTCGTGAGTGATTTTATCAAGGGGAGAACCAATGATCGCATCGGGATGGTTGTCTTTGGTGAAGAGGCCTTCACCCAATGCCCCCTGACCCTCGATTACGGGGTGCTCCTCAATTTCCTCGACCAGGTAGAAATAGGAATGGCAGGTGATTCCACCGCCATCGGCTCTGCATTGGGCACCTGCGTTAACAGGCTCAAAGAACGTGAATCTAAATCAAAAGTAATCATACTCCTGACCGATGGCCAAAATAATGCCGGAAGCTTGAGTCCCCAGACTGCGGCAGAGATTGCGGAAACCTATTCTATTAAAACATACACTGTTGGAGTAGGAACCACAGGTGAAGTTCCCTTTCTGGTAGACACCATCTTCGGCAAAAAGTACATGTACCAGCGGGTAGACCTGGACGAAGAGACCCTCAAAGAGATTGCCACTATCACCAACGGCTCCTATTTTAAGGCAACCAACACCGAGGCACTGGAAGAGATTTACAAGAAGATTGACAAACTGGAAAAGACAAAAGTTGAAGTCAAAGAGTATATGGAGTATGAGGAACTTTTTGGATGGTTCCTCCTCTCCGCGTTGTTTTGCATACTCATTGAGGTCATCCTCAGAAATACCCGTTTTAGAAAAATACCTTAGCTACAGTAATCAGGAGTAAGAAGTCAGAAAGACAAAATTTTAAATCACCGCAGAGACGCTGAGAGCGCAAAGAAAACCTAATGAAGAAAAAATTAATCAGCAAAAATTACAGTGAAAAGTTTGATGAGAGGATAAAGAGTTTATTTTTACTATTTGGAATCTTAGCGTACTTTGCGTCTTTGCGGTTAGAAACAGTTTTCATAGGTGATTTAGATATTCGGATTTCGTATTTATGCATCCTGTATCCTGCATCATGAACCCTGAATCATGGATCCTGAACAATGCGTTTTGCTAACATAAGTTATCTGTTCCTCTTGTGGGTTATCCCTGTTCTTGCTGTTTTCTATCTCTACGCCTTCCGTAAGAGAGACCGGCTTTTAGCCCTTTTTTGTGGCAAAGAACTTGTTTCCGAACTGGCCCCTCAACTCAAGAAAAACAGGAGAGTAATCAAGGCCGGTTGTATACTTTCCGCCATGACCTGCGGTATCGTTGCCCTGACCCAACCCCAGTGGGGCTTTCACTGGGAAGAAATAAAGCGGGTGGGGGTAGATATTATTATTGCAATCGATGTCTCTGAAAGCATGTTAGCCCAGGATGTCAAACCTAACCGACTCGAAAGGGCGAAAAGAGAGGTTTATGACCTCATTGAGTTGTTGGAGGGAGATCGCATTGGCCTGATTGCCTTCGCCGGTACAAGCTTTGTCCAATGTCCTTTGACTTTAGACTATGGCGCATGTAAGATGTTTCTCGATTATATAGACACTGATTTAATCCCCGTCCAGGGCACTGAACTGGGGGATGCAATCAGAACTGCTATCAAGGCGTTCAGCAAGAGAGAACGAAAGTCGAAAGCACTCATTCTCATAACTGACGGTGAAGACCACCAGGGCAATCCCCTGGAAGCAGCAAAAGAAGCAGAGCAAGAAGGAATCAAAATTTTCACTATTGGTGTTGGTCAGGAAGGTGGTGCGCCTATCCCCGACAAAGAAGGTTCCGGGGGATTTAAGAAGGACCGCCGGGGAGATATGATTATAACCCACCTTGATGAAGTCCCCCTGCAAAAGATTGCCCTTGAAACAGGCGGGACCTATGTCCGGTCAGTTACCGGGGATATGGATCTGGACAAAATCTACCAGGAAGGCATTAAGCAACGTGTGGAAGAAAAACAGCTGAAGAGTACCCGCAAGAGGAGATGGGAACAGCGGTTTCAATGGTTCATCCTCTGTGCGCTCCTCTTCCTTGCTGCAGAATTTTTTGTAAAAGAAACCTGAAATCAGATGTATATACATGAAAAACCCAATAGAAAAAGACATTATTTCCCTCTTGGTGCTGTTGCTGTACTAACAGCTTTCCTGCTCGTGCCCCACCATACCTACGGGGAGTCACTCCAGAGTAAGATCGAAAAGGGGGACAAACTGTATAAGGATGAGCTCTACGATGAAGCAATGAAATCCTTCGTTGACGCCCAGATAGAGTCCCCTGAGGAAACAAAGCTCAAATACAACATTGCCAATACCCACTATAAAATGAATAACTATGAAGAGGCCATAAAAAATTACCAGGATGTAGCTGCAACTGCTCATGATATTCCCCTGGAAGAGCAATCTCTCTACAACATCGGCAACTGTCTTTTTCGTCAGGGCAAGCTGGAAGAGTCAATTGAATATTATAAAAAGGCCCTTGAGTTAGATCCCAATGACCAGGAGGCCAAATACAACCTTGAGTTTGTAAGAGAAGAAATAAAAAAGAGGATTAATCAGGAAAAGCAAAGAAAACAGCAGCAACAACAGCAGGAACAGCAAGAACAATCTCAGGATCAACAAAATACTGAACAACAGGAAGACCAAAAAGAACAGGAACAGAAGTCAGAAGATAAACAGCAGAAGTCTCCCGGCGAGGAGCAGGAGCAAAAGCAGCAACAGCAGGAACAGCAAGCGGGGGAAAAAGCAGGAGCAGCAGAAACCGGGCGGGAAAGAGCAGAAAAAAGCCGAACCCATGACCCCTGAGGAAGCTGAGCGCTGGCTGAGAAGCTTAAAGGAAGGAAAGAGGAAACAGATGCAGCCCGAAGAAAGACAGGCGACCGGGTCTCACAGACCAGAAAAGGACTGGTAACCGAGGATGACGTTGAGAGTTAAAATTGCAATAGTAAGTATCCTGCTATTACTCTGTGCAGACAGAGCATGGGCACTCACCCTCAGGGCTACGGTTGACAAAACCGAAGCAACCCTGCAGGACCAGATTATGCTCACCCTCTCGGTCGAGGGAACCCAGGATGCAATGAAGCCACGGCTTCCAGAGCTAGCTGCATTTGATTGGATGTCACAGGGCAGCTCTACCAGGATGCAGATCATCAACAATAAGGTCAGCTCAGGGGTTGACTATAGATACATCCTTGTACCAAAGCAGGTTGGAACCTTCAAAATCGGTCCGGCAACCCTGGAGTACAAGGGGAAGACCATTACAAGCAATAAGATTACCCTCACCATTAAAAAAGCTGACAGTCAACCCCAGGCCAGCAAAGATGTTTTTGTCACCGCACGTGTCAGCAACCAAACACCCTATGTCAATGAACAGATTATCTATACCTTCAAATTGTATAGAAGAATACAGATTGCTAATGCAAGCCTGGAAAATCCTTCATTCGACGGATTCAGAGTAGAGCCGCTGGGCAAAGAACGTCAATACGAAAAGGTAGTAAATGGCAGGACATTTGCTGTGACCGAGATTAAACAGGCACTCTTTCCAACCCGTGAGGGCACCATAGAAATTGGGCCGGCCACAATACAGTGTGATGTTGTTGTACGAACCGGAAGACAAAGAGGATTTTTTGACGATGCATTCTTCGGATTCTCCCGGACAAAACCAAAACTGTTCCACTCATCCCCTATAGCAGTAGAGGTTAAGCCTTTACCCACTGAAGGAATGACCCCTCTTTTCAGTGGTCTGGTGGGTGAGTTTAGCCTTACAACAAGCGTGAGTAAAAAAAAATTAGAGGTTGGGGATACCACAACCCTGACCATTACCATAGCAGGCAAAGGAAATATCAAGGATGCACAGGGACCTGAGTTCCCCCCCCTCGATTATTTTAAGGTATATGATGACAAGCCGGCCTTCACCACAAAAACCTCCCAAAACACTTTCGGAGGAACCTTCACTATCAAAAAGGCCCTGGTACCATTAAAAGACGGTTCTCTTAAGGTACCTGCCCTGTCGTTTACCTATTTTAATCCAGCACAAGGAATATTTGAACTCTCCAAAAGCGCCCCGCTTATGCTTACGGTACTTCCATCTCCTGACAAGGAAAAGCTCCATCTCGTAGAAGCGATGGGAACCACTACCTCCAAGGAAGAAGTAAAAATCCTGGGAAAAGACATCCTCCCCATCAATGCTTCTCTTTCCGCCTTACGAACCTACAGCTTAAATCCCTGGCACTGGAGCTATTGGTTTTTCTTTATCCTTCCAATTCTGGGATATGCAGGTTTAGTAGGAATTATGCAAAGGAAGAGAAGGTGGGAAGAAGACGTAAGCTATGCACGAAGCAAAAGTGCCCTTAAGAAACTGAACAAAAAGATTACAGCAGTCACCAGGCAGGTTGAGAGAGAAGACTCTTCAGAGTTTTACCGGCTCACCTCCAAAGCCTTTAAAGACTTCCTCGGTGACAAGCTTAACATTACAGGAAGTGCTTTCACATCCCTGGAAATTGAAAATCGTCTCCACGCATGCACCATACAAAAAGAACACATCGACCGGACAAAGACGATCCTAAGCACCCTTGAATCCGGTCAGTTTGCCTTTCACCAGCTGAGCACCAGGGAAAAGGAAGACCTCTTACAGCAGGTAAAAGACTTAGCTGCATTTTTTGATAAACGCATAAAGAAGTGAGCAAAGATCAAAAATGGTTTTTACAATAAAGCAAACGGTTTTAAAGATACTGGCAATGGGTCTTTTTCTACTCTGCATCCTCTACCCTGCCTACGGTCAGGCAGAGGACGATAACGGAGGAGGATCTCTCGATGAGGCAACACTCTTTATGGAGGCCCAGAAAAACTACAGAGAAGGGAACTATTCTCAAGCAGCCCGGAACTTTGAAAAACTATTGCAGGATGGTACCCGCAACGGGACACTCTACTACAATCTGGGCAACAGCTATTTCAAAATGGGAATGCTGGGAAAAGCAATCTTAAGCTACCGTTTGGCAGAGCTCTACCTGCCCCGGGATGAAGATCTCAACGCGAACTTACGTTATGCCCGCCAGTTAACCAAGGACAGGATTGAATCAAAGCAATTGGTTCCTTTCCTGAAACGATTCTGTTTCTGGTATTCCAAGCTCAACATAAAAGAACTGTTTATAGTGTTTCTCATAGCACATACACTCTTCTGGTTAATCGCAATCATAAGGATAGTGTGGAGAAAGGAGTATCTCAATTTCATATTTCTTATCACCCTGGCAGTGGTAGTAGTACTCGGCTTTTCCCTTGCACTAAAACTCTATTATTACTCCTATGGTATTGACGGTGTTGTAGTGGCCAAGGACATTACCGTCCGGTCTGGAAATGGCATAACCAACACAGCCCTCTTTCAACTGCATGACGGGGCAGAATGTAAGATCACCAAGCAGGAGGGTGATTGGTTGAAAATAGAACTGCCGGACGGCAAAAAAGGATGGATTGAAGGCAGGTGGGCCGGGAAGTGTCAGGTTGACAGCTGGCCGCCCCCACCTGATCTCCCGTGAAAAAAAAACTAAAGATTAGCTGCCTCCTGCCGAATAATAGAGTATGCCAAAAGAAAAAGTACTCTATGTATGTGATGAAAATCATAATGAACAGGATGTACCACTTGAACTAAGGGAGACTGTCCCCTATCCTGAAAACATGCACTACGGGGTGAAGGACAGCATCCACTACTACTACATTTGTCCCTCCTGTTCCAAAACCTATCTTGCCTACCAGAAGATAGAAGAACCCATTGAGTGGACCTCCCTGGAAAAAGAGGTCTGGGATAAACGTATTACCAATGTGAGAGAAGCCCGGGTCAGTGTCCTGAAAAAGGGGCTGGATGAACAAAAAACAGAGATTGAACGGGTACACAGTGAAACAGAGCGGAACCTTAAGGAAACTACCATGAGGAAAGAGGGGATTATCAAGGAACTCCAAAAAAAGACCGCCCTGCTTGATCAATTGAAAAAAGACGAAGAGGAACTGCAGCAAAAAATAACTAAAGAAAGCAATGACTTGAGTCTCATCAATAAAAAAATTGAAAATCTGCTCATGCCCCACCCCTCACTCTAGCTTTAAACACACAGTACTAGGTGATAGTACTAAAAATATATTTTATAATTGATATCTAAAAGGCCCGTTTCCTATCGGGCCTTTTTATTATTTATTCTCACTAAATATGCTTTCCCCCTGGCATAAATTTTTCTTTTTTATCGATAAAATCTGCTTTTTTTGCCAGCAGACAAGACCATAATCGCAATAAACAAAATGGTGCAAAATTAAAAAAGTTGAAAGCACTACCTCAAAACCCCCTTGTTTTCCAAACTATTATGTGCTATAGTGGGTAATTAGAAATTGTAAGTATTTCACAGAACCATCGAATGGAGACTCCAATGCAGTATGCGACCAACTACTTTGAGAAGGGAAACGAACTACTTGCAAAGAAAAAATACCTTGAAGCCATCCAGCATTATGAAAAAGACTTAAAAAACGGTGGTTTCAACAGCAAGTACAAGGCTATGTACAACATGGGGATTGCCTATAGCTATTTAGGCAAACACAGAAAGGCAGTAAAGTGTTATGAAGAAGTCCTCAAGGATAAAGACTATCCGACACCCTATAAGGCCTTGAACAATATGGGAAACTCCTATTACCGCCTCGGCCAGTTCAACAAAGCAATAAAGTGTTATGAAGAGGCCCTGTCAGATGAAGCTTATGCCTCACCGGGCAACACCTGGTTCAATATGGGCTTGATTTATAACCAGCTTGAACAGTATGACAAGGCAATTGCCTGCTATGAAAAGGCAATGGAAGATAAAAATTACATTTCTCTTCCCAACATTTGGAATGAATTGACCAAGGCCTACAACAAAATCAGTCAGGTTGCTGAAGGCCAGGTCTTGCTCACAAAGGTCGATAATTAAGTCCATCGCTTCATGAATACGATAACGTATTTCTGCACTGGCCTAAGCTGATGCGCTCTAAAATGTGTAATTGCGAATCGAAGCATTAAGACTTCCCGCTTGATACATCACCCAACTTTTGTGCAATCAGGACTCTTCACTGCTCGTGAAAGGATCGTATCACAAAAAAAATGCTCATTGGCGGAAGAGCACACAGTTTAACAGAAGCAGACTATGTGGGGGGTGCACATCTGGATTTTGCAGAGATTAACCTCCCCAACCATCACCATGCCTCTCAGGACATTCCTGCCCTACTTCAATTAAAAAAGAAATACAATTTTTTTCTGCTCGTTCACGGCCCTGAAGAAGGTAACCCTTTTGACTGCAACGAGCTTCGATCTTCACTACTTCCCCAAATCAAAGTCCTGATCGACTTCGCTGCCGCACTCGAAGCCAGGGTGATCACCCTTCACTTCTGGTTAGACCAGCGTTTTATCGACAAACCGATCATCGAGGAAAAACTGACCATCCTTGAAACAATGATGAACCTGGCACAGAAAAAACGAATGAAACTGTGCCTGGAAAATTTGAGTGAACGACCCGTTGATTTTGAGAAGGCCTTCAGCCTCTTTCCAGAGTTGGGCCTTACACTTGATATCGGCCACGGGGAACTGTTATCCCCACGAAATACATCCTACAGCTTTATTGAAAGCTACCCGGAGCGCATAAGCCATGTGCACATTCACGACAACCGTGGAGGAACCACACCCGAAGATGATCTTCACCTTCCTTTAGGTGAAGGGTCCATTGCCTTTAAACCCATTCTCTCTGCCTTGTGCAGAGCCGGCTACAACAAAACCATCACCCTGGAACTTGCATCCGACATACTCATACAGGAAAAAGAAAAGATAGAGGCACTGCTCAAAACAGTGCAGTATTAAAGGGGGTCAAACCTACACATTTGACAAAAATTTTGTCAAATGTGTAGGTTTGACCCCTGTACCGGAAGAGATTAGGAGGGATACGAAACACTGACTGGGCATTGGCAGAGGTAACACGTGCAACTTCTTCTACGGCAACCCCCTTAAGCTGTGCCAGTGCATCGGCAACAAATCGCACATAAGAAGGTTCATTTCTTTTCCCGCGAAACGGTACCGGAGACAGGAAAGGCGCGTCGGTTTCTATCAGCATACGCTCAAGTGGACTGCGCTTGACCACGTCTTGAAGGGCATGGGCCTTTTTAAAGGTTACGGTGCCCGGTATTGAAATATAAAAGCCCATGTCAAAACACTGTGAGGCCATAGCATAATCTCCTGAAAAGCAGTGAATCACACCTCCCACCTCAAAGGCCTTTTCTTCTCTCAGGATAGAAAGTGTCTCATCGTGTGCATCACGATCATGCACCACCATAGGAAGTTTCACCTCCCGTGCCAGGGAAATCAACTCCCTGAACCGTTTCAGCTGCACATCCCGGGGTGAGAGATTGCGATAAAAATCCAGGCCAATTTCTCCCACTGCACGCACCTTTTCATGCCGCAGAAATTCCTTAAGTTGCGTATAGGTTTTTTCATTGATGTGCTTAACATTGTGGGGATGAACACCCACAATAGCATAAATAGTGTCAAACTCATCTGCTAACGCCAGTGCCTTCCTGCAGGTGGCAATATCAATCCCGACAGTAACGATGTAGCCAATCCCGCTTTCCCGGGCCCTTGTAATCACCTCATTCCTGTCGTCTTTATAATCTGACATCTCCAGATGTGCATGCGAATCTATCAACATAGTCCTCCTCTTTAAAACTACTTTGAAAAAGTCTTACATGATTGTTTATTTTTACTAATCACTTTCTTGCATCTTATTCTATCATTATACACCACAGAATAAAACGCATAATTATAACCGTCGGCAACCTTACTTCAGGTAGAGTTTATCGACCCCATGAGGTAATCATCCTTTTGTTGACACACATGAAGAACTTTCTTATACTTGCCTTACCGAAAAGGAAGTTCTTATCACCATCAACTTCTCTTGACAGGAACGACCGGCTTTTCCCCAACATCATTGAGGCATCTCAGAACCTATTGTTTCTGGACATTGATGTGCAAAAAGATACCAAATCTGACTTTATGAAAGTTGATTATCATCAGCACGCCTTGGGAGAGGCAGCCTCTCAAGCCTTTCAGCAAGCAATAAAGTCCCCCATACTCACGAGCGGAGAGGAAGTACAGCAGTTCGAAGCAGAGTTTGCCTCATACCTTAAAATTTCCCATGCGGTTGCAGTAAGCAGTGGAACTGCAGCGCTACATCTAGCGCTTTTAGCGTGTGGTGTCGGTCCGGGAGATGAGGTTATCACGACCCCAATAACATTTGTGGCGACTGCGAGCGCAATCGCATGTACTGGAGCTCACCCCCGTTTTGTGGATGTTGATCCCTTTACAGGGAACCTTGACATCTCCTGTGTGGAAAAAGCCATTGGACCAAAAACAAAAGCCATTATCCCAGTTCACCTTTATGGCGTTATGTGTGATATGGAGAGGCTGAGAGAATTGGCCACCTTTCATCGTCTGTTACTCATAGAAGACGCCGCCCATTGTCTTGAAGGCCAGAGGAATGGCATCCGGCCAGGAATGATAGGGGATATGGCCTGTTTTAGCTTTCATCCTCTGAAAAGCATCACCTGTGGTGAAGGTGGCGCAATTGTAACCAAAAATCTCCACCTTGCTCAGAAGTTGAAAAAATTGCGTTTTCTAGGCATTGATCGTTCCCTAGCACAGCGAAACGACATCAAGGGATTTGAATGGGATGTCGAAACAATCGGCTGGAAATATACTCTCGACAATCTTCGAGCAGCAGTACTTCGGACGCAATTCGACTTGATTGAACAACATTGGCACCACCGTAGTGAAACCTCTCATCAGTATGACACCTTCTTTTCCAATGAGCCCTGCATCCAAACTCCCTGTATACCGGATGATTGCAGGAGTGCACATCACATATACACCATAAGGGTCAATCCTGCCTATCGTAACGCCATTGTAAGCGACCTGAGAAAAAGAGGAGTCGGGGTGGGCATCCATTATAATCCAGTGCATTTGCTGACCTGTTTTAAAAGAAAGGCTGAGCGGAATCCTAACAGACTGCCTGTCGCAGAGCTCTTTGGTGAGTCGGTCATTTCACTTCCCGCTCACCCCTTTATGACACAAGATATGATAGAGTACGTTGCTGAAACTGTACGAGATGTCGTGCAACGCCATTGCCTGGCAACACACAGATTATCAGTTGTGATTGCTACACACAATGAAGAGAAAACCATAGAATCTGTCATCAGACGCATTCAGGCACTACCGATACCGACTGAGGTAATTATCGTCGATGACGCATCAACCGATAATACCAGGGGAATAGTTGAGAAAATACCGCAGGTCAAATATATTCACATAGAACAGAATTCGGGAAGAGGGCCGGCCATTTTCAAAGGAATTAAAGTGTCAACCGGCAATGTGGTTGCGACATTTGACGCAGATCTTGAATATTACCCAGAGGAGTTGCCGAGATTATTCAATCACTTGATGAATTCAAAGGCAAGTGCCGTTTTTGGATCTAGATTTTCCCAGTCTAATCCCTTTCTCTACGCAAGCTACCGATGGGGAAACTGGGTGTTGACAACTGCATGTAATCTGGCGTGGGGACTCACTATCAGTGATCTAGAAACGGCAGTAAAACTCATCAAGGGTGAGCTCGCCCGCTCGATGTTCCCTGCTGTAAAAAGATGGGATGAATGCCCGGCCATCGTCGGAGAAATTATCCGCAATAGTGGTTCCATCGAAGAACAATCAATCTGCTACAGACCTCGGACCTTTAGTGAAGGGAAAAAAATACTGCCAACTGCCGCCTTCTCCATCCTCTGGCGAATCTTTTACGAACGATTTCTCAGAAGAACATCGAACACTTAACTCCAGGATTTCTGTTGAGCTTTTAGAAATGTGACAAAACATGATCAACCTTATTGCCAATTGCTCTACTGTTTTATTGACCAAAATTTTTCACAAAACCCGTCCTATTATTGTACATCTGAATGTCACCAACCGATGTAACCTTCAATGCAACTTCTGCTACAATCAAGGCAACACTGCACCAGACATAACTCGCCAGGAGTACACAAAAATTATAGATCGCCTGGCCACAGCCGGTGCGGTTAAAGTCACTTTAGTCGGCGGGGAACCTTTCTTGAGAGAGGATCTCGGATTTCTGGTGCAGTACGCAAAAAAACACATACGGTATGTTTTTTTGACAACCAATGGCCTGTTCCCCTTAGCAGAAAACTCCCAGATAGTTCGTGTCTTAGATGGAATATCCTTTAGTATCAATGATGCTTTTACACTTGGGGTTTGGCAGAAAATTGCTGAAAACATCAAGTACGCATGCCGAATGAACAAAACTGTTTCACTGTCCTGTATATTAACAGATACAAACTGCCAAAAGCTTGAGGAAATTCTGACTTTCGTGAAGGCTCACAACATAGGTGCCTATTTTACCGCGGAAATCAATCCATCTCTTCCCCTGCAGCATAAGGTACAGGAAGAGATACAGCGCATCATTAAGGCCAAGCAGAAGGGATATCCTGTCATAGACTCATTTACCTATTTACGGGATTTAAACAAAAAGAATTCAAACAAGAGCTGTTATGCTGGCAGACTATTTTTTGTTGTGAATACCAATGGAGATCTTTATCCCTGTTTTAATTTCATAGGCCAACGTCAATTCGTCATGGGCAACTTGCTGCAATCTGGTTTTAGGTTTGACACAATTCGATACGCACCTCCCTGTAACCAATGCAACTGGAACTGCCATGAAGAGGCAAACTATCTTTTTTCTTTCCATCCCGAGGCTGTTTTAAATCTGTTCAAATCAAGCTACGGTCGGCAGGCCCTTTTTTAAATTTTTCACCCTGCACGCTGTCCTCTGTTTGCTATGGACCCTGGACTGAAGATTGTTGACTGTATTTTGGATCATGCATCCTGTATCACCTTTATCCACAGGGTTCTGTTCCGGGGGCCATCAAACTCACAGAAAAACAGGGACTGCCATGTTCCCAGGGCCAAGCGGCCCTCCTCAATTAAGACTGTCTGACAGCAGCCCATCATACTCGACTTAATGTGTGCTGCGGAATTGCCCTCTGCGTGGGCGTAGTTGTCCTCAAGGGGAACAACCTTTTCAAGTTCCGCGATAATGTCCCGTATCACATCAGGGTCTGCATTTTCATTAATGGTAATGCCTGCGGTGGTGTGGGGAACAAAAACCTGGCAGACTCCGCTTGCTATACCGCTCTTTCGAACTATGTCCTGTACGCCCGGGGTGACATCGATAAATTCACAGTGACTCTTTGTCTTAACAGCAATTTTTTGTCGAGTAGACATCTTTTTCCTCCTTAAATATGTTCACTATTTTGTGAGGAAACGACACCCCTCACAGAACCCGCCGTGCGGTTTTCCCGCAACGGGCTCTTCGCTAATACTCCCTTTTAACAGCCATACAAAGTATACAGATTGTGATAAATCCTGGGTTTTGGTAGAGGGTGCCTAAGAAGATATGTTCTAAACTGTTCCCAGTTATAGCTTTTCTTCTGACTCCTCCGGTTTAGCCATTTAACTATCAGACGTATGGTCAGCTGATAAAAGTGGCTGATCCCCCCATAATTACCACTTACTCCATAATAGTGAAAATGCCCTCTCAATTTTGCAGCAAGAATAGGCCACCATGCTTTAGGCTTGCTTGTATTGCGTACCGCCTTCAGCCATTTGTTCATCTCCTTGATCTTGACGGAGAATTTCTTGCGGTCAGTTTTTCTTCCTACCTTGAAGTAACCCTTTCTGCCTGTATCACAAAAATGGGTGAACCCCAAAAAGCTAAAACTACCCGGCTTACATCCTTTCTTCCTGCTGTTCTCTCTGGCATATCGACCAAATTCTACAATTCGTGTCTTCTCTCCTGATAGTTCCAGTCCGAATTTTGCCAACCTCCTTGAAAGCTTCGATCGTAACTGTTCTGCTACCTCTTTACGCTGTACACAGATGACAAAATCATCACCGTAACGCACCATGCCGATGTAACTTCCAACTTTCTGCTTCTCCACTTTCTCGAACCAAAGATCAAGAACATAATGCAGATAGATATTAGCCAGCACTGGCGAAATTATTCCGCCTTGCGGTGTACCCTTTTCAGTTGATAGGTACTTACCTTCCTCTACTATCCCTGCTTTGAGAAATCTCTTTAGCAGACGTAACAGATTCTTGTCCCCTATCCTCTGTTCAATACATCGCATTAGCCAGTTGTGATCTACATTATCAAAGAAGCCTTTTATATCCGCATCAATTATGTGATTAACCGGTCTTTGCATCATCATCTTGTCCAGTGCTTCAAGTGCCTGATGACAGTTCCTGTTCGGCCTGAAACCATATGAGAAATCAAGAAAATCAACCTCGAAAATAGCCTGAAGTATCTTGGTTATCCCCATCTGTACAATCTTATCTTCTACGGCAGGAATACCAAGCGGACGCTTTCCCCCACTTGCTTTGGGAATATATACCCTCCTCACCGGCTGTGGCCTGTAGCTGAATCGTTTCATCCTGGCCACCAGATCTTCAAGATTGTTATCGAGTTCCTCCTCATACTCTTGTAGGGTGACACCATCAATTCCAGATGCCTTCCCCTTCTTGAGTTCTCGGAAACACTCCTTGAAATTCTCAACATTCAGAAGATGTACCAGATTATTGAACGTGCATTTCCTGTCTTTTCTGGCTATCTCCGTTATAAGGTTCAGTTTCGTTCGCATGTACCCTCCAACTCAGTGGTTGTGACATGTTTCCCTTTACCTTTACATATTAACGCTAATCCCTTCGAGTGGATTATCTCCTCACAGGGCATTGCCCCTGCTACTCCTCTACTATGAATTAGTCCGACTCCCGCACTGTCATCCCTGAATCCTCTCCTCTCCAGATTGTTTCCAGGTATCTGCCCTTGCAGAAACAGTACGGGTCTCCCAGGTTCCGACAATTTCCTTTCTGTACCATACCACGGCCTCAGACCCCGGAAGAGCAAACTATACCTTGCCATTGCGGTACAACTCATGCTGCCTTCCAGCTTATGAACACTGTCGGCCTCTTCGATGTTGTAGATTTCGGGGCTCAATACCTTCACTTTCGTTGCGGTCTGGTACATCCCTTCCAGTGGCTCCATTTACTTCGTTACCTCCGTAAATGCACCTTTGGTGATAGACTGGTAGCTATCCCTTTGTCTATGTCGGACTTTAACCGACAAGAAATTGCCAGCTTTGCCTGGCGCACTCATAATAAACTCCAATTAAAAAAAGCCTTTCCGTAACTGGAAAGGCTTTATATATAATTCCCGGCAGCGTCTTACTCTCCCACACAGTTACCCATGCAGTACCATCAGCGCTAGAGAGCTTAACTTCCGTGTTCGGAATGGGAACGGGTGTTTCCTCTCTGCTATCGCCACCGGAAAAACGTAATTCTATTCTACTTCTACTACTATATTATAATGATTTATGGTCAAGCCGCACGACCGATTAGTATCAGTTAGCTAAATCTGTTACCAGACTTACACACCTGACCTATCAAACTGGTAGTCTACCAGTGGTCTTTAGTCCCGATAAACGGGAGGGATATCTAGTCTTGAGGTGGGCTTCCCGCTTATATGCTTTCAGCGGTTATCCTTTCCAAACATAGCTACCCAGCCATGCTTCTGGCGAAACAACTGGTACACTAGAGGTTTGTCCATCCTGGTCCTCTCGTACTAAGGACAGATCCTCTCAAATATCCTACGCCCACGACAGATAGGGACCGAACTGTCTCACGACGTTCTAAACCCAGCTCACGTACCGCTTTAATTGGCGAACAGACAAACCCTTGGGACCAACTACAGCCCCAGGATGCGATGAGCCGACATCGAGGTGCCAAACCTCCCCGTCGATGTGGACTCTTGGGGGAGATAAGCCTGTTATCCCCGGCGTACCTTTTATTCGTTGAGCGACGGCCCTTCCATGCGGAACCGCCGGATCACTAGGACCTGCTTTCGCACCTGCTCGACTTGTCAGTCTCGCAGTCAAGCTCCCTTATACCCTTGCACTCTACGGCTGGTTTCCAATCAGCCTGAGGGAACCTTCGCGCGCCTCCGTTACTTTTTGGGAGGCGACCGCCCCAGTCAAACTACCCACCAGACAATGTCTCCGATCCGGATTACGGACCAGGATTAGAATTCCAGAATAACCAGGGTGGTATTTCAAGGTTGACTCCATCAAGGCTAGCGCCTCAACTTCAAAGTCTCCCACCTATCCTACACAAGCTACACCAAAATTCACTGTCAAGCTATAGTAAAGGTGCACGGGGTCTTTCCGTCTTGTCGCGGGTAGACGGCATCTTCACCGCCGATTCAATTTCGCTGAGTCCCTCGTTGAGACAGTGCTGAAGTCGTTACACCATTCGTGCAGGTCGGAACTTACCCGACAAGGAATTTCGCTACCTTAGGACCGTTATAGTTACGGCCGCCGTTTACTAGGGCTTCGGTTCACTGCTTCTCCAACCGATAAATCGAAAGGATGACAGATTCCCTTAACCTTCCAGCACCGGGCAGGCGTCAGTCCCTATACATCGTCTTACGACTTAGCAGAGACCTGTGTTTTTAGTAAACAGTCGCTACAGCCATTTCTCTGCGGCCCTTTTCAGCTCCACAAGCAAGTTGCTTCACCTAACAAGGGCACCCCTTCTCCCGAAGTTACGGGGTAAATTGGCCGAGTTCCTTAACGAGGATTCTCTCAAGCGCCTTAGGATACTCTCCTCACCTACCTGTGTCGGTTTACGGTACAATCACCAAATAAACTCGCTACGAGGCTTTTCTTGGTGGCATGGGATCAATCAGTTTGTTCTCGAAAACGAGATCCTCATCACCTCTCGGTGTTATACAAGAGGGCGGATTTGCCTACCCTCTCCACCTAACGGCTTAAACCAGGACATCCATCACCTGGATGATCTACCCTTCCGCGTCCCCCCTTCACTCAAACGTCTATCTGGTGGTACAGGAATATTAACCTGTTTTCCATCGCCTACGCCTTTCGGCCTCGGCTTAGGTATCGACTAACCCTGAGCGGATTAACCTTCCTCAGGAAACCTTAGGTTTTCGGCGTGCCGGTTTCTCACCGGCATTATCGCTACTCATGTCAGCATACTCTCTTCCATTTCGTCCAGCCGTCCTTACAGTCGACCTTCAACCTACAATGGAATGCTCCCCTACCCCCCCTATGCAAAGCATAGAGAGCCATAGCTTCGGTGATGTACTTGAGCCCCGTTACATTTTCGGCGCAGACCTACTCGACCAGTGAGCTGTTACGCTTTCTTTAAAGGGTGGCTGCTTCTAAGCCAACCTCCTGGCTGTCTGGGCATTTCCACTTCCTTTTCCACTAAGCACATCTTAGGGACCTTAGCTGATGGTCTGGGTTGTTTCCCTCTCGACTACGGAACTTATCTCCCGCAGTCTGACTCCTGCAATACAAGATAATGGCATTCGGAGTTTGGTTGGGTTTGGTAATCCTGTAAGACCCCTAGCCCATCCAGTGCTCTACCTCCATCACTCAATTGCAAGGCTATACCTAAATATATTTCGGGGAGAACCAGCTATCTCCGGGTTTGATTAGCCTTTCACTCCTACCCACAGCTCATCCGAGCAGTTTTCAACCTACACCGGTTCGGGCCTCCACGAGACATTACTCTCGTTTTACCCTGGCCATGGGTAGATCACCCGGTTTCGGGTCTACTCCATGCAACTACACTCTGCTAAACAGAGATACGCCCTATTCAGACTCGCTTTCGCTAC
>CAVVWZ010000015.1:0-17500 GCA_963752035.1 uncultured delta proteobacterium | reverse complement strand
GCGGCGTCGCTGCGTCAGGGTTTCCCCCATTGCGCAATATTCCTCACTGCTGCCTCCCGTAGGAGTCTGGACCGTGTCTCAGTTCCAGTGTGGCTGGTCATCCTCTCAGACCAGCTAACCATCGTAGCCTTGGTAGGCCATTACCCCACCAACAAGCTAATAGTGCAAGGGCTCATCCTTAAACGATAGCTTGAAACAGAGGCCATCTTTTCCTACAACCACCTAAGAGGTCGTAGTCTTATCAGGTATTAGCTTCGCTTTCGCAAGGTTATCCCTAATTTAAGGGCAGATTACCCTTGTATTACTCACCCGTTCGCCACTTTACTCTCCCGACGAATCGGAATTTCTCGTTCGACTTGCATGTGTTATGCACGCCGCCAGCGTTCGTTCTGAGCCAGGATCAAACTCTTCAATTTAGTTCGATTCTGCTAAAAACTTTAAACAATCAATATATCCTCAAATTGACAGCCATGCTATTCATTTTTCAAAGAACGTTTAACGTAAACCACTAATATAATACCAATCAGTCTACATTGTCAAGAAAAAAATGCAATTTAATTTTACTATAATTTCAACTACTTAACCATTATCTGGTGATATTTCTTTTTCCCACTGCGTAAAATTATCCTTCCATCCTTGAGATGTGAAAGATTAATAACCTCATCAAAGCTGTTAATGGGCTCCCCGTTAACATAACCGCCTTTTTGATTAATTAAACGACGGGCCTCGCTGCGGGAAGAACAGAGACCTACAGTAGTAAAAAGCTCAAAGGCGCTCACCCCTTTTTCCAGAAGACCCTGTTCAACAGTGCTGGACGGCATCCCGCTTAAATCATCGCCAGCAGCATCCCGTGGGATGGTACTTGAGGGAAACAGGTGACTCTCTAACCCCCGGAACCCAAAAGTGCTGGTGGCAGCCTTCCACGCCTCCAGGGCCTTTTCTGCGCCATGGGTAATTTGAGTCGCTTCAAATGCCAGAACACTCTTGACACTGTTCAGCTCGCTTCCCTGTAAGTGTGCGGCCGATTCAATCTCCTCAAGGGGCAAAAAGGTAAAGAGCTTCAAGAACCTTACAACGTCCGCATCCTCCACATTAATCCAGAACTGGTAATAATCATAGGGAGAGGTTGCCTTCTCATCCAGCCATATCGCCCCCTCCTCAGTCTTTCCCATCTTGGAGCCTGAAGCAGTAATAATGAGCGGGAAGGTCATCCCGAAGGTTTCACGTCCTTCAACCCTTCTAATCAGGTCAATTCCTGCTACAATGTTACCCCATTGATCATTACCCCCCATCTGTACAGGGCAGTCGTAGTGCTTATTCAGATGGAGAAAATCGTAGGCCTGCAGCAACATATAATTAAACTCTATAAAGTTGAGACCTGTCTCCAGCCGGGCCCTGTAGGACTCAGCGGTAAGCATCCTGTTAACGCTGAAATGGCAGCCAATGTCCCGAAGAAAGTCAAGATACCCGAACTTACACAGCCACTCGGCATTGTTTAAAAGCAGTGCCTTTTCGTCACTAAAGTCGAGGTATCGGGTAAACTGTTTTTTTATCTCGAGTGCATTTTCTTCAACCTTTTCCCTGGTGAGTATCTCCCGCGTTTTAGTTTTGCCGCTGGGATCACCGATGAGTCCGGTACCTCCACCAACCAGCACGATAGGCCTATGACCACCTTTTTGCATATGCATCAAGGCCATTATGGGCACCAAACTGCCAACATGTAATGTGGCTGCAGTGGGATCAAAACCGATGTAGCAGGTTGTTGGTTTAGCTAAAATCCCCTTTAAGGCCCCTTCATCGGTTACCTGTTCAATAAACCCGCGATTTTTTAGAATTTCGAACGTACTTTCCATTACCATTTTACATCTACACAAGTGTTTCTAAATATAGTCTTTAAATGTCATTGCGAGGAGGTTGATAGCCGACGAAGCAATCTCAAAAAAAGAGTTGAAAGTAGCAATCACAAGAAACCAGATTGCCACGCCCTTTGGGCTCGCAATGACATTAGCAAGCTGACTCTTGTTATGCAACCTGATCGTCATTATTTTGCGAAATCTACAGCCCGTGTCTCTCTGATAACCGTTACCTTAATTTGACCCGGATAGCTTAAGTTGGCCTCAATCTTCTTTGCTATATCCCGGGACAGAACAACCGAATCATCGTCGTTAATCTCTTTACTTTCCACAATGATTCTAATCTCCCGTCCTGCCTGCACTGCATAGGACTTTAACACACCGGGGAAGGAACAGGCTATTTCTTCCAGTTCCTTTAAGTGTTTGACATAGGTCTCCAGCATCTCCCGCCGGGCACCGGGTCGTGCTGCGGAAAGTGCATCAGAGACTTGCACCAGAATCGCAATGACTGTCTGAGGCTTTTCATCATCATGGTGGGCACGAAGCGCATGAACAATAGCTTCCTCCTCCCCATACTTCTTTGCCAAATCAGCACCGATTATAGCATGGGAACCCTCAATCTCATGGTCTACCGCCTTCCCAATGTCGTGCAATAAACCGGCCCTCTTTGCCTTTTTAACATTGAGCCCCAGCTCAGAGGCAATAATGCCACAGAAGGAAGCAACTTCCAGAGAGTGCTGGAGCACATTCTGGTCATAGCTGGTTCTATATTTTAACTTGCCCAGCAGTTTGACAACCTCTCCGTTCACATTATGAATACCCGTATCGAAGGTTGCCTGCTCCCCGGCCTCTTTGACACTCACCTCCATTTCTTTCTTTGCCTTGTCAACTATTTCTTCTATCCGTGCAGGGTGAATCCTCCCATCATCAATCAGGCGCTCCAGAGAAACACGCGCGACTTCTCTCCGGATCGGGTCAAATCCTGAGAGAACGACAGCCTCAGGAGTATCATCAATAATAAGATCTACCCCGGTAGCCGCTTCTATAGAACGAATATTTCTCCCTTCCCTGCCGATAATTCTGCCCTTCATCTCTTCGTTGGGAAGATTGACAACGGAGACAGTCTTTTCAGCCACGTAATCTGCAGCATACCGCTGAATTGCCAGGGCCAGGATATTCCGGGCCATCTTGTCTGCGGTCTCCTTTGCCTCTTCTTCTATTCTGCGGATGGTTTTTGCAGATTCATGCTTTGCCTCATTCTCCATGGACTGCATCAACGTCTTCTTGGCCTCCTCAGAAGACATCCCGGAAATTCTTTCTAACTGTACCCGCTGCTGGTCCAAAGCAGTCTGCAGGTCCTTTTCTTTTGCGGCAATTTCTTTTTCCTTTACTACAAAACTTTTTTCCCGCCTTGAAAGGTTGTCCTCCTTTTGGTCTATGAGCTCTACTTTTTTGTCCAGGTTCTCTTCCCGCTGGACCATTCTCTTCTCTAAATCATGCAGTTCTAACCGTCTGTCCCGTGTCTCTTTCTCAAAATCTGCCTTGGCTTTATACAGATCTTCCTTGGCCTGTAATCGGGCCTCCTTCTTGATGGTCTCCCCCTCTTTTTGTGCCCTCTGCAAAACCTTTTTTGACGCCTCTTCTGCCAGCTCAATCTTAGATTCTGCAACCCTTTTGCGCACAAAGAACCCTACACACGCTCCAACAACAATACCAAAAAACGCTATACCTATTATCACTACTATCGATGTCAATGTATCTCCACCTCCTTATACGGGAAAACTACTTGAACACATATAGTAATTCCCTGGTCAATTACACGCACTCCTGGAAATATCTCTCGTGAGATAAACTGATGTGATTTGGGGTAGCCTAACGGTGAAGTGAATAAAGAAAGGTGTTGATTGGTATAAAAAATGTGGAAGAGTCAGCTGACGATGGTAAGCGGATCACCAGCAATCTGTGAAGAAAAGCTCATAAAGCAGCTAAAATAACCTTTATTACCTATCTCTTTGAGAAAAACCATGATGGAACAGGTATCCTGGTTTTCAGTTTCACGTAAATAGTAACGGTGGTTAGGAACCTCGGTTACATGCTTTTGCAATTTCCAAAAACCCACTGAATATCCTCAAGGTTATTTCTTTATAGCTTTTTTACGAATTGCTTATCTTGCTTTTCTGCACTAATGGACTCTTCAACTCTTACAAAATCAAACTTCATTCACAACTACCCAAACCTTTAAAAATCCTGATACAACTAATAATAAATAATAGCTTTAAAATAATTGTAAAAAGCTTTTCCCCGCTGTGCCGTGTGAACCACTCACTTAAACCTAAGTAGCTTAGGTGGGCACTCTGTTACTGCTTCAGACTTCCCCTACGTGCTGTGGGGCTTGCCCTTAGACAGCAAGGAAAAGTTCCCTGTGTTGAGGTATTAGATTAAAGAAATATTGTTTCAAGCACGAACACAGCAGGGAAATAGTAACTATATAGTAAAAATCAGGATTGGGTCGCAATACGACTTGCTAAATGTTCAGATTTACTCTCCACCGTAGCAACAAGCGATTCATTCTTCTCTTTCACATCGAAGTAATCATTTGCAATGCTCATTGCCACCAGGATTAGCACATTGTGAGTTGACACCGTTTTTGTCGTTTTTATGATCTCATCAACCTTGCCATTGAGATAACCTGCTATCTCATTTAAGCTGTCTGCTTCGACATCACTTTTTATACTATATTCTTTTCCTAAAACATTAATACTAATCGTACCCACATTTAATTCCTTGTGTGGTTTACTTTATCATACCATCCAGCTTTGCAATCAGGGAGTCAATTTTTGAACGAATCTTATAGCGTTCCCTGTAGAGCCTTTCTAAGCGCTCTTGAGCCATCTGATTCTCACTGCTCTCTTTTCTTGAGAGAACGGGCTAATGAGTCTTTCTCGTTTTTTAGCAGGGAATGCCTTTCCACGAGTTCATTAACCCCTTTTTCCAGCTTTTCAAACTTTTCCAGCTGTGCCACGTAAAAATGTACACCCTATTAAAAATTATTAAATTTTATTGCCTTATTGAAACGTTAGAGTAAATAATACTCTTTACAAACTAAAAGTCAAGGGAAATATGCCTCAAGATTACTCACCTCCTTGACGAAAAGAATGATTGAAGTATTGTTACAAAAGTGGTAATAATGTTATCAATTCATCAGTCCCTTAGGGACTACCAAGGAGGAAATACCGAGCAATCTCATGTTTACTAACCAAGTGGAGATTGCTAGGTGAGGGGGACAGTGATGAAATAAATTAAAAACAAACAACACCGGAGTAATTGCAATGAAAAATCTATGTAAAATTGCCTCTTAAGCATGTGCATCTTCTTGATTGCCCCCTCCCACAGTCATGCAGACCTTGATGATTCACCTACTATCTCTATGTAAAGGGCCCTAAAAGTATCTGGACTCCAACACTCGAATTCGAAGGTGGTAATGCCCTGCTGGTAATTGGAGCATCCTCTGAATATGGTGTGCTGAATGGTATCTGGCAGGAAGTACCTTTAGGTTTCTTTTCTCTTTTTTGGGCACAGGTTGAAGATGACGAACCAACTACAACAACGACCACTCCCCTGACGAAATCCTCCGGCACCTCCTCCCTGGATTTCCAACCTGCACAAACAGAAAAAACAAAATATCTCATAAATCTATTGGGATTAGCCTTCACAACCCACAATTGACACAGGACCAACTTTTAGTATACTCTATGGAGGTGGAGACTATCTCAGTGCTGGTGGTGCGTCCTTCATAGGTATTACCAGTATCCCCGGACCAGGAGCAGACCCGGAGTTTGGATCTATTAACCCCGTACTGAGGAGAACAGGAATCAACATTAACAGTCACGATCACGGGTAGCAATACCACTTTTCAAGATGATCGTGTTACGATCGACAGTAGATTTTGGCCCAGAAGGCATTACTGTTGACAGCTTTAACGTACAAAGCAATACTGAGGTACAATGTCGACATAACCATTGCAGCCGATGCACAAAGTCAGGGATTAGACCGTAACCGTACATATGATGGTGGACAACAATTTATAATCGGAACCTATGTGTTTGAGGTATTAGAAAAAACCGAATAATCAAAATCAGGCATTATCATAACAATGTACTCTACTGTTACGAATAGTGATTGCTGAACCAAAAATCCCCTGGATTTGTAAGCTTCCAGGGGATTTTCGCATTCAAGGGAATATATCAGTTTGTACTGTCCCCATCACCAACTGCATGATGATCATCAGTTATGTAGATTTTAGCTCTTTATACTTTGGAACATGGACTGCAAAATCATGAGCATCATTCTATCCTTCCCCTTCTACCTCTCAAAAAATAGCTTTCCCGGAATAAAGTTTTTCTTTGATTCCCCTTATGCATATCTGCTACAATCTTAACTATACATCAGTGCAAGCTTTCACTCTCCGGTCATTGCGAGCGACTGAAAGGAGCGTGGCAATCTCCTTTTTATTAACACCCCATGAGATTGCTTCGGTCGCTTTACTCCCTCGCAATGACATTATTGTACATTCTTCAGAGGTTAAGTTGTGAAGGCATTGTTTTTATATTATAATCTGACTTCTGTCATCTGCTTCTTGATTTTTATTATGAAATCCATCGAACTATTCTCACACGCTAAGATTAATTTAAGGCTTGATATTCTTGGAAAGCGGCCTGATGGTTACCACGACATAAGGACTGTATTCCAAAAGATCACCCTTGGTGACGAACTGAGCATTGCTATCACACCAAGTGAAACAACGGTAACCTGTGATAACTCCCAGGTCCCCCACAACCAAGGGAACCTGGCTTACACTGCTGCACGGGCACTGCTTGACCGTTATAAGATCAAAGACGGGGTTAAAATAGCAATCAGGAAACGGATACCTGTTGCCGCAGGCCTCGGAGGTGGAAGCAGTAACGCCGCTGCTACCCTGATGGGTATTAATCAGCTCTTTGCATTAGGGCTCAGCAATGAAGAGCTGATGGAGACAGGAAAAGAGATCGGAGCAGATGTCCCATTCTTTATTTTCGGGAAAAGCGCACGCGCCACCGGCATCGGTGAAATACTGGAACCACTGGAAATAGCCCCTCCCCTGTGGTTGCTTCTCATCACCCCGGACATCCCTATTTCAACAGCCTGGGCTTATGGCAATATAAGAAGTGGATTGACAAATAGAGAAAATAATATTATTATACCAGATTGTATTAACCACCTTGATGAAGTGATTACCATACTTTCCAATGACTTAGAAAAAGTTGTCATCCCCAAGTATCCTGTTATACAAACCATTAAGGATGAGCTTTTAGATAAGGGGGCTAAGGGTAGTCTCATGTCAGGCAGTGGTTCTACTGTATTTGGCATATTTGAAAGTGAAACGGCAGCCAAAGAGGCTTTTACACAGATAAAGAGACAGAAAAACTGGCAGGTCCACCTAAGCCAGAAAGCTTAATATAATCATAAACATTGCGGATTTCAGATTGCGGATTGCGGAATAAAAGAATTTCATTGGAGTATTGAGCTTTCCCATTACAAAAGCCTGTTTGTAAGTTTTTAATTTAGGCAATCTAGGCATTTTAGCTGTGTCATTCGTGTTAGACATTTTGAGTCATTTGTGTTTAGACTTCGTGTTGTTTAGCATTTTTTGAATTTGATTTTTGAATCATGTATCCTGCATCTTGGATCATGTATCTTGTTTTAGTGCGGTTGGGGTGTCGACAAGTGGCAAGTCATAGGATTTTGGTTCCTACATTCGGAGGTTCGAATCCTCCCACCCCAGCCAATTCACTTTAACTCAGAGAAGAAACTACCAAAATCCCCATCTCAGGTTTTTTCCTATACACGGTCACCATCTATCCCAACATGACTAAAAGTGACATTAGTATTGACATATAGGCAAAATTTGTATATAAGCATGCTCGTACTTTAATCCGGCAATCTAAAATTTAGCATACATTATAAGAGGTTCCACACGTGTTAAACAACCTGAAGATCGTTTCCGGTAATGCCAATATTAAATTAGCTCAAGAGATCTGCAAGGAGCTCAATATCCCCTTAGGCAAAGCAAATGTAAAAAAGTTCAGTGACGGTGAAATTCGGGTAGAAATTGAAGAGAATGTGAGGGGAATGGATGTCTTTGTCGTCCAATCCACCTGTACACCGGTAAACAGATCATTGATGGAACTGTTGATCATGATGGATGCTATAAAAAGGGCATCAGCCGAGAGAATAACGGCCGTTATACCCTACTATGGTTATGCACGGCAGGATCGCAAGGTTGCCCCGAGAGTACCCATCACAGCTAAACTGGTGGCTGATCTCATAACCACAGCAGGATCCGACAGGCTCCTCACCGTAGATCTCCATGCAGGTCAAATTCAGGGTTTTTTCAATATTCCTGTTGATCACCTCTACTCTGCCCCTGTTATTGTGGACTACATAAGAAAAACAGTACGCAAACAACCTGGTAATTGTTTCTCCCGATGCGGGAGGAGTGGAACGTGCACGGGCATTTGCAAAAAGATTAGGTGCATCCCTCGCCATCATTGACAAGCGGAGGCCTCAGCCAAACGAATCAAACATTATGAACATTATCGGAGACATTCAGGGCAAAACAGCACTGCTCCTGGATGACATGGTAGACACTGCAGGCACGCTGACACAGGCAGCCAATGCACTGCGCAAGGAGGGGGCACAAAAAGTAGTTGCCTGCTGTACCCATCCAGTGCTCTCGGGAAAAGCAATAGAAAAAATAATGCAATCGGACTTAGAGGAGCTGGTCGTCACAGACACCATCCCCTTACGAGAGGAAGCCAAAGCATGTAAGAAAATAGTTGTGCTCTCCGTCGCACAACTGCTCGGTGAAGCCATAAAAAGGATTCACAGCAATGATTCAGTAAGTTCACTCTTTGTTTAGCGCTACAACAACATTTTTAATTAGTAAGGAGTTATCATGGCCCAGCAAATAAAGTTATCAGCAACCACCCGCAAAGAAACAGGGAAAGGGGTGGCAAAAAGAATGCGCAGGGAAGGAAAGCTGCCAGCAGTAGTGTACGGTCATAAGACTGACCCCATCCACCTCACCCTGGAAACAAAACAGTTACTTACTCTCCTTGGGGGTGGCAAAGGTGAGAGTTCCCTCATCAACTTATCTGTTGATGGGAATGGTGGACCGTCAGAAAAAACCGTAATGATCAAAGAACTGCAGGTCAATCCCCTCACCAGGCACTGCCTCCATGTTGATTTTTTTGAAGTATCCATGGATGAGGAGCTGACCCTGTCACTTCCTATCAATTTGACCGGAGAAGCCGCCGGGGTGGAAATGGGTGGAATCTTACAGCAGGTTCGCAGAGAGATCGAAATCAAATGTTTGCCGTCAGATATTCCAGACAGCATATCAATTGATGTAAGTGCCCTCAATATTGGCGACTCTGTTCACTTAAAAGATATTTCACTGCCCTCAGGTATTAAGGTCATGGACGATGAAGATCTCACCATTGTTACCATACTCGCTCCGGCCGTTGAGAAAGAGGTAGCCGAGGAAGAAGTTGAAGAGGGTGAAGAAGCTGCAGCCGGTGAAGAAGGAGCAGAAGGAGCAGAAGATAAGAAACCTGATGGAGATAAGAAAGCTGAAGAAGGAGATACGGGAGGAAAGGATAAAAAGGAATAATCAGGAGCACTGGTGAAACTAATCGCGGGGCTGGGAAACCCCGGCAAACAGTATGCTACCAGCAGACACAATATAGGCTTTCTGGTCATTAATCGCCTGGCAAAGGCAAACGGAATAGAACTCAAAGGAAGAAAATGTAAAAGCAGGTTGGGGAAAGGTGAAATAGAAGGCCACAGCGTAATCCTGGCAAAGCCCCAAACATTTATGAACTTAAGCGGCGAAGCAGTCAGTGCTATCGCCCAGTACTACAAAATTATTCCCCGGGACATCGTCGTAGTCCATGACGATCTTGACATTCCATTTGGTACCATAAAAATAAAGACAAAAGGGGGAAGTGGCGGACACCACGGCCTGGATTCTATCATTGCTTTACTACATGACGACCGTTTCTTACGGGTAAGGATAGGAATAGGGAAACCGCCACATGAAGGTGATGATGCAGACTTCGTACTTTCTCCCTTTAATGATTCAGAATCAGCACAATTAGAAAAGGTAATTGATAACGCCTGTAATTGTCTCGGGATGCTTCTTACTCATGATCCCGAGATTGCTATGAATAGGTTTCACCGGAAGGAAGAGTCAACAGAATAGTTGTAATAAATGGTTGACCCGTAAATCAGTCAACAGTCACAGACTGTTATAACAACAAAGAAATTATAAATTACTAATTATGAATTTAAATTATTTGCAACTGGAGACTTAGGTATTAATAATTCATAATTTTCTGGTTTTTAATCCTGCATCATGATTCTTGGATCATGCATCTATTCATGCTCTTCGTGGTTGAAAGTTTTAGATATTTCGGATTTAGTGCTTCGCATTTATGGTTTAGGTTTAAACAATACTAATTTTTAAGGAGGGAGGACAGTAATGCAAAATGAAACATTAACCTATTTAATACCATTCTTTGGGATAATCGCTCTCGCGTTTGCCTTCGTTAAAGCAAACTGGGTAAACAAACAAGACCCCGGCACAGAAAGAATGCAGGGAAATTTGCGGCTATGTGCGAGAGGGTGCCATGGCCTTTCTCTACAGAGAATACAGAATTCTCGCCATCTTTGTCATCTGTGTGGCCATTCTACTTGCGTTAGCCAACATGGAGGGCACACCGGATGCCTATCGCAGCCCGCTGATCGCGCTCTCTTTTGTATTTGGAGCCTTCTGCTCAGCCCTTTCGGGCTTCTTTGGGATGCGTGTTGCTACCGCTGCCAATACCAGGACGACTAACGCAGCACGAACCAGCTTAAACGATGCACTCAAGGTGGCCTTTTCCGGTGGATCGGTTATGGGTATGTGCGTAGTCGGTCTGGGTGTCATGGGATTGGGTATCCTGCTGGTGCTCTACAGAAACATGGGATTCCTGGGAGATGCATCATCTGACTTTTCCAGCATTATTACCGTTATCAGCGGATTTT
This sequence comes from uncultured delta proteobacterium, assembly GCA_963752035.1. Lineage (GTDB taxonomy): Bacteria > Desulfobacterota > WTBG01 > WTBG01 > WTBG01 > CAVVWZ01. Next base: position 6,521 of record CAVVWZ010000015.1, on the reverse strand, counting down.
CCCTTGGTGCATCGTCAATTGCACTCTTTGCCAGGGTAGGGGGCGGTATTTACACCAAGGCTGCCGATGTTGGAGCAGACCTTGTGGGGAAGGTAGAAGCCGGCATCCCTGAAGATGACCCCCGCAACCCGGCCACCATTGCCGATAACGTAGGTGACAATGTAGGTGATGTTGCCGGTATGGGAGCAGACCTCTTTGAATCCTATGTAGGTTCCATCGTCGGGCGCCATGGTTTTAGGGGCTACCGCAATCGGCTTTTCAGGGGCCGCCTATAACATAGTGATCCTTCCCCTGATTATTGCCGGAGCAGGCATTATCGTTTCCATAATAGGAACCTTTTTCGTGCGCGTTAAAGAAGGCGGCAGCCCTCAGGCCGCACTCAATACAGGCACCTTCGGCGCAGCAGCTATCATGCTGGTGGTAACCTACTTTCTCTGTATGCGATTTATTCCCAGTGAGGTTACTATTGCCGGCTCTGTTGGCATCTCAGGTATGGATATTTTTCTCGCCACGATTGTCGGACTCCTGGCCGGGGTTCTGGTGGGTGTCACTGCCGAATATTACACCTCAAAGGACAAGGAGCCTGCCCATAGCATTGCCAGGGAAGCGGAAACCGGGCCGGCAACCATTATCATTGCCGGAATTGCTGTCGGCATGCGTTCTACCTGCCTGACCACCATCTGGATTGCCGGAGCCATACTGCTCTCCCACTACTTTGCAGGTCTCTACGGTATTGCCATCGCTGCTCTCGGTATGCTTTCTACAACGGGAATCCAGCTTGCAGTAGACGCCTACGGCCCCATTGCTGACAATGCCGGGGGTCTGGCTGAAATGGCTGAACTACCAAAGGAAGTAAGAGAAATAACGGATAACCTGGATGCAGTGGGAAACACCACCGCTGCAATCGGTAAGGGTTTTGCCATTGGTTCAGCCGCGCTGACCGCCCTTGCCCTCTTTGCCGCTTTTAGAACCCAGGCCGGCGTTGACGTGCTGGATTTAACCAAACCGAGTGTTATGTCAGGCCTTTTCATTGGTGGTATGCTTCCCTTCCTCTTCTCTGCCATGGCCATGAAGGCAGTCGGGGAAGCAGCAAAAGATATGGTTATGGAGGTGCGGAGGCAGTTTAAAGAAATTCCTGGTCTTCTTGAGGGTACAGCCAAAGCTGAATATGCTAAATGTGTTGACATCTCAACTGCTGCGGCACTGAAAAAGATGGTTGTTCCAAGCCTGATGGCAATAATTGTCCCCGTGGTTTTTGGGTTTATTAATAAAGAAGCCCTGGGTGGTCTTCTCGCTGGAGCAACGGTTTCAGGTGTCCTGCTTGCCGTATTTCAGGCTAATGCCGGCGGAGCATGGGACAATGCCAAAAAGTGGATTGAAGAAGGAAACATGGGAGGAAAAGGGTCTGATGCACATAAGGCCTCAGTAATAGGGGATACGGTTGGTGATCCCTTTAAAGATACTTCCGGCCCCTCTCTCAATATCCTTATAAAGCTCATGTCAGTTGTGGCCCTTGTTATCGCTCCGTTAATTAAATAAACTACTCCCCGTGAAACAAAAGCTGCACGAAAGTGCAGCTTTCCGCTATTCCCCCTCACCTTAATCCTCTCCCCTGAGGGGTAGTGTGAGGGGGAAAGTTTATTTTTGTGTTACACAATAAAAATCTTCTTACCTGAGAGGCAAACAAAATGTCGAAAAAAAGTAGAAGACTGTTTATCAGCATTGCAGTACTGTCTGTTGTCTGGTTTGCTTGTGGTGAAAAAGCTACGAAATTTATCCTGAAATGTAATGTCGGTGACGAACACAGGTACCAGTTAATCCAGGACTCAACTACTGCAACCGAATTCATGGGCAGGAAAATGGAAATGCCCAGCAAAACTGATATTACCCTTACCCAGAAAGTGGACAAGGTTGAGCAGGGAGAAATTTACCTGACACTCACCTACGATTCGTTCGACATGGAAATGAATGTTGGAGGAAAAGAGATACCCGGCACTATGGGGGATAAAATGGTTGGACAATCAATCACAATGAAACTGCGGGAAAATGGCGAGATCCTCGAACCGCAGGGTATTCAGTCAATGGTTGCACTCCAGGGCCCCAGCAGCGATGTTAGCAGTATGCTTTTCAGTCTCTATCCAACATTCCCCGATCGGGCACTCAAGGTGGGTGAAAGCTGGACCCAAACCCAGGAAATGGCCAAGGAATCCCAAATGGGAGTGACAATAGAGACCCAGTACACCTTTGCAAGAAGAGAGGAAAAGAAAGGTTACAAGTGTGCGGTAATAGACTTTACCCTTTCCATGAATATTAAGGGATCGGGTGAAGCACAGATGAACATTGAAGGAAACGGCACGGGAAAGGGTACGATCTACTTCGCCTATGAAAAAGGATTACTCGTTGACAGTGCAGTTGAATTGGATATGATGATGTCCATTGAAACTCCTCTGCCAGGCGGGAATGGAAAAATTCCCACCACAACTCATCAGACAATAAACCTGACTCTTATGTGATCCCTATCCCTTGAGAGCTGGGGCAAAAATCCGACTCCGGTCATTGCGAGCGACCGAGGGGAGCGCGGCAATCTCCAATTTTTCAAAACATTATGAGATTGCCGGTATATCTTTTTATTGAACCCCCGTTACGTAAAATTCTTTGCATTTTCTAGGTAACGGGGGTTTTTTATGTCACTCTAAAATGTAAATCCTTCTTCCCTGTTCAAGTGCATCCAGATCCTCCCAGGCCTTCTTGGAAAATTGTGAATGTACAGGGTGTTTGAGCGCCATTTTATAAAAATAGAGGGCCTGTTTCTTGTAGTCACTTGCCTTAGCTTCATTCCTCAAACCCCTTTGAGGGGAAAAGGCATAGATTTCATAAAGTATTTGAAAGCGGTAGGCAATCTTGTAATAGAACTCACCTTTCAGAGATGAGGTTGGATATTTTTGCAGAACATCTTCCACGTATCCGATCTCTTTCAGAGGACCTTCCGGCAATCCCCCATATTCACAAATCCAGGGTATGAGGTGATATTCTGCTTCATCGGCCCATCGACTGTCCGGAAATTTTTCCATCATTTCCTTGTAGGTGCCTAAATCATAGCTTAAACCACAGGAGGTTTCTACCCAGCACTGGTAATGACCGTACTTTTCCATGAAAACCTTTTTAGCTTCACCTTCCGGTTCCCCGTCTTCCATCACTTTATAGTATTTGGTCGCCAGTAACCCCTCGTAAGCCTGGCCCAGGTTGAGAAGAACAACATCATAATATTTTGACTCCGGAAAGGCTTCCATAAACCCCGGGCTCTTTTCAATGACCTCTTTATAATCCTTTGCATCCGCAAGTGTCAGGAGCTCTTTTAATAGGGTCTCCTCCTCCCCCAGCTTTCTCTCCGGCATGGGCAATAGAATACAAGCACTCAAAAACACTATGGCAAGTAGTGGTAAGATTAAAAATATGCCACCTGCATATTTTCTTAAACACGAAATTCGAATATCGAAATCCCTGGCCCAGACCGGCCACATTGTAGGTACCATATATTTAGTTTTAGCCTTTAAGAAAGGCAGTAGTGCAATTCTTAAATCCGCGCCAGGGCGGGCCGAAACAAATCCAAAATTCAAATATCTAATGCTCAAAACTCTGCTCCCGGTTGATGGTTCACAACAATCTATCCTTTTTATTTGCATTTTCGGGATAGTATCACGCCCAACAGAACAATCAACTATAAATCAATTGACGATGACCTCTGTTTCACTGGTGTTAGCTAAATTTTAAACGTTCACAGTCTTATTACCTCTAATTTATGTTCCTGCAATTTCTTTATTGAGGTAGCGTTCAATATGCTTTTTGATTTGAGCAGCTACAAACTTTTTATTGTTCTAAACAGGGATTTAATGCTATAGTAGGTCACTTTTTATGCTGTGTACGCATTAGTACACTGTCTACCGGTAACAATAATGTGAAAGTGGATTGATTTGACCAGCGGGAATGCTGGCTCGATCCATGCATAAGGAATGCACGCATTTATGGGTGATGAATGGAAAGATCTTTACAAGAAGCCGAAAGAGCAACCCGCACACCATGAGGGGCCGGTCCTTTTTTATAACGACTTAGTTATTGATCACTTTACCAACCCTCGTAATGTAGGTGAGCTGAAAAATCCTGACGGCCGGGTAGTTTTGGGAGACCCCTCTTGCGGTGATCAAACAACGCTTAGTATAAAGATTGATAATAATCGCATCGTGGACATAAAATTTAAATCCAATGGGTGCACGGGTGCAATTGCCAGCAACAGTATGGTAACGGAACTTGCTAAAGGAAAAACCGTTGAAGAGGCGCTCAAGCTAACTGATGATGATGTGGTAATTGCCCTCGGCGGTGTACCGGAAGAAAAAAAACTCTGTTCCTTGATGGGGGTTGCTGGATTGCAGGGAGCTCTTAAGGATTATCTTCGAAATGTTCAGGTCCCAACAGATTGAAAGTACGATCAGGCTTATGGCATTATAGTAGGATGGAAACATGCTAAACACCATGCGTACCATAATCCTCCTTGACTAAATTACGGTTTTAGAGATAATACAAGAGTGAAAGGAAAACAGGATTTTAAATCACCGCAGAGACGCAAAGAGCGCAAAGAAAACCTATATCGCAAATAAATTTATCAGGTAAAAGAGCCATAGAAGTGCCAAGTGTAAAGAAAGGAGCAACATTTGTTTTTTTACCTTTAAAACCTTAGCGTACTTTGCGGATGAAGCACGTTTGAACTGTCAGTGCGGGGGGATTAAAAAATGAAGGATTTAACTAAAGAAGAGAAGGAACAACTTTTAACTACTGTTGGTGATGGGGTACTTGCCTTATCAGAGGGTGATACTCCCTACTGCATACCTTTTGGATTTGTTTATGTGGGAGATGTTGTCTACCTTTCGCTGTTTCCCAAAGGAAGAAAGTGGGAAATTATCCAAAAGAACAATAAGGTGTGTTTTACCATATTTTGCTGGAATGATGACCACACAGAATGGCAGTCAGTAGTGGTTGACGGAAAGATATTGCCGGTCACCGATTTAAAGGAGATCGAAGCGGTCGTGAAAGCAAATATGGAAAAGATGGGTCTTGATCCGGTAACCTACCTGGAAAAACGGATGACCATGTACAAAAAGACCATGGATAATCCCTCTGCCCTTAAGATTTTTAAGGTCGAAAGCAGTCAGATAGGTGGGAAAAAGATGAAGACACTGATAGGTAGTTAGCTGCTCAGGTGCGGGAAGTATTCAGGTGTGATGCAGTATGGTTTTCTAACAGGGGGGAATAGATGAAGAAGAAAAAGATAAAGACGAAAGAAAAGATAGCAAAAGCAAAGGGAAAACTGGGTGTTCTCATCCCGGGCATAGGGGGTGCAGTTAGCACTACTTTTATGGCTGGCGTAGAGGCTATAAAAAGCCGGACTGCCATGCCTATTGGTTCTCTAACCCAGATGGGTACCATTAGACTGGGAAGAGAGATGAACACACAGCACCAATGATCAAGGACTTCATTAGCTTGACTGATCCCGATGATCTTGTCTTTTACGGGTGGGATGTTTACGGTGATAATTGTTATGATGCAGCCATAAAGGCAGGCGTTCTGGAAAGAGGTCTGATTGATAGCGTACGCTATCCTTTGCAGCAAACGGAACCACAGACTGCTGTCTTCCGCAAAGAATTTGTTAAAAACCTTGACGGTGATAATGTAAAACCTCACAAAAACCATTTGGATTCGGTAGCTGCCTTAAAGGAAGATATCCAGGGATTTAAGGAGGAACATGACATTGACCGTTGTGTGATGATCTGGTGTGCCAGCACCGAGGCCTACACTGAACCCAGCCCGGTGCACGATACGACCATACGTAAGCCTTTGAAAAGGGATCGAGAGAGAATCATCCGGCGATTGCACCCAGTATGCTCTATGCCTACGCGGCACTATCTGAACCAGCGTGAATCCCTTATGCCAACGGGGCGCCGAACCTTACCGTGGATATACCCGGCTCATGGTGGAGCTTGGCCAACGAACGTGAAGGTCGCCCATTGGCGGCAAAGTGAGGATTTAAAGACCGGCCAGACTTTGATGAAAACCATCCTTGCACCTGGCCTCAAAGCCCGTTTGCTGGGACTGGAGGGGTGGGGGAACTCCACGAATATACTTGGTAACCGGGACGGTGCAGTTCTGGATGATGCAAGTAACTTCAAGACAAAAGAGGAAAGTAAGCTGTCTGTTTTGGATTCTATATTGCAGCCGGAAGTGTACCCCTCGTTATATAAAGATTTCTATCACAAAGTGGCAATCAACTACTATCCACCCCGTGGTGATAATAAAGAAGGCTGGGATTGTGTGGACATCTTCGGATGGCTGGGATATCCGATGCAGATCAAGGTGGACTTTCTCTGCCGCGACAGCATTCTGGCGGCGCCGATCGTGCTGGATCTGGTGCTGTTCACGGATCTGGCGCAACGGGCGGGGATGCGCGGCATTCAGGAGTGGCTGTCGTTTTA
>CAVVWZ010000014.1:0-29962 GCA_963752035.1 uncultured delta proteobacterium | reverse complement strand
TAGCAATCTTCAACACCATCTAAGCACTTCTGAACATTCCCGATGCCGATACCTATTTTACCGATAGAATTCTTAATCGCTTCAAGTGATGTCTGTTTATCCTTATACATTTCGCTCAGGTCATTGAGGGTTTTCATAAGTTCATTTGCAGAAATGATAAACCATTCACACCCATCAAAATCATCCTGCATTACTTTCAACAACTTCTGATGGGCAGTTTTTGAATCTTCCATGATGGGACCCTACCCTCCTTCTCACTAAAAATGCTTTAATTCCGCCGATGAACTGGCTTATGTATTGATTTTAAATAAGTTATTTATTGTACGGCCAAACCAGGACTGCTGGCTTCCATATTTTTTAGCATTCTCAACCAGATTGTACCATTTTTCCCTGTCTGAACATCTTGTCGAGATCAAGAAATACGCCGGCCTTGAATAGAAATGATTTATGTTTTGGGGTCATATCAAGCCAGACCACTTTTCCCAGTGATTTAATTATTTCTTCACTTTGGGGTACAGAAACTTCTATTTCTAAACACCGCTCATCAGACATGGCATCATTAAAGATATCCACACCATCTACGGTTGCTGTACTGCTTTCTATGCACAAACCTTCACGTGAAATATTCAAGGTGCTCCCTTTGATTTGACGGGAATATACCTTCTCTGTCTGAGAGTCCACCAGTCTCATACCAAGTGATATGGAATCCCTAAGACGAATAAATTTACGATTTTCAATATCCCTGTATTTTGTTCTAAAAATGCTGTCGGAAAATTGCATACAGAACTGCTTGAGACTTTTCATGTAGCACAAACCTCCATTGCATGTAGTTTATGCAATTATTAAAAGAATATAGACAACTTCTTAACAAGTCAAGCAGATTATGCACCTGGCACATGCAATAATTAATTGACAATCGTGATCAAGGCTTATATAACATGTAACAAATATTAAACTATTAGTTTACAATATATAAACTTTTCTGGAGGTATAGGCCATGAAAATTGGCCACAAATTGAAGCGCTTGCGGGTAATCAACTCCCTTACACAGGAGGAATTAGCCTCACGTACAGATTTGTCCAAAGGTTTTATTTCTCAGATTGAAAATGATTCAGCATCTCCATCTATTGCAACTTTAGAGGATATATTGGAGGTATTAGGAACAAGCCCGACTGAGTTCTTTAGCGATCTTGACACCTTTGAGAAGGTTGTCTACTCAAAATCTGATAGAGTAGTAACACCGGATTCAAATAGTAAATTTCAGATAGAGCTACTCATACCAGGTTTTGGGAAAAGAAAAATGGATCCCGTACTGGTTACTATCAAACCAAATGAAGAGAGTTTCAAGGACCCGGTTCACGAAGGGGAAGAACTCGGTTTTTTGCTGAAAGGTAAAATTGAACTTAACCTGGAAGACAATATATATACCTTAAATGAAGGGGACTGCTTTTACTTTTCAGCTGATAAAAAACATAGTATTACCAACCGTGGTAAACAGACAGCCCAAATTCTCTGGGTTGTCACACCACCAATTTTTTAAGCACATTTTTTATATTTATTCTTTTAAGTGAAAGGAGCCTGTTTGCCATGAATGCTCTTGGGAGACATATATTAGCCGAGTATTACAGTTGCGATATAAGTGCATTAGATAATATTACATTTCTTGAGAATTGCATGAGGGATGCAGTAGAAGCAAGCGGTGCTACAATAATTGATACGAAATTTCATCAATTTAGTCCCTATGGAGTCAGCGGGGTAATAGTAATTGCTGAGTCACATATGGCGATACACACCTGGCCTGAATATGGCTACGCCGCAATTGATTTCTTTACCTGTGGAGACCGTGTGGATCCCTGGAAGGCCTTCGATCATATGAACCACACACTGAAACCACTAAACTATTCGACCAAAGAAATTAAAAGAGGTCTCCTGGCACCTGCAACAGATAAGCTTCTAGAAGTCCCGCTTTGACGCTCCAATCAACTAATGCAGGCGCATGGTAATTATCAAAACTCAAAACAAACTCTCCTTTGTAAAATCTAATACAAAACATCACCTTATTTCTAGAAGCAATTAATATAATGAGACTAATTAGTTATGGAAAAATGGTTTAAAAACAAATATTCGCCTAATACCATTTTGAAAATAAAAATAAAAAAGCTGCTTTTCCAAGCAAAGAGTCCCTATCAGACTATTGAGGTTTACGATAGTCATGATTTTGGAAGACTTCTGGTCCTTGATGGTATCGTGAATGTCTCAGACAAGGATGAATTTGTCTATCATGAAATGATGACCCATGTCCCTCTCTTCATCCATCCCCATCCTGAAAAAGTTCTGGTGATTGGCGGAGGAGACGGTGGTATTGTTCGTGAAATTGCAAAACATCCCAGTGTCAGTCAGATTGATTTGGTGGAAATCGATCCCAAGGTCATTGACACAGCACAGGAATTTTTACCCAGGAGTGCTGTAGGCTTCAAAGAATCACGATTACAGGTATTTATCGAGGATGGTGCAGCATTTGTAGAAAAAGCGAGCAGATTGCTACGACCTTATAATTATCGATGCACCCGATCCCATTGGTGCAGCAACCAGTTTATATCACAACAATTTTTACAAACAGTGCTTTAATGCTTTAAAAGATGACGGACTTTTAACTACACATGCCGAGACTCCGACCTTTACAAAGGAGTTTAGGCATAATGAAATCTATCTATTCTAATTTCAGTGCCATTTTCCCGCTAGTCAAACTATTTACCGCGTCTATTCCCTCTTATTCCATAGGCATCTGGTGTTTTGTCTTTTGTTCAAAAAAGTTTCACCCCCTTGTTGATTTTAGAGAAAACAAAGTCCTGGAGTCCAGCATGAAAAATCAATACTATAATGCTGCTATTCACAAGGCTTCTTTTGCCCTTCCAACCTTTCTTAAAGCTGCACTCAATTCCATTTCTCACTAATTCTCAACAAGAGTATTCCTCCTTTTAAATCATACAGTTTCCTCCTGGCAAGAAATCATCTCAAGTAATTATCTGTCAATTCCGATAATAATAGTGCTAATAAGGAATAGCTGTAAAAAATTCAGGCTGAAAAAATATCTATATTTATGTAACCACAAAGGTTGGTTTAAAATATCATGAAATGCACAATACATAAAGTTATGCTTTTTTTTCTAAGCGTTGCCTGTAGCACCCTTATTTGGTTTTCCACAAGTTATGCTGATTCTATTGTAGTAACATGGATAGGGAATACTGAACCCGATTTGGCCAGGATACTATCTCTATTATGGAACTTCTCCTGGAAATTACGGCTCCCCTCTTCCTCTTGCCTCGCTAATCTTACGGCTCATGAAATTACCGGTTTAAATGAAGGCACCAGATATTATATAACCCTTTCCGCAATGATTTTTCAAATAACGAGAGTGAGCCAGTGCCCCGAAATAAGTGGCATAGCCCAACCAGACACTGGTACTTCTTCATCAACGAGCACCACAACCAGCGTTTCTTATGATGGAATAGAGCTTCAGAACAGCAATAACTATTCCGGAACGGTTCTTCCCCTAGAAGAAGAGCATTTCTACATTCAAGTGCCACCCGGACAAACACTACTTGAAGTCGAACTTACTGGCAATCCAGATGCAGATCTTTATGTACGGTTTAACCAACCACCTACCCTTGCACTTTGGGACTGTCGCCCTTACACAGATAATTCAAATGAGTACTGCGCTTTTAACAATCCCTCCCCCGGCACGTACCACATAATGATCCGATGGCTACACTGGTACAGTAAATTACAACTTATGGTACAGTATAGCACGTGGTTCGTCTACAACCACAGTATACCTCCTACTACAACAACTACAGTACAGTCAGATACTATTCCGCCTACCGGCGTCATAATTATAAATAATGGTCAAAATATTACCAGTTCACCCAATGTAATCTTATCATTATCGGCAACTAAGAGTAATGGTGATCCACTGAGCACCGACGGAAAGATGTCATTTAGCAATGATAACCAGGAGTGGTCTGTCCCGGAGCCTTTTACCAATGAAAAAGTCGTGGATTCTCACCGCTGGTGAAGGAATTAAAACAGTTTACGTATTATTCGGAGATGCTGCCGGAAACTGGATGACTGTACCTGCCCAGGATGAGATTTTCTACGAGGAATCTCAAAATACATGCAGATCAGGCAGTACAACTGTCGGCAGTCATCCATTAGTGCCTCCAGTGAATCCCTACCCTTCTTTGCAAAAGAAAATGCGATTGACGGTGATCCTCTCAACCTCATGGTCTACTATTTTCAGGTTTTTTCAAAAAGATGAGTTTTTTACAATGGATTTAGGGGAAATAAAAAACATCACGTCACTCAGCATGTATTCCTCACGAATATTTGGTACAGACTTTTTCCCAACCAACTTCCAGATACAGGTTAGTAATGATAATGTCACCTGGCTAGATATGGAAACAATTCAGGGATATAGTACACCACTGGACCCAGGTTCCCCGGATAATTGGCAGTATAACGGCCTGGCCTGCCGGTTTCTCAAGGTATCTATCAGCAAATGCCGGACTTTTTTATTCTTTTTACGTGTAGCACAAATTGCTGAAATTGAAGTTTATGGATGTGACAGAGGTGAGCAACTTCCTCTTATTTCTGAAGAAAACAAATCCATCAATAATAATGAATTACCAAAAATTGACGCAGAGAGTCAAATAATCCCCGTTGATCAGCACGTACCAGGTATTCCCGGAAAACCTGTTATAAAGTTTGTAAACTAGAGTAGTGTCTTTATTAAATAATAAACGTAACTACAACAGAGATAAAATAATGAGAAAAATCAATTCTTATTTCTCCCTCTGGCACACCCTTTTGTTTTTTTCATTTAGTATTATGGGCTATCTCGTGACAACTCACATCAGCGAGGCCATGTCATTTTCTTCAGCAGTAACCTACTTTAAACAAAGCAGTGCTGACATTTCCTGGTCACCATCCCGGGGGACAGTAGGTTATTATGTGCTAAAAATTACTGACACTAACTATCTCTCACAGGAGAGCAATCGCAGTGTCCTCACTACCGTAACAGAGGTACAGAGCATATCACCATTTTACCAGCTTGCCTGTAAAAACAACCACTCCTATCAGGTATCCGTTAAGGCAGTTTCATATAATGGTTTCTCAAGCGAGTTTTCAGCACCAAGCATACTCTTTATCTGTGATCAACAAAGACCTGAAGTACTACTTGATCCCCTACCCTCTCTCACTAACCTTACCTCTCCAAATATTTCTATTACTGGTAGCTATAAGGAACTCAATCTTGATTCAATTACAATAAATGGTTTTTCAGCTACTGTTAATCCTTTTACCAGGACATTTTCCAGGAGTATCAGCCTTACTCCTGGTACCAACCGGATAGCGCTGGTTGCAAAAGATCTGGCAGGCAATATTTCAAGAACAGAGTTTGAAATAAATTATTCACCAGCGAGTACTGCTTTTCTTGATTCAAAAGGAAAACACCACCCCTTTGCCTTTGATTATAATAATGATGGCAAAATGGACCTTCTTCTTGGCACTGAGGAAGGACAGGTTGCAGTTCTTATGAACAAGGGCTTACAAGATGCCCCCCTCTTAAGCGGATTAAGGATCCTTAGAGCAACCGATGGCAATGAAATTGATATTGGCAGCAGAGCCGTTCCCTTTATGGCTGACCTTAATGATGACGGATTGATGGATTTGTTGTTGGGAAGTGGTGACGGTTATGTCTATTACTGTAATGAATCAGGGGAGTCAAGGGAATCCCCTCTTTGCATCACCTGTATCACTGGATGATGTCATGGGCATTCCAATGGCAGTTGAGAGCAACTCTTCACCCTGTGTAGTTGATTGGGATGATGATGCTAAAAAAGACATCCTGCTGGGAAGTGGTGACGGTGGGATAGTGCTCTACCAGAATGAGGCAACAAATAGCGATAAACTCATCTTTTCTTCCCCTAAACCCCTCCAGATGGATGGGCTATCTATAAAGGTAGAGAAAAACTCCATACCCTTTATAGCTGATTGGGATAGTGATGGTGGTAAGGATCTGCTCATCGGGGACGATGAGGGATATCTGCACCTCTATCTCAATAGTGTTGTAAACGGAGAACCCGATCTCATGGGGGGAGAACAAGTGGACAGGGAGGAACATGCCCAGGCTCTGGAAAAAGATTTGGCTATTCCCTATTTCATCGGAATAAATATGCTTCTAACCCTGTAAGTGAAGATTAGTGTTAAACTGCTTCTATAAAAGAAACCTGTGTTAGAAAACCTGCACTGCGGTACTCTTGAAGGTCAGATAAACTCTACTCCCCACAGTCATATGCATTTCAGTTAGTGAATCCCTGGTTACCTTTACTGTAAATTCTTCCCCGGCTTTGATACCAAGAAGCACGCTCACCCCATCATCGAGAATCTTAAAAATGGTCCCATGAAATGAATTCCTGGCACTTGAGTGAAAAGGTTCAATGGAAATAATAATATCCCGGGGATCAACGGCTGCGTAAGACGTGCCATCAGGCCGGTCAGTTACAACCTGTATTTTAATCCGTCCGGTGTCAAACAGAGAGAGGTCATTTACTTTCTCAAGCCTTCCTCTAAAAAGATTTTCCAGAGAAGGTCTGACCACACATCCCTCGAAGAGATTTACTACAGTATGGGCTAATTTGTAGGCTTGACGGGTGTCATGGGTAACCATAAAAATGGTAGCTCCATAGGTTTTATTGGCTGTAGTAATGACATCTTCAAGCACCTCAATGCTTTTTTCATCCACATTTGACGTGAACTCATCAAGAAAAAGTACCTCCGGTTTTATTGCCAGAGCTCTGGCAATGGCAATTCTTTGTGCCTCTCCGCCGGAAAGCTCCCGTGCCTTTCTTTTCTGAAATCCTTCCAGCCGTACCATTTGCAGACATTCATCCACTATTGCTGCACGTTCTGGCTTGGCCGTGCCCCTGATTTTAAGTCCGAATGCAATGTTATTTTCCACTGTTGTGTCGAATAAAACAGGATTTTGAATAACGGTGGTTAATGCAGGCCTGAGCTCACTGACGGTAGTATGATGGTTATAGACATCTCTTCCATCAAAGAGGATAGTCCCTGAAGTAGGTTTCAACAAAAGTCCCATAATGCTTAATAGAGTGGACTTCCCCGAACCGTTTTGCCCCAGAACAGCATGAATTTCAGCCGATTCGAACACATGATGTTCCACCTTCAAGACGGTTTTACCGTTATACTGATGGACGATATTCCTAATCTCAATCTTTGGAATAGATTGACTATTCATGACTGTGCCATTAATTGTGTTGTTGCAGTGAGCGAAGCAGCATATTAATTGAAAGTGCAACCGTTAAGAGAATAATCCCCAGAGCGAGACCCAGGCTAAATTCCCCTTTACTGGTTTCCAGTGCTATAGCAGTTGTAATGCTTCTGGTATATCCTTTAATATTGCCTCCCAGCATCATTGCCGATCCCACTTCTCCAATGATTCTACCAAAACCGGCGATTACGGCAGCCATTATGGCAAATCGGGCTTCTACAATAATGGGCAGGACAACCTGGTAGGAACGTGCACCAAGTGCAAGGGCGGTCATTTTAATCCTGGGATCAACCCCTTGGACGGCAGAAATGGATAGTGCCGTGATGATGGGAGTGGCAAGTATAAATTGTCCAATTACCATTGCTAGAGGTGTAAAAAGGAGGCCAAGTACACCAAGTGGCCCCTGCCTGGATATGCAGGCAAATACAAATAATCCCACCACAACCGTAGGTAAGGCCATCATTGTGTTTAAAACTGTCAGTAGTGTACTCTTCCCCCTGAACTGGTTAAGTGCTATAACGAAACCCAGAGGTATGCCAATAATGGTGGCAAACAGTACAGCAATGCACGATACCTTAAGAGAAACGAGGGTGCAGTTGATCACCTCGTAATCGAGGGAAATGATAAGTTTTAAAGCGGTAATAAAAGCGTCAAATAAATAATCCACATTCTTTCTCCGCAGCCGGGAAGTATTCGATAAAAGGGGTTTTTTTAGATGCATTCTATTCAGGCTAGGAGGTCTTTACCACACCTTTTCTGTGAATGCAAACCTAAATTTGTTATAAAGAGAAGTCTCCCGATTTAACTTGACATTACACGCAAATACATTATGTTTAACTTACTGTCAGAACTCACCAATAACTAGTTACTACCATTATACAGGACTGATTACTATGGGCAAAAGAAAAGAAACTGTTGTGGCAAAGGTCAATGCTGAGGAACTATACGAAACACAGCTGGAAAGCGCAGTAAAAAATTACAATCAATTTCTTAAGGATCAGGGGATTGAAATGAGGGCCCTTGGTCAGGATCAGATGCATAAAGTTAGACACTTCATGCTTCAGAAACTGGTTGAGCGTGAACTCCTCCATCAGGAGGCCCTCAAAAAAAAGATTAAGGTTAGCAAGGAAGAGATTGATAAGGTTATGGAAACCTCTGAGAGCAATTACCCTTCTCATCAGGATTTTCTTGATGATGTTCTGCAAGAGGGAGAAACTATTGAAAAGTACAGGGAACGCCTTGCCTATGATATGCTGGTAAATAAGCTGACCTCTAAACGTTATGAAGATCGGAAAAAAGAACCTTCAGCAGAAGAAGTTCAACAATTTTACCAGCAGAACACTCAGCTCTTTGCCCAGCCGGAATCGGTAGATATCGGACACATCCTTTTAAACATTGAAGAGGATGGTGATGCCAAGGAATGGGATAAGGCCAAAAAAAAATTGCTTAAATTGCGGGAGAGTAAGAAAGACTTTCGTGAGCTTGCCGAGGAATTTTCAGAGTGCCCTACGGGGAAAAAGGGCGGTGACCTGGGATTTGTTCCACGGGGAAGACTTTTTCAACCCCTTGAACTGGCAGCATTTAAACTTAAAGACAATGAGATTAGCCAACCCGTGGAAAGCAATGCAGGAATGCACCTGATAAAACTCTATGGGCGCCGACCGCAAGGGTTCATTCCCCCCTATGATGAAATTAAAGAACTGGTGGAACAGGCCGCAAAAACCCACCAGGCACAACAAATTTATCAGGATTATATCGAGGAGATTCAGGTTAAGGCAACAGTAAAACTCTTCGATTATTCCGATTAGTTACGGGATATTTATTAAATCCTGTCTCTATTTCTGTACCCTCTCTTGTTCCGGTCAGGAATGGAGCCGATCAATAGAAAGCAGTGAATATTCCTCCCATCCGCTGTATTTATTTCCCACCTCAAGAAGATTATACAGCTCACCGGTTATTTTCCGGTAAACCTTTTTCATTGTTTTATTACTCATTCCTTCATCAGTCTCAAAAGACCATCCTCCCAGAGAAAAGGGTTTCTCATTACCCGACAGGTATTGGAGCCCATGTTTTTCAGGTTCACGTGCAAAGGGAGAGTGTCTATCCAGATGAAATGGACTAAATTCAAAATGATTGAAAGGAGAAATAAACAAGTCCTTGTTTCTTTTAAAAAAATTAAAGGTTTCCATTGCCTCTTCAACAGTCTCGTGAGGCAGGCCAATCATGGCAAAGACCCTGAATCGTATACCCGCCACTGTACAGTTTCTAAGTGTCTTTTCTGCCTGATCAACGGAGATCCCCTTGTTAACCAGATCAAGGATTCTCTGACTTCCAGATTCAAGGCCAAAAAGGATTTTACGGCACCCCGCCTGATAGAGGTGCCTACAGAGTTTTTCTGAAAACCCTGAATCAAAACGGGCATAACAAAGGTAACGTATAGTAAGTTTGCGCTCAATTGTTTTATCTGCGATTGCAGCCAACAGATCTGGATGACATGATTCATCGGTAAACTGGAAATAGGGAGTGTTGTATTTGTTGGAGAGTTCTTCAAGTTGATCAACAATCAAAGAAACCTCCTTGACCCGGAAACTCTTATCTGTGCGGGTATTTATAAAGGGTATTTCACAAAAATAACAGCGGTCCCAGTAGCAGCCTTTACCGAGATTAAAGGGAATTACGATGTTGGGGGCCAGATAGTTTTTAAGGGGTAACCCGTCAAAGTCAGGGGTAGGGAGTTGATTGAGATCTTCAATCGTAACCTGGTCTCTGTAGGTGAACCATCTTATCTTCAGGATACAGCAGGTTAGGAACAGAGCCAAACCCCTCTCCCCTCTCCATTGCGGTCAACAAGTTTGTTAAGGCAGTTTCACCTTCATACACTATAAGGCCTCGGCAAAAATCGAAAAATGACCTGTCATTTTCTATTTCTTTTATAAATTTGACAAAAAGTGTTCCTCCAATAAAGACCGTCCATCCATTCTGCTTTAAACGATAGGACAGGGTGAGAGCGGGTATAATCTGCTGATAGTTGAGAATTGAGATACCTATAAACTGCGGATTCATTTTAGAAACACGGGGCAGGACATACTGGTCATATAATTTCCCAAAAAGGTTAGCATCATCATCTAAAGCTGCCTTTTTCAGATCAGAGAGGGAGTCGGCAGCGTACACCGTTTCAAAAACCTGTCCGTCCATCTGATAGTTTAAGTGGGGATGTTGTGAAAGGGAGACAAGATGTAGTGCCGCATTGATACTTTTTCGTGCCCATCGAAATTGTTCTCGATCATAAAAGGCATCAGAGCGCAGAATCTGAAGTGCTTTGTATATCGCTTTGGGAAGATCTTCCGTTGAACGATAAACCTGGTTGAGTTCATGCCAGTAGGAAGCATCTGCATAACCCTTATTTTCTTTCCGGTCGATGGCAGCCATCCTATCCTTGCATCGTTCCCGTGAACTAAGCAGGTATTCAGGCTCTAAAAGTTTAAGGGACAATTCGAGGTCGAGATCCCAGAGATGTACCTCATGGCCTTCATCTCTGAGCTTGGCTGCTAGACAGGCCTGGGCTAAGTGAGGGGCGCGGGGATCAGAAATGGGTGGAAAAATGCAAAGGGCCTTCATAGGATTTTCTACACAAGACCCCCTCCAATGATGAGGCCCATCCAGAGCATGTCGCCATCCTTCAGAGTGGTTTTAAGACCTTTAGGATAGTCCTGTTCCCACTGTATTCGGGCTTTATTTAAGAAAAGGTTCGGGGTGTTTACCTTGGTATCGCCATAATATGCCTCAAAATAGACTTCCTTTCTAAATTTTTCACCGTACTTTTTAACCAGCACATCCAGGGCACCCTTTACCGTCGTACGCCCTTTCAATTCGATTTCTTCCTGGGCCTTTTTGGTAACGGCGGCTACCAGGCCATAGTATCTCAGGTGAATTTTCATAGTGTTTAACCTCCACCTTAAAGAAGAGCCCCCCAGTTTCGTGGGGGGCTCTTATCAGTTCTAAAGTGTTTCGCTATTTACTTTGCCAGTGACTGTACCAGTGAGGTATACCCACTTTTCATAGCACTTCTGGCGTCTTTTGAGGAAATGATCTTTTTCTTCGATAGATGTTCTACCAGCTGCTCATAACCGGTTAAGAGGAACGTTCTGTGTTCCGCGCTACTAATAACCCCTTTATCTTTGAGCAGATTGAGAAGATCCAGGAAGAAGTCATTCATCTCAGCAATTTTTTTTGCCTGTTGTTTGTTAATCACTGCCATAACTGTTACTCCTTTCCATAGTTTAGTAATAATACTTCTTTTTCTTCTTCTCTGAATCGCTCATGTACTTCTTCCTTAAAGGCCGGATATCATCAGCGACGTAATCGAGCCCCAGCTGTTTCAGCTTCCTGTCGCTGGGGAACCCGGTACCTGCCTCATATTCCCTGTACTTGTAGTACTTGGGAAGCATCTCGCCCAAGGGGAGGGTTGCACCCACGTTGGTTTGATAGTCCACGTGTTGAGGCATGGGCTCTTTGAGAAAACGTTCCGGAACGGTGTCTTCACGAGCCCCTGACATTAATCGTGCCCAGTAAGCCCTCTCCAAATTGTGTACTCTCTCACCCACTTCAAGGAATTCCTCTAAGGTCATGTCCATACCGGTACAGGCATTAAAGTAGTCTAGCTGATCCTGGGTCAAAACAGCATAAGACCAGTGTGTTGTAAAACAGCACACATTCAAACAGTCTACAACTGCCTTCTGATTCTCTTCATAGTAGACCATGTAAGGCTTACCCGCTGTTGTAGTAGGCTTTTTAGGTCTTTCATCGCCCAGATACTTGGTGTTGAGGCCGGGATAGAGTGCTCCTGAGAGCTCGAGGCAACAGAGAGATCTGAGATGGTCACAGCCACCCCGTGTACCCATTGCGAAGGAGAGGCCGTAACCAAAGCCTAATCCACGCGGGTCGTCACCGGGAAGTGTCATACCCCTGGTAGCAATAGTGTAGTACTGTCCTTCCTTGCCTAATCCGAGTTTATCGGAAGCACGGGAAGCACCTTCGGCAAGAACATCCCCAAATCCGCGCCTGTAGGCAATATCCTGTATAAGCTGATCAACTACTTCTTCATTACCCCACTCAAGCTCCATGCCGCCGGTGTCTTTGGAGGTAATCAGACCTCTCTGGTACCACTCCATAGCAGAAGAGATAACACCACCGGTCTCGATTCCGTCCATTCCCAGGTCATTGGTAAGTCTGGCATTATGCCAGATATCATTTGCATCTTCGATGATACCAACCCTCGGGCCTGTAGGCACTGCGTGTTCATATTCAGGGCCTCCGAACTCTTCACCTGCCCATTTACCTTCTTTAATCTGGGTAAAACGGCCACAGCAGATAGGACATGCGTAGCAGCCTTCTCTATGCTTGAGAACCGTTTGGCTATGGGTTTCACCTGACATATTATTGGCTAATGGTGTACCACCGTACTGGAGATTTTTCCAGGGGAGCCATCCGTCCCGGTTGGCAATATTGATCAGCGCCAAGCTGCCCAGTTCGTACAGACCTATTTTCATGGGATCTGTTTTGAATTTCTGTCTGAGCCTGTTACATACGTCCATAAATTCTTTAGGCCTGGCAACCTTTATACTGCCTGAGCCGCGGGTTGCTATGGCCTTGAGATTTTTTGAACCAATAACCGCACCATGTCCGGTCCTTCCTGCTGCTCTCCAGACATCATTAAACGTACAGGCAAACCGAACCAGATTTTCTCCAGCCGGTCCGATCATCATGATATGGATATCTTCATCATCCAATTCTTCTTTAATCATGGTATCAGCATCTCTGGGGAATTTACCCCAGATGTGTGATGCATCCCTGATTTCAACCTTATCATCGTCCATCCAGATATAAACCGGTTTCTTGGATCTGCCCTGAACAATAATCTGATCGTACCCTGCATATTTAACTTCGGCACCCCAGTGTCCACCCATACTGGAATCACCAAAACCACCGGTCAGAGGTGATTTACAGGTAACGGTAACACGACCGGTAGAGGGAGCTGCACTACCGTTCATCGGCCCGACACCAAAACAAACACGTGTTCTGGGATCAAAAGGACTCATTTCAGGTGGTACTTCATTGTAGATAATGTCTGAATTGAAACCACGTCCGCCGATCCACTTTCTCCGGTATTCATAACTCAAGGGCTCTTTCATGATAGTGCCCTTGGTAAGATCAACACGTAATCTTTGACCAGCCCATCCGTCCATATTAACTCACCTCCTTTGCTTTTGTCGCTGCAGAAATTCTTTCCTGCATTTTTTCTCTGCGTTTTGCCTTAACAGCCATTTGTGGATCACTAAAGCTAATAGCACCACTGGGACACCAATCGGCACAAACGGGCCCTTCTTCACGACCTTCGCAAAGATCACATTTGAATGCCTTTTTAGTAATAGGATGTATCTTTACAGCCCCAAAAGGACAATGGATCATACACTCTTTGCAGCCTATACACATTTCTGCATCGATTTTTGCGATCCCCACGACAGGATCTAGAGCACATGCCCCTGTGGGACAAACAGCGGCACAGGGCGGATCGGTACACAGATCGCAACCTGCCACAAAGCTTTCACCATATCGTTCGTTCCGAACAACATTAATGCGTGAAAGTATTTTGCTGCACTCCCCATCATGATAAAGAGAACATCCTACCACACAACTGCGGCATCCTGCACATTTCTCTTGATCATAGATTAGTACCTTTTCCATAGATAGTTCCCCTTTCGTCTATGTTGTGGTTAGAACTGATAGATCCTATCTCATATACTGTTGTTTTATTCACCTCCTTTATAGGAATTTGGGTAGTCATTATTAGGTGGCATGATTTTGAGGTTTTTATATGAGCTCCTCATTAATCAGTGCCCTACCCCGTTCAAGATAGGACTATTTATTGTTAGCTCATTTACGTATGAGCAGAAACGACTGGAATGAGACGAACATACTTATTTTCTAAAATCTGCTTCCAGGTTGCCTTCTCCTTGATAAGTGCCTGGAGAACTCCCGCATAGTCAACATTACCGGTAGCCATAAATCCAACTATAATACCGTTTCTAAAAACGAGTTTCTGGTAGACCTTCTCGGTAGAATAGATTTTATAATCAACATCATTACCTGTCGCCTGTACATCTCCCAGGGCGGTAATCCACTGACCAAAAAAGTCAACGCTATTTTGCACTATATTTCCCGTAAACTGGGTCTTAAATCCAAGCATATTCATGGCAGCTACACGTCCCTGGGCAGCTGCAACAGGCCAAATAGCATTGTTAATAATTTGACCGCTTATCAGTTCGGGGGAAAGACACACATCTCCAGCGGCATAAATATCCGGATTTGATGTGCGCTGTGCAGTGTCAGTAACAATCGCCCTGTTAACTTCAACATCAGTATTGTCAAGCATCTCCACATTAGGACGCACTCCCACGGACATAACGATGAAATCCACAACCAGTTCTTCACCGGTACTGAGGTGGGCACGATAGTGTTTACCATCAAACTCTGCTTTGAGCACAGATGCGTTTAGGGTAATATCTACCAGTTCATGATTGTCAAACTTTTGAACAATTCGGCGACTTGCTTCTTCATCAGCCATCCTTCCCAGGACCGTTGGGAGCAATTCAACCACACGGACTTTGACACCCCGTTTAATTAAACCGTAGGCTGATTTTAATCCGACAAATCCCGCCCCAACCACCAGTGCTCTTTTACCTTTTCCAGACCACTTTAAGAGGGTTGAGGAATCCTGGTAGGTACGCATCCCGATTATGCCATTTGGATCATAGGGGATGGCAGGGAAGAAAATAGGTCTGGCACCAGTGGCTACCAGTAGTTTGTCATAGGAAAATGATTTTCTGCCAGAGGTTTTTATTTTCTTGGTCTTGGGGGCAACCTGGGTTACCTTGGTGTTGAGATGCAGGTCAACCGATCTGTCAGTATACCATTTTTTGGAATGGGAGAGCAGATGTTTACGGGTCACATCGCCGGCAAGGTAATAGGTAATTAAACAGCGGGAGTATGCAGGAACATCCTCATCACTCAGGATGGTAATTTTATCATTTGGCCCATAACGGCGAAGGGTATCAGCTGCGGTGACCCCTGCTATACAGTTACCAATTATGACATGATGTTTTTGATTACTACTCATCGTTTAACAATCTCTTTAAAGCGATTACGTCTCATTTGCTTGACCATCTTTTGACCATCCTCCTCGAAAACCAGCGCACCCCGGTCACAGGCAAAGATACAGGCTGGCAGGGAACCTTTCCCACATGAAAGAGTACACTTCAAGGCTTTCTTCATTGAAACAGTTGGCATTACAGCTGCATGGGGACAAACCATATTACACATGAAGCACCCAATACAACGGTCCACATCCTGGCAGACATTGCCTTCTGGTCCAAGGTAGAGGGACTCTCCAATGCAGGCGTCAACGCAAGGAGGTTCTTCACAGTGGTGACAGATGCGAGCTACGGGACCGGTTGGAGCAACAAACATACGTATGTGGGGAGCCGAGGCAGCCTCATCAGGGCGAAAATTTCTTATTTTTTCAGTGCAGGCAATTTCACACTTTCCGCAGAGATCACACTTTTCAGGGTAAAACGCAATGCATTTCATATAGTTAAACTGCAAAGGGGTTATAGTATTAATTTAGGACTAATATATATAACGTACTCTTTTATTATTTGTCAAACTAAAATGTTAGTTTTTTTAAATTTTTTGACATTTTTGCTGATACCCAGTATAATAATTACAGAAAGCCATAGTGAGCATTGAGGGGTTAAAAAAATACCTCCATAAGGTTAGTAGATGCTGTATTGTATGAGGATTTGTGTATCATGGATGAGAAAAGAGATACAAAGGTCACGATCAAGATCCCGCGCCCTCTTTACAACAGTTTAAAGGCACTGATTGAAGACTCCGGATTCAGCTCAGTAAATGATTTTATAGTGTATGTTTTAAGGGATATTGCTTCGATCACCGCTGTAGATTCTGAAGGACAGCTTCGATCAGAAGAGATAGATTCAATTAAAGAACGATTAAGGAATTTAGGTTATTTGTGATGTGCCTGGGGGAGGGAATTAATTGCTCATTGTTCACTTTGCTCGGCACAATTTCAAAAATAATAAAATTTAATTTTTGCTTTAAAATCCCCTGCTGGCACGGGATCGCAATAGAAAACATCAGCACTTTCGTGCTTCCTTTGATTTACCCTAACGGGTAAATCAAAGCCACCCGTTTCACTGGTGGTTGTTTGCTTCCGGGATGTCCCGCGCTGCCTGCCCGGTGAAATGCGAAGCATATTTCACTAGGGTGCGCGGGGAGCATCACCTTCAGAGTTTTGGTACTGACTGATTTTTATCCGCTTTAAGAAGTGCCCCTTTAACCAACCCAAAAGGTCCCGTCAGCATCATATTGCCATAGGGTGCAGCAAAACGGAGGTTCAAACTACTCTTCTCTAAGAGCCCCCGGTTAGGACCCGTAACAATGATCTCTTCACAGCTATCAACCCTGTAATCGGGGAGAACAACAGCACCATGCCCTCCGTCCTCCAGCACTTCTCTTGATGAAACTGCTCCCCTTTGAAATTTCGTGAGCAGCTCATCCAGTTTATCAGTAGTAAGGCAACCTGTATGATGTTCAAGAATACCAAGAATCTTTTTTTCATGAATGAGTGCAGCCAGAGTGTGACTGTTCCCTACGTTGACAAACAGCGCTGAACTGGACTCTTCCATACACCCTAAAATAGCAGCAAATGCGGTATCCATGAGGAGTACTTCACAATTACTCTGTTTGTGTGCCGACCGGGCTATTCCATGCATCCTTTTAAAAAAAGGGGGTATTTCCTCCCGGGTGTAAACAAAGCTTTCAGGGCTGTTGTCCTCTCCTAATCTCTCTTCAATCTGCTGAAATCTGAATTCCCTGTTGGAGGTTCCCTGGGGTGGAGTGCCATGGTCCTGAACTGCCAGGGCGATGAGGTCAGCTTCCAGATCTTCTCCGTAGTGGGAGAGAAAACCCTTTAACAAGGGTAGATTTATTTCAGTAAAATTCAATCTTGTTCCCGTAACGGCAGGGCTGCCATCACGGGCAATCTCAATACCGTAGCTCTCAACTTCACTGAGATTATTTCTTACCGTGTAGGCAGCATCTTCACTCATAACAACACGATATCCCTTTTCGATATGTTTCCTTATTCGGGAGGAAACAGCACCGCCACCAATGGGGTCACCCTCAAGGAAGAGATCCTGCTGGCATGCTTCAATCACCTTTGCATAGTATCTGGTAGGAGTTGGAAGTATCAGACTAATACAATTCTCGGGGGTCAATTGGGAGTCATACAAGAGGATATCCTGGGTACCTGCACCAATATCAATTGCTAAAATTCTTTGAAGGCTTTTCATGTCATTTCAGTTAAGCCTTTCCCCCACAAACTTCAAAAAACGGTCAAACTCATTGTTGTTTGCTGCGCCTGGCCGCTCTAACAGGCTAAAGGAAAAAAGTGCAATGGAAGGATTAATATGTTCTAGTTTCGACTGTAATTCATCCCGGGCAATAGAGCCATCTCTTTGATTCAGGACACAGATATCTGCGCTCTTAAGGGCATGTATGCGGCTGGGCTTCATACTGTCCAGCGTGGCTGTGGTAACAAAACAGGAAAGGGTGGGTTTGAGGTGACGTAAAATAGTATTTCCTTCAATGAGCATACCACTGATATCCCCTACCCTGCCCAGGACTTGTTTCATCAAATCAACAATATGGTCATCTGTTGCCCTGATCCAATATACTTTTTCTGCACCACTTTGTTTCATTCTATAGGTATCTGTTCCCGGAACCATAAGGTGGGCACTATCCTCATAAACTCCGGTATCCTTACCGGTCATGGTAATTTTAATTGCTGTGTAATGAGGAAGGTGGGCGAGTAAAATTTGGGAGAGAGATGTCTTTCCTACCCCCTTGTGTGAACCGGAAACCGTAACCACTTTTTTGTCACCTACCGAGCCGTTCAGCTCCACGCTTATCCTCCGATTGCAACCATATCGCGTGCACACTTTCTAAATGAAGGCTCTGAAATAGTATGACCTTTGGGTTTACTCAAGAGGGCCTGATGTAGTAATAACCGGACCTCTTCATCAGTAGCAGGGGATCTTAAGGCATCCCTGATATCAATTTCTTCATCAGAAAAGAGACAGGGCCTCAGTTTGCCGTCAGCAGTTAAGCGTAATCGATTACACCGGGCGCAAAAGTGATTGCTAACAGCGTTAATGAATCCAAGCATACCCTGGGCACCCTTGATCCGATACAGTTCAGCTGGACCACTGTTTACCTGTTCACCTGAAATAACAGGGTCCAGTGTAAAACTCTTCTCAATCAGGGTTCTTATACTTGAACAGCTCAGATATTTTTCCCTTTGCCAGTCGTTTCCGTTACCCACGGGCATAAATTCAATGAACCTTACATGGTAGTCATGGTCGACGGTAAGCCGTGCGAAATCAGCAACCTCCCCTTCATTAAAACCCTGGATTGCTACTACATTAATCTTTATAGGGTTTAAACCTACTGCAGTGGCTTTTTCAATGCCCTTCCAGACAAGTGAAAGATCGCCTCCTCTTGTTATTTCTCTGAACAAATCAGGATTGAGGGAATCCATACTTACGTTCACCCGTTTTAGTCCGGCATCAAAGAGTGGTTGAGCATAATCCCCGAGGAGAATACCATTTGTGGTCATGGAGAGGTCAGTTATCCCCTCAATTTTAGATAACCACTCAATAAGGTTTACCGCCCCCTTCCGGACTAAAGGTTCACCACCTGTAATTCGTATCTTGGTGATGCCTTCGCTCACGGCGATCTGTGCTATGCGGACAATTTCTTCGTAACTTAAAACAGCCTGGTGATCAATAGGAGAAATACCCTCAGGGGACATGCAGTAGGCACATCTTAAATTACATCTATCTGTTATAGATATGCGCAAATAGTTGATGTGGCGTTTATACTCATCAATCAATTTATTCATAGACTGTTACCAATAACTGTAGATAAATCAAGTAGTACAGTACGATCAAAAAAATCCAGCAGCCGTATTGGGTGCTGGATTGAAGGTTCAATAGCTTACGAAATCCTTTCCAAATACGGGAGGTAGAGCCTTTTCAAGCTGTACCCTGTCGACCATTTCCCGTGGAATTATCTCTTTAGGGAGGATGGTTCGGATATCCTATGTATATAAATACTTAATCTATTTAGAGCTCATTGTCAAGCTTTTAGCTCAATGGTGTTCTAATGCAAAGATCCAATCTAATTGGCTGTTTTGAAAAGCTCACTCTTTTGAGAGTACCCGCACTTCCATTGCCTTGGCATGTGCATCTAAGCCCTCTAATTGTGCAAGCCTGGAAACAGCGGGATACAGTTTTTGCAGTTCTTCTTTGGAGAAATTAATCACACTCATTCTTTTAAGAAAATCGAAAACTCCTAATGGGGAAAAAAACCGGGCTGTCCCTGCGGTGGGTAAGACATGACTTGGACCTGCCATATAATCGCCAGCGGCAACCGGTGAAAAATTTCCAACAAAAACTGCTCCGGCATTGGTGATTGAGTCAACCATATGGTCGGCATTTTGAACCATCAGCTCTAAATGTTCAGGGGCAACTCGGTTACTAAGCTCAATTGCTACATCGAGGGTGTGGGCCAAAATCAGAAGGCCATTTTTTTGAATTGATTTTTCGACTATATCTTTGCGATCAACACGATTAACCTGCAGATGAATTTCCTTCTCAACCTCATGTAAAAAAGATTCACTGGTTGTAATGATGATGGGGAAAGCATCTTCATCATGTTCGGCCTGGGCGATAAAATCGGCTGCAGCAAAAGAGGGACTTCCGCTTTCATCAGCCAATATTAAGACCTCACTGGGACCCGCTACCATGTCGAGCCCGACAACGCCAAACATAAGACGCTTTGCTGTTTCCACATATATATTGCCGGGACCTACAATTTTATCCACCCGGTCAATGGTCTCGGTGCCATATGCGAGGGCAGCTATGGCCTGGGCTCCACCCACCCGGTAAATACGGTTTACACCGGCTATTTTTGCTGCAGCGAGGACGTGGGTTGAGAGCCGTGGGGATACCATAGTTATTTCCTTAACACCTGCAACACGGGCCGGCACGGCACTCATCAGGACAGAAGAGGGGTAAGCTGCTTTTCCACCGGGAACATATATGCCTGCGCGCTGTAAAGGACGGACAGCTTCGCTTACCACGGTGTTCCTGGTATCATTAGAGGAGAGTTGCTCTAACTGCCTTTGATGGAACAGTTCAATCCTGTCAGCAGCCATTGTAAGATCATTAATTGTCTCAGAATCCAGGGTTTCATAGGCGTCAGCAACTTCACTGTCACTCACCAGAAGGGTATTTTTCTCCAATGAGACCTGGTCGTATTTACGGGTGTACTCAATGAGGGCAGTATCTCCACCCTTTTTCACATCGCGTAAAATGGTCTTTACAAGTGCTTCAACATCATTGGCTGTTTCAACTTGTCGCTGTAAAAGGGATTTAAACTCCTGTTCAAATCCAGGCTCTGCAGTACGCAGTATTTTAATTTTATCCATCTGAACTGTCCTATTCTTCGACCCGTTTAATGTCGGCACCGATGTTTGATAATTTTTCATCCATGGATTCATAACCCCTGTCTAAATGGTAAACGCGACTTATCTCAGTCACTCCCCGGGCCGCTAACCCGGCAATAACCAGTGAAGCACTTGCCCTCAAATCAGTTGCCATTACCGGTGCACCGCACAGCTCTGTAACACCTTTAATAACAGCACTGTTTCCCTCAAGACGTATGTTTGCCCCCAGACGCTTGAGCTCTCCCACGTGCATAAAACGGTCTTCAAAAATAGTTTCAGAAATAATGCTGGTTCCTTCAGCCATACAGAGAAGCGCCATTATCTGTGCCTGCATATCTGTGGGAAAGCCCGGATAGGGTAATGTCTTTATGTCAGTACTTTTCAGTGGTCCATTTCTACTAACCCTGATTGAACCGTTGCTGACAACAATACTAAGGCCAATTTCCTCAAGTTTCTCTACAAGTGCATGTAAATGATTGAGGGTGCAATCTACTAGGGTTATAGTACTATTTGTAATGCCTGCTGCGATCATATAGGTTCCCACCTCTATCCGATCCGGCATTATAGCATGCTCCACTGGATTGAGGGTCTTTACACCTTCTATGGTAATAACATCTGTGCCTGCACCCTCAATATGTGCACCCATCTTGTTTAAGACAGCTGCCAATTCCTCAACTTCCGGCTCTTTGGCAGCATTTTCCAAAACAGTAGTACCCTCAGCAAGCGCGGCAGCCATCAAAATATTTTCGGTCCCCGTCACCGTGGAAACATCAAAGTAGATACGTGCACCTTTAAGCCTTGAACATTCTGCCAGTATATATCCCCCCGAAAGTGTTATAGTAACTCCCATAGCGGCCAGCGCCTTAAGGTGAAGATCTACCGGACGTGAGCCGATGGCACAACCCCCTGGAAGAGAGACTCTCGCTTTGCCTATACGTGCCAGCAAAGGCCCCAGAACTAAAATGGAAGCTCTCATGGTCTTAACCAAATGGTAGGGAGCTTCATGGGAGTCTATAGTGAAGGCATCAATGTGCAGGACGTCTTTCCCGCTCACCCTGACGCCAAGCTCGCCCAAAAGCCTTATAATTGTCTCAATATCTCTCAGCTGAGGAATGCGGGAGTAGGTCGTGGAACCTTCCGTTAAGAGGGCGGCTGCCATCAAAGGGAGGGCAGCATTTTTAGCACCGCTGATCTTAACCGACCCCTCAAGGGTATTACCGCCCTGTATAACTAATTTTTTCATTGGGATAATTGTCCCTATCTGTTTGATTTAGTGAAGGTAAAACTGGTGCATAACAGTGTATTATCCTAGCAGATTACTCCGGCAAAGGCAAAAATTTAATGGATTTAGATAGTGGCCTCTTTCCGGGCGGAAACCACTCTGTCCAAACCGGCAAGATCCTTGAGCACACTGATATCAGAATAGACCCTGGTTTGCTGTATCATGTCAGTCACTGAAACGGCCTGTCCAGCACCGATTTCAAGCAATACATAACCTCCATCACAAAGCAGGCCATCTACAGCGGGGATCAGATTACGATAAAAATCCAGTCCATCAGAACCGCCACAGAGTGCATCACAGGGTTCATAGTTTCGTATCTCAGGCTGGACCATGTTGCCATTCTGTATCTGATAAATAGGGAGGATTGAAGACAATACAGTCAAAACAGTGTTCACTATTTCCACTCTTTAGTGCATGCGCGCAATCACCCACAAAAAAATTGATTGCATGATCAAATCCATGAATCCGCGCATTTTCTCTGGCAAGGGAAATTATTTCAAAGGTGATATCGGTAGCCACGATAGTGGCGTTGGTGATTTCCTGGGCCAGGCTTATAGCAATAATGCCACTTCCTGTCCCCAGTTCTAATATTTTGAGGTGGGCTTTATCCCGTTTCAAGAGTGTACATTTTTCCAGAAGGTCTTCAAACAGGGTTTCTGTTTCAGGACGGGGAATCAAAACATCACGGGTAATCCCAAAGGTTAGCCGTCTAAATTCTTTTTGGCCGGTTATATATGCTACCGGTTCCCTTTGTGATCTCCTCTCTATGCATCTTATATACTTCTCCCACTCCTTATCAGCCAGGTAAAGAGAAGAGTTAGCATATAAATCTTCCCGCGTTCTGTTGGTACAATAGGTCAGTAAAACTTCAGCATCAAGTCTGGGATTTCCAATACCTTTCTGTTGAATGGTACGTGTTGCCCATTGAAGCGCCTGTACAATCGAAGTCTTGTTTCTATCCACAGGGTTACTCCAGTATAGTAGGTGCTACCAGCATTTTCTAACAGGTTACGGATAGTATGTGATTAAGAAACTGAATGAATGTGTGTTAGACTGTGGGGGATAAATGGATTACAGTGAAGAAAGCAGAACGTTCATGCCGGAAGGTTATCGGTCTGTTGCAGGGATTCGGTCTGATAATGGGTTGTCAGTTGATCAATAAATTCATCCAGGGCCCCTTCCAAAACATTCTCAAGGTTGTGGATAGTGAGTCCTATGCGATGATCGGTAACTCTTCCTTGTGGATAGTTATAAGTCCTTATACGTTCACTCCTGTCCCCACTGCCCACCTGGCCTTTTCTGTCCTGGGAAATCTCAGACTGCTGCTCCTTTACAGCTTTATCATACAGCCGTGCCCGTAGTATTTTCAGGGCTTTAGCCTTATTCTTGAATTGTGATTTTTCATCCTGACAGCTTACTACCAGGCCGCTCGGTATATGTGTCATTCTCACGGCGGAATCAGTTTTATTTACGTGCTGTCCGCCAGGGCCTGAAGACCTGAATACATCAATTTTAAGATCGTTGGGGTCAATTTGAAGTTCAATATCCTCTGCCTCGGGTAGAACTGCAACGGTCACCGCAGAGGTGTGAATTCTACCCTGCGATTCGGTCTCAGGCACACGCTGAACCCTGTGAACACCACTCTCATACTTTAAACGGCTGAAAACATTTAAGCCCTCAATTGAAACAATAATCTCCTTGAATCCACCCAGGCCGGTAATGCTCTGACTCATAATGTCTACATGCCACTTCTCTTTTTCGGCATATTTTGCATACATCCTGTATAAATCTGCGGCAAAAATAGCAGCTTCTTCACCACCGGTACCGGCCCGGATTTCTATGAGGATATTTTTTTCGTCCCTGGGATCTTTGGGCAAAAGCAGCAGCTTGAGTTTTTCTTCCAATTGAATCTTTTCTGCCTTCAACTCCTGTGCCTCGGCCTTTGCCAGGGCTTTCAATTCTTCATCAGGGTCGAGTGCCAGCTGTTCACTTTCCTCAAGCTCATTACAGACCTTTTTGTAGCGCTGATAAGTTTCAAGTAACTCAGAAAGAGAAGATCGTTCTTTTGCATAGAGCTGGAAACGTTGCTGATCATTTATTACTTCTGTATCACTCAACAGCTCATCCAACTGGGTGCATCGTGTTTCGACTGATTCAAGCTTTTGAAACATACTCATTCTCACTGCAAGAAGGTTTATCAGAAAATAGGCGGTTCTGGAATTTTACTGTGGTTTGTCGACCTTTCTTCCGTATCTTCTCTGGAATTTTTCAACCCTTCCAGCTGAGTCTACAAGCTTTTGTTTCCCGGTAAAAAAACCGTGGCACTTGGAGCACACTTCAACATGTATCTCTTTCTTGGTGGAGCGTGTCTCAAAACTATTGCCACATGCACATTTAACAACTGAAGCATCATATGCAGGGTGAATATCCTTTTTCATTTCGTACTCCTTTTAAAAAATATTTATTGATAAAACATCTTCACAGTAGGAAACTCTGTGTCCTCTGTGGTTTCTATTTCTGATTACTTGCTCATGGATGCCAGAAATTCAGTATTGTTCTTCGTGTCTTTAATTTTCTCAACAAGAAATTCCATTGCATCAATAGTGCTCAACGGTTGCAATACTTTACGCAGTATCCAGATACGATTGAGATCATCCGAGTCTATGAGCAGTTCTTCCTTTCTTGTCCCTGAACGATTAAAATCAAGTGCCGGAAAGATCCTTCTATCGCTCAACTTTCTGTCAAGATAGAGCTCCATGTTACCGGTTCCTTTGAACTCTTCAAAAATCACTTCATCCATTCTACTGCCGGTATCAATAAGTGCGGTTGCAACAATGGTCAAGCTTCCACCATCCTCCATATTTCTGGCTGCCCCAAAAAAGCGTTTTGGTCTATGGAGTGCATTGGAATCAACTCCTCCAGACAGAACCTTGCCACTGGGAGGAACCACAGTGTTATATGCCCGAGCAAGTCGGGTAATGCTGTCAAGTAAAATGACTACATCTTTTTTGTGTTCAACAAGCCTTTTAGCTTTCTCAATAACCATCTCAGCTACCTGAACGTGGCGTTGAGCAGGTTCATCAAAGGTTGAACTGATAACCTCACCGTTTACGGATCTCTGCATATCAGTAACTTCCTCGGGGCGTTCATCAATTAAGAGAACAATGAGGGTTACCTCTTCATGGTTTTTAGTTATGCTGTTAGCCAGGTCCTGGAGAAGTATTGTTTTTCCTGCACGGGGAGGTGAAACGATCAATCCTCTCTGACCTTTTCCTATTGGAGTTAAGAGATCCATGATACGTGTGGATAAATTATCAGCAACCGTTTCCAATTTGAATTTTTCTTCGGGATAAAGGGGGGTTAAATTGTCAAAAAGTATTTTTCCTTGAGCTTCTTCAGGGTCCTCGAAGTTTACTGTTTCAACCTTAAGAAGGGCAAAATATCTTTCTGATTCTTTTGGGGGTCGAATCTGCCCCGCTACCGTATCACCCGTTCGCAGGTTAAATCGTCTGATTTGAGATGGTGAAATATAAATGTCGTCAGGACCAGGAAGGTAATTGTAATCTGGTGCCCGTAAAAAACCAAACCCATCAGGCAGTATTTCTAAAACTCCTTCACCATAGATCTGACCGTTTTTTTCTATTTCTGTTTGAAGAAGTGCAAAAATCAATTCCTGTTTTCTCATACCACTGGCACCCTCGACACTAAGTGAATGGGCCATGGTAATTAATTCGTTGATTCTTTTCTCCTTCAATTCTTTCAAGTTCATCAGGTTGTCTCCTTTTTAAATATTTTCGGTACAGACCATTATTTTGAATAGACCTGGATTACAAATAATCCAACACGTGGGAGTCTATTGGAATAGCTAACGAGTATCATTTATATAAAAATAGCGGAAGAACATTGGGGATAACTGGTAATTGTTAAGGTGAAGATAGACGTTGGGCAGGATTAATGAACACAAGCCTTCATCATCATTTGCTATTAATTTTTAACTGTTCAACATAAAGTGTATTTAATATGGAATTTATCCCAGGGTGGTATTAGAGATGATACTTAAACCTCATTGTGTTAGGAAATTTTCGTCGGGAGGTTCTTTTGTGAGAATATAGGATAACTATATCATACTGCTTATACCTGTCAAGTATTTTTTGTGTGTTTTTCTTTGATTTTATCGGAATCTCCCTTCTGCAGGTTCTTTAGATCAGAGAGGGAGCGCAATCTAGCAAAAACCCTCTCGGTGTCCCTGCAGAGCAGTTCCAGAGAACCTTCATTTTTGATAAGATAATCGGCAACCTTCATTTTTTTAGCCATCGGCCATTGTGCATCAATGCGTTTTCGTGCTTCGCCTCTGGTTATTCCATCACGGTTAATAATCCTCTCTTCCTGCAAATCTTCCTTAGCGTAAACAACAATCAGCTTTTCATACTTTTTATAAGCTCCCGTTTCAACCAGGAGTGCAGCTTCGATAATAACAATTGCATCAGGGTGTTCAGCGTTGATCAGAGCCACTTTCTGGTTAATCCTTTTTGTAATTTCAGGATGTACTATGTCATTAAGACATTTTCTCTTTTGGGGATCATCAAAAACAAGAGATGCCAGAATTTTTCTGTCAATGGAGGAATCTTTTTTGAGAATTGTATCTCCAAAGTTTTCAACAAGCTTCTTCCAGCATTTAGTCCGGGGAACCATGACAGCTCTGCTGATATCATCGGCATCGATAACATGAGCCCCAAGATCACGTAAATTATTGGAAACAACAGTTTTACCAGAGGCAATACCACCGGTTAGTCCTACGAGCAACATTCTTCCCTTTTTATCATGGTTAAGATGTCCAGTAATTCGGCGGGTAAAGGTGCTTCAAACTCATGGTACACATCGGTTGAAGGATGGTTAAAGCCTAATCGACGGGCGTGTAGAAAAGGCCGCTTCAGTGCACTGCATCGTGCTCTTATTGCCTGGTGTGGTATCTGGGACAGCCTCTTTTTATTACCGTAAACACTATCCCCGACTATGGGATGCTGCAGGGAAGACAGGTGAACGCGAATTTGGTGGGTCCTTCCTGTTTTAATTGATACATCCAGCAAACTAAAACTGGTATATCGGCGCTTCACTACCCACCGTGTGCAGGCAGACCTTCCACGTGTGGTGTGGGTGGACATTTTTTTTCTGTCCTGTCTGTGTCTCCCAATCTCCAGTTCAATCTGTCCTTCATCCTCATTAAGGTGGCCAAAAACCAATGCAGTATAGGATTTCTTTACCGTGCGATTTTTGAACTGACGGGATAAATTGAGGTGAGCAGAATCGTTTTTTGCAACAACTAGAACACCCGAAGTACCCTTGTCCAAACGGTGCACTATACCAGGCCTTAAAACCCCGCCTACTCCCTGGATAAAAGAGCAGTGGTAGAGGAGAGCATTAACAAGGGTTCCAGAATAATTTCCTGCGGCAGGGTGTACAACCATTCCTGCAGGTTTATTAACAACGATGATGAAATCGTCCTCATAGAGTATATCCAAAGGAAGATCTTGAGCTTCGACTTGAAGTTCCCGGGGGGGGTCCAAAAGTACATCGATGACATCACCCTCCCTGAGACGGCAGGATACTTTTACTGCATGACTGTTTACGGTAACAGAACCGGAATCGATTAACTTTTTGATGTGGGAACGCGAGAGGGAACTGTTTTTCTCAGCAAGATAAACGTCCAGTCTCTTTTGTACATCAGGGGAATCGACAAGATAGTTGAACCGTTTCATAAGGGAGCACTAGGTAGATTTATGCCGTAAGTTCAGTGTTCCAGTAAGAAACATCTATGACATTCAAGAAGGGGACCCACTCTTGTCTTTTAATCCCGTTGAGGGAAACTCTGTTAAGGGGGGTCCACCGGGGTTTGCGGGGTTGAACACTTAATTTCATATGTGCCTGCTTTGGCGTGCGGCCTCCTTTTGTCCGATTACAGGTAAAGCAAGAACATACTACATTTTCCCATGTGCTCTTACCCCCATAGGAACGTGGAATTACGTGATCGATACTCAACTCATTCTTGGGAAATGTTTTTCTACAGTACTGGCAGGTATTGTTGTCCCGGGCAAAGATATTAGCCCGGGTGAATCGTACCTGGGTTTTTGGAATCCGGTCATATGCAACAAGCATTATTACCCGGGGAATTTTGATCAGTTTGTTTACCAGGCCGATTGCTTCATCCCTCTGTTCAATGGCGACCTGTGACCAGCTCTCGTAATCGAATGTCTGATACTGAGAGTCAACGGCCTTGGCGGCACCACTATAGAGCATACAAAATGCGTGTTTTACTGTTGTCAGATTAACAGGAAAAAAAGAGCGGTTAAGCACAAGCACGCTTGAGTTTACCATGATTTTATCTCCTGAGGTACCTGTTAATTGCATTGTAGCCATCGATTACCCTGCTAACGCCATTATTTCTATCAAGGAGAAAACTACACTTCAGTTGCTGGTTTGCAAAACCTTACATAGTGCACCTTCCAGCTCCACTTCATCCTCTTCATTCACTGTCCTCAAATCAATACGCAGCTGGTCCTTATGTATCCGTGTAATAACCGGTGGTTTATGGTCTCGAAGTCTCTTTTCAAGTTCATGAACGGGAACTGTTTTCGATTGAAGTGCGATAACTGTTGTCGGCAAATGCTGTGCTGGAAGTGCCCCGCCTCCAACCTGGGATACATCATCCATCACATGGACCGTCACAATTATCAGGTATTTTATGGAGCAATTTCTCTCTGAACCCCGTTGTTCTGGTTACAAGTTCCTCTTTGGTCATTGTGATCATTCTCAAAGTTGGAACCTTCCGAATTGCTGAATCCGGATCAAGGTATAAACGCAGGGTTGACTCCAAAGCTGCAAGTGTTAACTTATCAATTCTCAAAGCTCTATTCAAGGGGTTTTTTATTAAGGGTTGAAGGGCAGAACGTTTGCCGACAATTATACCTGCCTGGGGACCACCGAGGAGTTTATCCCCACTAAAGGTGACCACATCAACACCTGTTTTAACAACTTCTTGAACTGTGGGTTCATGGTCAAGGCCATAGGGAGAAAAATCAATCAGGCTTCCGCTTCCAAGATCATTTACTACAGGTATGCCCTGATGTCTTCCCAGGTCAACCAATTCAGTTAGATCTACTTCAGTGGTAAACCCTACAATCCGGTAGTTACTGGTGTGAACCTTCAGAAGGACTGCGGTTTCATCTGTGATAGCAGTTGCATAGTCTCGAAGGTGTGTCTTATTAGTCGTTCCAACTTCCACCATCAGGGATCCACTTCGCTTCAATATGTCCGGGATACGAAAAGACCCTCCAATTTCAATAAGCTCGCCCCGTGAAACAATTGTTTCCCTGCCCTGGGCTAAAGTATTCAAGGCTAAAACAACTGCTGCAGCATTATTGTTTACAACAAAGGCAGCTTCTGCACCGGTTATATCACAGAGAAGTTTCTCAACATGTGAATAGCGGGAGCCTCTCTTGCCCTCTTCTACATCATATTCCAGATTTGAGTAAGAGTCCGCTATGGTTGTGAGGTGGTTCAGCACCTCACGTGGAAGTAGTGACCGTCCCAGATTGGTATGCAGAATAACTCCTGTTGCATTGATAACCTTTTTAAGGCAGGGGCTAGCCAATACTATAATTTCTTCCTCAATGTCTTCACTGGTGGG
>CAVVWZ010000013.1:0-21155 GCA_963752035.1 uncultured delta proteobacterium | reverse complement strand
ATCTACCGGGGACCTGGCTGCCCCGGGTGATCATTCGCTAGAACAGATATTTTTTTCCCTGAGTGGATTGGATTTAGAAATTGCTCATAAAGAAAAACCTAAACCTCATTCCGGGTATGAAGCAGCGAATGTTCCGGAACACTTTGATGATATACTGGAGGACGGAGAAGATGCCGCAAGTCTTGAATCTCACAACGATCCCTTGAGCAGCTATATGCAGGAGATAAATTCCATTTCCCTGCTCGACCGCCATCAGGAAATAGAAATTGTAAAACGCATAGAAGAGGGTGAAAAGGAGATTGCGCAGGTTGTTTTAAATGCGCCGATCATTGTCCGAGAGGTAATCGCTCTTGGTGAAAAACTCATGGCGGACAAGATATCAGTGCGGGAGGTTATTGCAGATATAGATGATGAAGAAACGGACATAGATGAAGGGCATTATCTTAAGAAGGTCTTGTCCCTCATCGGGAGGATCGAACGTCATCAAAGGAAACTTACTGAATTACAAAGCGGCCTTGCTCAGAAGAACATTAGTGAAGTTAAGCACAGAGAACTCAGCAGGAAGGTTGATCAAAAAAAGGAAAAGATAGCTTCACTCATCCGGGAGATGAATCTCAACAAGGTACAGGTCGGACACATTGCACATAAGTTAAAACGGGCGCTTGAACGTGTAGAGCATGCAGAAAGAGAAATAATCAGCTGTGTAGAAAAGGTAGGTATTCCCTTCGAGGAACTCAAAAAGCTTTTTCGCCAGGTAAAGCGGGGACGATCAGGCCAGAGTAAGGTTATGAAGCAGACTGGCGTTGCCAAAAAGGAGCTGTTGAGTTACGATGAAATCATAAGACATGCCCTGAAGAAAATCAAACGCATTGAGGCTGAGGCAACCTTTGACGTTCAATCATTAAAGAGGGCTGTTAAGTCCATAGAGGAGGGGGAAATAAAGACCCTGGTTGCGAAGGATGAACTGGTAAAGGCCAACTTGCGACTGGTGGTAAGCCTGGCCAAGAAGTATAATAACCGGGGATTACAGTTTCTGGACTTGATACAGGAAGGCAATATCGGACTCATGAAAGCAGTAGAAAAGTTTGAATACCAGCGTGGTTATAAATTCAGCACCTATGCCACCTGGTGGATCAGGCAGGCAATTACCAGGGCAATAGCAGATCAGGCAAGAACCATACGGATACCGGTTCACATGATTGAGACCATCAACAAGCTGATCAGGACCTCACGTCACCTGGTTCAGGAAGTGGGAAGAGAACCAACCCCGGAAGAGATTGCTCAAAAGATCGAGTTTTCTATGGACAAGGTGCTCAAGGTCCTGAGAATTGCTAAAAGTCCCATATCCCTGGAGACTCCTGTAGGAGGAGAGGATAATAGTTCCTTAAAGGACTTTCTTGAAGACAAGAAAAATACTACTCCCGGCAAGGCAGCCTTAGATAATTGCTTGCGTCAGCAAACGGAGCAGTTATTATCCACTTTGTCATCCAAAGAAGAGAAAGTATTGAGGATGAGATTCGGCATAGGAGAAAAGGCTGACTCAACCCTTGAGGAAGTAGGGCAGGACTTTGATGTGACACGAGAGCGGGTTAGACAGATCGAAGCCAAGGCACTCCAGAAAATGAGACATTCCAGCAGAAGTGAAAAGCTGAGGGCCTTTCTGGAGGAGTAGCTCAGGACGAGCCTGATAAAGAGAGACGAGATCCACATTCCTGCCTTCCCTGTAACGCCCTTCCGGACACCACGAGTTATGATAATTGTTGATACCTTTTACTCTCTCCCCTAACCGTTGGCCGCCTGCCCGGGCTGACGCTCGTGTCGGCCAGGGGGGGCAGGCCCTATAGGGAGAGAGTTTTGTATTGTTTGCATTCAAGTAACCTGGTTAGGGCACCGATCTCTTTTGGTATTTCCTGTGGTTGAAAAAGTGACAAAAGCGAAAGATGGTAACATGCTGAAATCAAATACTATATTGATCAGATTTGCAATTATTTTGGAAATATGTTCTTATATTTATAACTAAAAGATAGAGTATGTTTACCATAGAAAGGGTGATAAAGTTATGGCAATTACAGTGAGCGGTCGTACCCTTTATACAGTCCTTAGAGTTATCTGAAAAGCTCAATGTAACTACGGTTACGATCAGAAATTATCTGAAACAGGGTAAGATAAGAGGACAAAAGGCAATGGGGAGATGGTTTATTTCAGAAGAAGATGTTACGGATTTTTTTGATAAGCTCCAGTGAGTCGCGAAATTTACCCATGCCTTAAATATCTCCTCTCTATCTTGATAACCTTACATTTCCATGAAGTTGGGGACATTCCCACTTGCTAAAGATACAGCAAACATGTTCCCCACCAGTCATAAAAATTTATTCTGCATTTTTTCAACATTTCTCCATTCCGTTAGTACCTTCTCTGTTATTCCCCTGGAAAAAACATCTAATCTAAGAAGCTATTTATCAAATGCTCCTATAATAATATTTGACCATGGAAATATCCCAACATGATACAGGATGCATGAGAAAACCTACCTGCTAAATATAATAGACTTTATCTTCGAATATCTGAGGAAATCTGCCATCCGATCTCCGAAATTACTCATTTTCCTTTTGCACCGTGCATTCTGTTGTTCGCTAACAGCCTGGACGAAAAACTCACCATCTCGTAAGTAAATATTTCAAGAACGTCCCCTGGGTATCACCATAAAAGATGAATATTAATCACCATGATTAATAGCAAGCTCAATTTGCCCTGCCCCCTGCCCCCTAGCTTATTAAATTATCCATATATTATAAACACTTAAATGTTTTTTTGACCGTGGTATGGAAATTGCTCCATTACAGGTAATACAAAATAATCTTCCAATAACAGCATAAGATGGGAGTTTTTGACCACACCATGCAGGGCAAAGGCTCATCTAAGTCAACTATCTTATTTTTAATAACTATTTTTTAACGTGATTAATTGTATCCATGAGTTTACTCAAAAAACAGTAGTAGACGTGGATAATAATTATGGTTGATTTTTCCAACTTTATGTCCAGCATTGCCAAATATTCATCTGATTATCTCCCCCGGGTACTCACTAAACTGCCCTTTGCTAAGATCAGGTATGTTATTACCGTATCTTCAACCTCGTAAATGCATTCACCACAAGGAGATTACATGGATAGTGCGGAATCCCTCGATGACCTCATAGTAAAAGAAATGGTTAAAGAGCAGTTACCTTTCTGCCTTGAAGAGGGCACGACAAAGTCAAGTGAGACTACAGAAGAACAGGATGAACAAACTCTTGCCCCTGAAAGTGGGGGAGGTGATATTGTAGCTGTCTATATTGAGCAGTTAAGAGCCTTGTCTCAGTTATCCGTAGAAGAAGAGAGGTCCCTTTGCATGAAAATTAAGGGACAGGAAAAAACTATCGAGAAATTGTCAACCTCTTGGTGTGAAATAATTGGTGCTTCACTTGACCCGAAGGAAGACCTTTTGGTTGTTACCTCAAACTTGAATAACAGACTTCCCTTTTCCTATCACCTGACGGAACAGGGTAAAAAGTACGATCTTGATGGAATTGTTCTTCAGTTTGAGAAGGTTACTGCTTTACGAAAGGAACTTGATCGGTTAGAATCTGTGCTGAGAAACGGTACCGCACAATCTGATCTCGATTCCTTGAAAAAAGTAGAGGAAAGTGGTGATTTTGAAATATCAAAGTGCATATCCCAAATGAGGCTTAGCAGTAATAAGATAGGGAATATCATCCGGAGAGTTGAAGAGCAGCTGGTAGCACACAAGAAGAACAAAAATGAGTGGATAAAAACAAAAGACACCCTGGAAAACATTTTAGTTACTATCAGGGAGTGCTTACTCGAGGTTAAGAAAAATAAAGAGGAATTAATCCGTTCTCATTTACCCTTATCCATCCATATGGCAAAACGATATCGTCACCGGGGAGTTGATTTTCTTGACCTGGTTCAGGAGGGGAATCAGGGATTGATGCGAGCGGTTGACACCTTTGATTATCGCAGGGGAAACCGTTTTACTTCCTATGCCATGTGGTGGGTTAAACAGTCAATAATAAGAGCTATTTATAATCAGTCGAGAACCATGAGAATTCCCGTGTATCTCTTTGACCGGCTGAACAACTACCACGCTGTATCGGAGAAACTACACCAGGAAAAGGGAAGAGAACCTACTTTGAAAGAATTGGCAGGCACTATGAAGGTGAGCATGGATTGCCTGCTTGAGATGACCCATGCCTTTAAAAATGTCCAAACCCTGGAAGAATACCATCAGACTAACACCCAGGGAAATATTGGTTCCAGTCAAAACGGCTCATTTTCAGGCATGATCGTACAGTCAGATCTTCAAGATAAAGTTGACACTGTTCTCTCTCAGCTCCCTTCCCGTGAAAGTGAGGTCTTAAAACTTCGATTCGGTATTAACGGCGCACAGTATGAACATTCCTTACAAGAGATTGGCCATATGTTTAATCTCAGTAGAGAGCGCATCAGACAGATAGAAAATTCTGCACTGCACAAACTCCGGAAAATGGGCTGTATAGATGAGCTCAGAGAGTTTCTCGGATAACCGGCATGCACCCTTGCCGTTCGCTCTGTTCAAAATGATCCAGTCATACCTATAGTTAACTAATGAATGCCCATAGTAGTGAGTGGAGATATACATGAAAGAAGTTCCCATCCCCTGTAGAGACAGTTTAACACCTATGCAGGGGAGAATTTTAAGTGGTGTTTTTAAAAACGATGAGGAAAAGGCTAAACGGTGTGACCTCTTCTCTCAATTGCTTGCAGAGGGGTATGAAGTGCTTCACATGGGGAATAATGTAAAACCTGCACTCTTTATTCAACAGATGCAGAAATTCTCTCCCCAGGTGATTATTCTTATCTGTCAGGGCAATATCGATTACATAAAGGAATTGATAGAAATAATACGAGATAAGGATCTGCGATCAATGGCCCGCATTATTCTCTATGGGCCAGAAGTTGAAGAGGCTGTTCGTGATGAGGTCCACGCTGATGCATATGCTGCAAATGAGCAAGATCTTAGCGACATGGTTCGTGCAATAATGGGCGAAACTATTTTGTGAGTACGTTCATTGTTTTTCACCCAACAGAAACCCCAACGAGAGAGGTGGAGAAATTATGGCAAGAATGGTGACCCTAACTATTGATGGTGTAGAAGCAACAGTCCCGGAAGGAACCACCATATTGGATGCGGCGGAGAAAGTGGGTATTACAATCCCTACCCTCTGTCATGACAAAAGGCTGGTTCCCTTTGGTTCCTGCCGTATTTGTGTGGTTCAGGTGAAAGGGAAACGGGGGAAATTAATGCCATCCTGTTTTAACCCTGTAAGGGATGGCATGGAGATACTGACAGCCTCTCCGGAGGTTATTGAGTCCCGGAAAACACAACTACAGCTCATGTTGCTTCACCATCCGTTGGAGTGTCCAACCTGCGATCAAGCGGGAGCATGCGCTCTACAGGACCTGGTGTACGAGTATGGTGTTGCAGAAAATCCGCTGCGCCAGGTGGGTGGACCGAGACAGGCTGCACCGTTTAAAGAGAAGCTCTTGATTGGTTCAATGGCGGTAAAAGAGAGAGACAGGTGCATCCTCTGTGGTCGCTGTGTCAGAATGTGCGAGGAGATACAGGGGGTTAAAGAGATAGACTTCATCGGTCGTGGATTTATGACTAAAATAGGCACTGATTTTGATCGTGATCTCAATTGTGAGTTTTGCGGCCAGTGCGTGTCCACCTGTCCGGTAGGAGCCCTGACTACTACCCTGATCAAACATAAGGCACGTCACTGGGAGCTGAAAAAAGTAAAGTCCGTGTGTGCCTATTGCGGCTGTGGCTGTGCGCTTCTTTTAGGGGTAAAAAATGATCAGCTAAGGACCGTTATATCTGAATACGAGACAGGTGCTAATGAGGGAAATTTGTGTGTAAAAGGCAGGTATGGATGGGAGTATATTCACAGTGAAGATCGATTGAGCTCACCTTTGATCAGAAAAGACGGAAAACTGGTGGAGTGCACCTGGGATGAAGCCTTAAAGGAGATTACCGCTCAATTTAAACGAATAAAGGAGGAGCATGGTCCTGATGCCCTTGCTGCCATTGGATCTGCACGTCTCACCAATGAAGAAGGGTATCTCTTGCAAAAATTTATGAGGGCAGCCATCGGAACCAATAACGTGGATAACTCGGGGAGGTTTAGTTATGAAGGCTTACTTGCCTTAAAAGATTCCCTGGGGTACCCTGCTATGACCAATTCCATTGATGAGATTGGAAATGCTGACGTCATTTTGGCACTGAGAAGTGATTTGAGGGAAACCCATCCCCTGGTAAAGATTGAGGTCATAAAGGCCCTCAGCCGGAACAAGGCACAACTGATTACCGCTAACAGTATTGGAACCTGGCTTGATGACAAGGCGAAGATTTCTCTCCTGTACCGGCCGGGAACGGAAGTAGCACTCTTAAATGGGATCATACGGATTATTCTGGAAGAAGGGCTAGAAGATAAAGAATTTATTTCCACCCGAACTGTGGGATTTGAAGCACTGCGGGACAGTGTTGCACGCTACGATCTTACCACAGTCGAACAAATAACCGGAGTAACAAGCGATCTGATTACCCGTGCCGCACGGATGTATGCACAGGGAGATCGGGCTTCTATCCTCATTGCTTCAGGGCTCAGCTCACGAAGTGATGAATCCGGTCTCGCCCGGGCCGCTGCCAACCTGGCCCTCCTTACCGGAAATATAGGAAGGGAATCAACAGGGGTCAGCATCATGGGTGAGAAGAATAACTCCCAGGGTGTACTTGATATGGGTGTAATGCCTGACTACCTGCCCGGTTTCCAGGAGGTAGGAGATGATGATGCGA
The DNA here is from genome assembly GCA_963752035.1 of uncultured delta proteobacterium. Taxonomy (GTDB): domain Bacteria; phylum Desulfobacterota; class WTBG01; order WTBG01; family WTBG01; genus CAVVWZ01. The sequence goes on along the minus strand of CAVVWZ010000013.1, from coordinate 14,259 downwards.
GAAAAAAATGCGCCCTGACTTGGATGGTACAACTCTCAGCTGAGCCCGGACAGGATGCCCTGACCATTCTGAAGAGTGCAGGGAACAAAAAAGTGAAGGCGCTCTATATTGTGGGGGAAAATCCTGTCACCACCTACCCTGACCGCAATCAGACCATGCAGGCACTGGAGCAGGTTGACTTTCTGGTGGTTCAGGATCTCTTTCTCTCTGAAACCGCCAAGCAGGCCACATGTGGTTCTGCCGGTGGTGAGCTTTAGTGAAAAAGAAGGAACCTTTACCAGCATCGAGCGAAGGGTGCAGCGTTTCTGCCAGACCCTTGATCCCCAGGGGTTGGCACGCAGTGATCTTGATATTATACAGGCCTTATCCAACGCCCTGGGATACCCAATGAACTATGCCTCACCGGCGCAGGTTATGGAAGAAATAAACCAGCTTGTTCCTCACTACGCTGGTATTACCTATGGACGACTCGGTGAAAAAGGGCTGCAGTGGCCTTGCACATCAGCAGATGATCCCGGCAGTAAGTACCTCTATGAGGACGGGTTTCCGGCAGGGAATGCCAGGTTCCAACCAGTTGAAGATCGCCTCTCTGAAGCCAAGAGCAGCAGTGAATTTCCCTGCATACTTGTTCCTGTTCAATCCCTGTGCCATTCAGGCTCCTTCTCTCTCTGGTCTCAAACCCTGGATGAGCTCAGTCAAGACAGAAGCGCGGAGCTGAATGTCGAAGATGCTAAACGGTTACATATAGAATCAGGTGAAATGATTACCATTACTTCTTCAAAGGGAGCAATTACCCTACCGTCAAAAATTACCGAGAGAACCCCGCCGGGAAGGGTTATTGTCTCGTACCATTTTGATCAGCTGAAAGTTAATGTCCTTACGGATACGGATAACCCCTTGACCCCGGTCAGCATAAAAAAGGCATGACGTGAGGAATGTAAGGCAAGACATGAAGATCAGCCGCGCACTGCATATGCTCACTAATGGTGTCCTGGTACAGAACATGTTCCTCACAGGTGCTACCCAGCGAGGAAGAATGTGATGAAACTCCATCACACACTTCAAAGAAAAATTATTTTTTCTTTTCTGATTGTTGTGATTGTGGGTGGTTCTGTTGCCCTCACCCTGGGTATTGTACTCTATGGCAAAACAGTCTTAGAGCGTGCCCAACAACGGGTAAAAATGGACATTAACTCTGCGTGGATGGTATATGACCAGAGGATTGAAATACTCTCATTTCTTGTACAGCTAACCGCAAAACGGGACATCCTCGTAGCCGAGCTTAGCAAGAAAAATGCTCCTTCATTAAGAACGTTGCTAGAGAAGGTGCGGTTTGATAACAATCTTGATTTTCTCTCTCTTACCGATGCACGGGGTTTCGTAGTGGTCAGGACCCGGTACCCCTATTACTTTGGAGACGATCAATCAAATGATGCGCTGGTATCAAGGGCCCTTGGTGGAGAGTCCATTGCGGGCACGCAGATTCTTCCCCAGGAGACTTTGAACAAGGAAGGGGAAGGCCTGGCGGAACAGGCATTTATGATCTTTGTAAAGACCCCCCGGACCGCGCCACGTGCCCGGGATCGTGAAACAGATGGTATGGTTATTAAAGCGGCTGTTCCTGTCTTTGACAGCAATGAGGAATTGCTGGGAGTGCTTTATGGCGGGATACTGCTCAATAGAAACTATGAGGTTGTCGACCGGGTAAAAGATATTATGTTTAAAAATGAAACTTACCAGGGGAAAGAAATCGGGACGGCAACCATCTTTCAGTGGGATCTCAGGGTTTCAACTAATGTGAGAAATGCTAAGGGATTGCGGGCCATCGGAACGCGGGTTGCTGAAGATGTCTATAAAAAAGTTTTAGAAAATGGAGAGCCTTTCATTGGTCGTGCTTATGTGGTGAATGCAGACTATATTACTGCCTATGAACCTATCAGGAGTGTTACAGGAAGTGTTCTTGGTATTCTCTATGTGGGTATACTGGAACAACCCTTTCTTGATATGCGCAATCAGGTTGTCCTTCTCTTCTTCAGTATCGCCCTCGTGGGTGTGGTTGTCGCATTGATCATAGGCTACTTCCTGGCCCGCAGCATAAGTAAGCCTATTGAAAAACTGGCCTATGCAACCTACGAAGTTTCACAGGGAAATTTTCCTGCCACACTGGATGTTACCTCAGACGATGAAATAGGACAGCTGGCACAATCATTCCTTTATATGTCCCAGAGCCTTAAGCAAACCATGAGTGATCTGAAAGAGCTCAACAAACGATACCTCGGTCTCTTGGGATTTACAACCCACGAGCTTAAGCAACCCTTAGGAGTGCTCAAGGGCTATCTCATTATGCTTCAGGATGAAACACTGGGGAAACTGAGCACGACCCTACAGAAAGAAGCCATTTTAGAGATGAGAAGCAACGTCAATACATTGAGCGATATGATCCAAAAGTACCTCCAGCTCACAAAAATTGAAGCGGGACAACTCGTGGTTGAAAAGAGACGGATTAACCTTTTTGAGGAAGCAATCGAGCCTGTTCTTGAAGGGGAGTCATCCCAGCTTGCCATTAAAAATATGAAGATCGAGGTTGAGGGGCGGGAGCGCGTAGAACAGTTGACGGTTATTGCCGATCCCATACTCATGAGAATTGTTTTTAGTAACCTGATTACCAATGCCATCAAGTATGGCAGCACAGGCGGAATGATCACACTCGGCTTCAGCGAGGAAGATGCTTGCTATCGGTTCCATGTAAAAAATGAGGGCCCGGGAATACCGGAGGACAAGCTTTCTGCGGTCTTCGAAAAGTTCGTGAGGATTGATTATAAAGAACTGGGTAAACAGCTTGGAACGGGACTCGGTCTCTATAATACTAAAGAGATAATAGAAAAGCACGATGGAACTATCTGGGCTGAGTCTGAAGCTGGAAGATGGGCTAATTTTATTTTTGAAATTCCGAAAGAAGCAACCAATCAGGATGCATGATGCACGATACAAGATCCAGGATATAAATCTTATAATGATTGATGTTCTCATTTCTTGAGCATGTATCGTGGATCCTGCATCATGTATCATGTTTTATGATAACTTGGCAAACAATAGATGAAAGGTGTTTTCCTCTTCATGAAAGGATGGTGCTATGGAAAAGACTAGATTTGATAAAGATGCTAACAGATTTATCCTTGATCTGGAAAAGGATGACTATACAAACCTGGATGCGATTGTTGATCGCTATGGCGATAAGCCGGGATATCTCATCCCGGCCCTCAAAGATGCCCAGGCACGATTTGGATTTCTCCCCAAGGAAGTACAAAGCTATCTGGCACGAGGGCTTAAGATTTCTCCCAGTCACATTTACGGTGTTGTTACCTTTTATGCATTTTTCACTACGGTTCCCCGGGGCCAGCACGTCATCAGATGCTGCATGGGAACGGCATGTTACGTGAGGGGTGCAGCAGATGTTGTAAAGTCCATTGAAGAAAAGCTGGCTATTAAAGTGGGGGAAACTACAAGTGACCTTAAGTATTCTCTGGAAGTCGTACGGTGCCTGGGGGCGTGTGGTTTGGCGCCGGTAATTTTTGTTGATGACGACGTGTATGGCTCTTTACAGCCGAGTCAGGTCGGTAAAATCTTTGAGAACTATTAACCAACAGATATGCGTGCACAGCACCTAGAGTGAACCAGCTGATAGGAGATCGACACCATGGCAAGAATTACACGTGAAGATTTAGAAAAAATCAAGGCAAAAACCCTCGACACTTTGAAATTACGGGTGGGAGAGCTTCCGGGGACGAATCAATGTCCACATGGGAACCTGCGGTCTCGCTGCCGGGGCGGATGAGGTGATGGATGTCGTTAAAAGTGAAATAGCAGAACGGGGCATGAAAGATGTGAGTATTACCTCTTCAGGATGTCCTGGCCTCTGTGAACAGGAACCCATGGTTACCATTGAACTGGTGGGAAAGCCTCCCGTTAAGTATGTCAACCTCAATGCTGAAAAGATGCATCAGATTATGAAATCCCACGTTGCTGAGGGAACCATTGTAGAAGAATACGCACTGTCAGTGGGAAGCGAGGCTACATCGTTTGTAACCAATGGGGATAAAGGGGAGGATACAACCTATACCTATCACCTTCTTTTGTGTGCCGGGACGAGTTGTACGGCTAATAATTCTTTGGCACTTAAGGAACGGATTGAAAAAGAACTTGCCGCAGCGAAGATGGAAGACAAAGTGGAAATTTCACTCTCTTCCTGTAATGGCCTGTGTGGCATGGGGCCTTCCATGGTGGTCTATCCCGAAGGTATATACTACGTTAAACTCAAACCTGAGGACATTCCCCAGGTAGTTGAAGAGCATTTTGTAAAGGGAAAACCCGTAGAGCGGCTCCTGTATAAGAAAGATGTCAAAGAGACAGGGGTGCCTCTTATGAAGGAAGTCGATTTCTTCAAGCACCAGAGGCTCATTGCCCTGAGAAACCGGGGCCTTATGAAGCCCACCAGCATTGATGAGTACATCGCCTATGATGGTTACTTTGCACTGGCCAAGGCACTGGGCTCCATGAGTCCTGATGATATTATTGATGAGGTCAAAAAATCCGGTTTGCGGGGCCGGGGGGGAGGAGGATTCCCCACCGGGAGAAAGTGGGAAGAGGTAAAAAAGTATGATCGCTTTCCAAAGTATACCATCTGCAACGGTGATGAAGGTGACCCGGGGGCCTTCATGGACCGCTCAATCCTTGAGGCAGATCCCCACTCCGTTTTAGAGGGGATGGCACTTTCTGCCTATGCTATGGGGGCAGAAAAGGGATTTATCTATGTGCGGGCAGAGTACCCCCTGGCCATCGAACGATTGGAGGGCGCTCTTGAGCAGGCACGGGATTACGGTCTGCTGGGGGAGAATATTTTAAACAGCGGATTTAACTTTGACATTGAGGTCTACCCTGGCGCAGGAGCCTTTGTGTGTGGTGAGTCGACAGCACTTATGTACTCTCTGGAAGGACGACGGGGAATGCCACGTATTAAGCCACCCCGTTCTGCTGAATCGGGGCTGTGGGGGTTACCCACTAACCTTAACAACGTTGAGACCTTTGCCAATGTCCCTCCCATTATTCTCAATGGGGGCGAGTGGTTTTCCCATATTGGAACCGAGGGGAGCACAGGAACCAAGGTTTTTGCCCTCACCGGAACCATAACAAATGTAGGACTGGTTGAGGTTCCCATGGGGACTTCCCTGCGCACCCTGGTATATGATATTGGGGGAGGGGTTCCCAATAAGCGTAAGTTCAAGTCAGCCCAAATGGGGGGACCTTCGGGAGGGTGTGTACCTGAAAACCTGCTGGATACACCCATCGATTTTGATTCACTTTCCCAGGCCGGCGCCATGATGGGCTCTGGTGGTGTAGTAATCATGGATGAACGCACCTGCATGGTGGACACGGCAAAGTTTTTTATAGACTTTTCTGTGGATGAGTCCTGCGGGAAGTGTGTTCCCTGCAGGGAAGGACTTAAAGTGATGCTTGACAAATTATCGGAAATCGTAGATGGTGTAGGGAAAGATGGAGATATTGAGTTTCTTGAGAGACTCGGCAGACACATCCAAAACACCTCCCACTGCGGACTAGGTCAAAGTGCTCCCAATCCGGTACTGTCCACCATCAGATACTTTCGCAATGAATACGAGGCCCACATTAAAGACAAGAAGTGTCCTGCCCTCGTCTGTACGAAACTCATTCAATTCAAAGTTAGTGAAGAGCGGTGCAAAATGTGTGGACTCTGCTTCAAGGCCTGTCCGGCAGGGGCTGTAAGCTGGGAGAAAAAGAAACCAGCAGTGATTGATCCGAACAAGTGTACGAAATGTAAGTCATGTATTCAGGCGTGTAAATTTGGTGCAATTGACTAACCTTTACCAGGCTACCCATGGTACAGCTAGTAAAGAACTTTACCAGAAAGTTTAACAACCTGTCTCTCAGGTGGAAATTAGCCTTCAGCTTTATCCTGGTTGTTGTTGCCGTTGGATTGACATCTTCTATTCTTGGCATACAGATGGTAGCGACTGATGTGATAAAGCGGGCCCAACAGAAGGTCCAAATTGACCTCAACTCGGCCTGGATGGTTTACAATGAAAGATTGAAGGATATTGAATCGGTGGTTCGTCTTACCTCAGAGCGCTTCATTCTCAGAAATGGGATTGTGACCAACGATCTGACAGAGATTAAAAGAGAGCTGGAGCGGGTGAGGATTGCAAACAATTTGGACATGCTCACCCTCACCGACAAAGAAGGAACGGTTTTAGTCCGGACACAGCACCCCTATATCGTGGGAGATGACCAGTCTAACAATCCAGTCGTGAGTGCTGTATTACGGGATAAAAAAGTTTTGAAGGGAACCGAAATAGTTTCGCAAGAGGAGTTGCGTAAAGAAGGAAAGGCGCTGGTTGACCAGGCATTCATGGTATTTACCCCAACCCCCAAGGCCAAGCCCCGGATTAAGGATCAAGAAACCTCCGGTATGGTACTTAAGGCTGCTGTCCCCGTCTTTGATGGAAACAAAAAGCTCCTGGGAGTGCTCTATGGAGGGCACCTCCTCAATAGGGACTATCATATCGTGGACGGGATAAAAGATATTGTGTACCGGGGGGTGAAGTATAAAGGAAAAGATACTGGAACAGCGACTATTTTCCAGTGGGATGTGAGGATTTCCACCAATGTGAGAGACTCAGAAGGGTTGAGGGCAATCGGGACCAGGGTTTCCCGGGACGTGTACGAAAAGGTTCTGGAAAATGGACAGCCTTTCATTGGCAGTACCTATGTGGTGAATGCAAATTACATTACTGCCTATGAGCCCATACGGAACATACGGGATGAAGTTATTGGTATATTGTATGTAGGTATCCTGGAGCAACCCTATATTGACAAAAGAAATGAGCTGGTATTGAGCTTTTTTGCAGTTGCTATTCTGGGTATTGTCTTTGCGCTCATAATAGTAGTTTTCGTGACATCGCGTATCACCAAACCGTTGATGAGTTTGGTATATGCGACGGAAAAGATAGCCCAGGGGGATCTCAACCATGAGGTAGCTGTGGGATCGGATGACGAACTGGGAAATGTTGCCGCCTCCTTTAATAAAATGACCAAGGCACTAAAATCATCTAATGAAGAGATCACCCAGCGAAGCAGCGAACTTGAGGAGGCCAACAGGGAGCTGAAAGAAACCCAGGCCCAGTTGATTCAAACAGAAAAATTGTCTTCTCTGGGAAGATTGGCCGCTGGCGTGGCCCACGAGTTAAATAACCCACTGACCGGGGTGATGACCTTTTCCCACCTCCTGTTGAAACGGGCAGAGGATGAGGCAACCAGGAAAGATCTCAATATTATCGTACGGGAAACAACCCGCTGTAAAGGTATTATAAAGGGGGTTTTAGATTTTGCCCGGGAGACTCCACCCAATAGAAAAGAGTGCCAGGTGAATGAGGTTATTCACAGAACTCTGTCCATTCTCGAACCCCAGTCTATCTTTCATAATATTACCATTGAAACCAGGTTAGACGAAGCCCTTCCCCACATATGGATTGACGAAAACCAGATTGAACAGGTTCTCATGAATATTGCCCTGAATGCCGCAGAGGCAATGAAAGATAAGGGCACGCTCTCCCTGGCAAGCGGACTGAATGAAAGAGGTGATTATGTAGAAGTGCGCATTGCGGATACGGGGACAGGCATTCCCCAGGAAAATCTAAACAAGATTTTTGATCCCTTTTTCACCACCAAAAATCCCCAGGAAGGTACAGGATTGGGCCTGTCAGTCAGTTACGGTATCATACAGAAGCACCACGGAGATATTATTGTTGAGAGTGAGGTAGGTAAAGGAACGCGCTTTATTATTAAGCTGCCTGTTGAGAAAAAAGGAGATTAGAAAAGTAGAAGTCTTTAATGATAAGATGAATAAAGGGGGTACGACAATGGGAACGACCAAGGCCAGGATACTAGTTATTGATGATGAGGCAATTGTCCATGAGAGTTGTAGCCGGATCTTAACGGAAGAAGGCTATAGCATCGATAGTGCCTATACCGGGCAGGAGGGATTCAGCAAGATAGAAGCGGGATCATACGACCTGGTTATTACTGACCTGAAGATGCCGGGCATCAGCGGTATGGAGGCACTGAAAAAGATTAAGGACGATAATCCCGATATAGGGATCATTATGGTTACCGGTTACTCTACAGCAGAAACGGCCGTTGAGGCCATGAAGCTGGGGGCATTTGACTATCTTCCTAAACCCTTTACCCCCGATGAGCTCATTACGGTAGTGAGCAAGGCATTGGAGAAGAAGAAGGTGTTGCTTGAAACCAAACACCTGGAGAGTGCCTATCAAGATGCCACGAAGGCCATCAGTTCTTCTCTCAACTTAAATGAAGTGCTGGATTTGATCGTAAAGAGTGTTGTAAACCTGCTGGGTGTGAAGGGGTGCGGGGTAAACCTGCTGGATGACACCAGAAAGCGGCTCGAAACCCGAGTGGCATGTGGGCTGAGCGACAACTATCTTGCAAAGGGACCCATTGATGCGGACAAGAGTATAACCGAAGCCCTCGAAGGAAAGACGGTCTTTATCAAAGATGTTGCCAGTGATAACCGTGTTCAATATCCCGGTGAAGCCCAGAATGAAGGTATCGTTGCTATCCTCTCAATTCCCCTGAAGGCGAAAGATCAGGTAATAGGTGTACTCAGGGTGTATACAGGGAAAGTTCATGACTTCACTGCCAGAGAAATGGACTTAATTAATAAGCTTGCCGCACAGGCAGGTATAGCTGTCATGAACGCCAAGCTCTACCAGGGGATAAAGGACGACTACGAAAGCTTAAAAAAGGAACTGCCACCCCATTTAAAGGGTCGGCTTACCGACAAATAGCAGCTCTGCCCCGCCTGAGGTTGAGGAACTTTATTATATTCCAGTTACCGTATGAAAGGAGGCCGTTTTTATGGAAAAGCCCAGCGCAACTATTCTCGTTATAGATGATGAAAAAATAATCCACGAAAGCTGTGGTCGGATACTGCAGGAAGAAGGGTATACGGTAGAAACCGCCATGAGTGGACAGGAAGCATTGGAGAAACTTAAAGGAAAACGCTACGATCTGGTTCTCAGCGATATAAAGATGCCCGGCATGAGTGGTGTTGAAACATTAGAAAAAATGAAGCAGGATATTCCGGATATAACTGTGGTGATGTTTACCGGTTACTCTTCGGTTGAATCTGCCCGTGATACCATGAAGCTCGGTGCCTTTGACTATATACCAAAGCCCTTTACACCCGAAGAGCTCCTGTCTGTGGTACAAAAGGCCCTCAATAAGGAAGTGACAAAAAGGGAGAAGAAGAAGATAGAGGAGCAATTTGAAGAAATAACCACCGCGATTCGTAAGACCCTCAATTTGCGGGAAGTATTAAATCTGGTTGTTACCGGTGTGGTAAAACTTCTTAAGCTGAAGGGATGTGCCGTGAGTCTTTTAGACAGGAAGAAAGAGTACTTTAGGGTCTGTGCCGCGTACGGGTTAAGTGAGCAGTATCTCAAAAAGGGTCCTATCGCAGCTGATAAACGCTTATCAAAGATTCTCTCAGGCAAACCGGAAAGCGTGGTGGATGTTACAACCTCTCCTCAGGTTCAGTACCTCTGGGAAGCAAAAGAAGAGGGGATTGCCTCTATCTTCTCAGTTCCTCTCAAGTTGAAAGAAGAGGTGATCGGGATGCTGAGAATTTATACCGCTGATCCCAGAGAGTTTTCCCCGGATGAAATCGATTTGCTGAGTGGCTTTGCGGCACAGGTCTCTGTAGCGCTGGAAAATGCCCAGAGCTTTGAGGATGTGCGTGAGAAGTATGAGTCCTTAAAAGATGATCTCTGGGAATGGTGTGAATACGATTCAATGAAGATAACCTGAGTGAAAGGGGGAAGCTATGTCAGAAAAGAAGGCCAAAATTCTCATTATTGATGACCAGCCGAGTGAAGTTAAGATGGTAAAAATGGCGCTCGAGCAGGCTAATTATGAGGTATGTTATGCCTACAATGGAAAGGTAGGCATTGAAAAGGCCGTCCAGGAAAAACCAGACCTTATTTTATTGGACATAATGATGCCGGAGAAAGACGGTTTTATTACCTGTGGCGAGCTCAAGAAGAAACCGGAGACCTCTTCGGTACCGGTTATTATCTTAACCAGCATTGAGAGCAGTTCTCTGGTATTTCCGGATGCTGAAAATGCAGCTGATTCCCCTCATGCTGATGAATACATTGACAAACCGGTAGATCCTAACTTTCTCTTAAAGAGAGTAGATAGACTTTTAAAGAAATCGCAACCTTGAGTATCAGCTGTATCTCTTAAAGCACGGCCGTCAAATCAACTTTTCTTTACGCAAACGTTTAATTACTGAAGAACTTTTTGATGTGATGATCCTGTATTTGGATTCATGTACATCAAGGGTTTTAGTTCTAGCCGACCATATCAATTCTTCCGTTTTCACCTCATAAATGTTAGTTGCCAGCACTACTGTCTGTGATCCCGACGCATAATAGAGTGGTCCATGAACATAGGCAAATGCCCAGTGATAGTAACCATAGAACTTAGCGGCATTATCTGGAGAATGATAGGCTGTGGTGCCACCGAGGCTTACCAGGTGGGTAACCAGTATGGTGTCCATACCCTGCTCCCGAGCCGCAGCCAAAATAGTATCTTCATTTAATTCCTTATCAGAAGGAAGTATTTCTACGCTTGCTATTGCCTTTGTATTGAGATTATTTAATTGTTTTGCAAACTCCTTCTCAAAAAACGTCCGCAGGTCATGTCGCTGGGCAATTCCAATAACCAGCACACTGTTTAGGCGTCCATCATAGGTGCTCTCTTTCCAAACGGACTTAAATTGTGTAGTTGTACATGAAAAGTTCACTGCCAGGAAGAAGAAGATTGTACCTAATAAACCTTTGGGTATCCTTGCCATGAAAAGTATCCTTTGTAAAGTGGGTGATTGTAAAAGAAAACCACAGAGAACACGGAGAATAAACTAACTATCAATACGTTAAATTCCTTCTCCGAGCACTGGAATATCTGTTCGGATAAATGTTTAAGGAAATCTTTGGAACACAGAGTTTTCCTCTGTGCGCCTGGGTTTGTTTTCCAATCAAAGTATATGAAAGAGCCACTGATATAGCAATAGAAAAAAGCCCCCTGCTATCATAAACCGGGGGCTTTTACTCTCCTCTGTTTCAGCCTAAACCTGCATGCTTCCTCAGGGCACCTGATACTTTTGCTTCAGACTATTTAGTGTCTCCAAATACTGTTTCTTGTGAACAAGCCCTCTTTGATTAATAATCTCGGAAGATATAAAATCTATGTGGGGGATGATGTCGATACCGTGCCGGTTTAATGTCTCTTCATTGGCTTTATCAAGAATTACTATAGAGTAGTAACTGGTGAGAATTCTCTCCCGTTGAATTTCTTCTCAGGAGATAGCTCCTGCCGGCAAGTGTGTTGAGAAAAAAACCGGCATATTCATATAAGGTTTTTAAGGATGGACATTCCTGTGTCATCTCACCACAGCGATCACATGAGGTAGCCCATTGATACAATGTTTTAAAAACTGACTCCGAAATGTCCGATTCGTTTTTCAGTATCTCTCTTATGAAGTCAACCCGTTTTTTCCCCAACCTTCTGTAGAAATAGGCCATATTACTCATCAGGGCTGGCAGTTCCACCATCTCACCCGTTACCCGGGGGGTCGTTTCTGAAAGTTGGGCCAGTATTTGCTTGAAAAACTCAAAGGAGCTTTCCTTGATCTCATATGACTTGGCATATGCCTGTTTATCCAGGTGATTGAAAAAGGCGGTCATGTTCCCTTTGATGTCTTCACAGCTGGGCTCCTTTACTTCCGGAGTAACTGTTGTTGCCTCTTCCCCGAAAACTTCAGCAAGCTTCTCTTTCGGGACGATTTTATCCTCCTGTTCTTCCAGTTCCTCCTTAAGGGTAGAAACCTGCTCCTCTAGCGCTTCAATCTTTTTCTGCTGTACTTCTTGTTCCAGGATCTCATTTTTTTCTGCTCTATCCAGGCTGCCCATGCGTTTATAGGTTAGATATCCTGTGATCCCGACTACTATAATTATAATAAGTGCTACTAGTATTCTTTTCATTCAGATGGTCTCCTGATAAATTTGTTGTCGAGTTCAGAAGGAAATGTACCATTAAAGCGACTATTCAATCAAGATAAAATAGCAGGGGGACATTGTAAGAAAAAGGTGAATAAACATATATTATTTAATTTTTTATGTAGTCAGTTATACACCCCCTCTCTGTAGAGACCCGTTGATCACCCGGGAAGTGCTTTAATTGACAAAAAATGAAATATAATGTATGATTTAATAGATATAAAAATGCCAATACTGATTGTGAAATCCCTCTTTTGTAGGTAAAAGGGTCTCTTTGCTGCAGGGAGTATCAATTTTATAACCTAATAGGGGGTAAACTGGAGGTTTATGATGAAAGGGACGTGTTTTGTAAAGGCATTGGTTGTCGTAACCTGTCTGGTGTTATTCACACCAGCATCTGCCCTGGCACAAGTGGATTTCTGCGAAGGTAACTTTGATTTTGATCAGGATGTTGATGGAGGGGATACCTTCACCTTTAAACAGAACTTCGGAAGGAGTGCTTTATAAAAACCCTTGCCCGCCTGACGGTCCAGCCCCTGCGCAAAAGACGGGACAGATTACACTCTATGAAACAGGTGATGACGGTGATCTAGAGAAGGGCATGGCCTGGCCAGATCCGAGGTTTGTTGACAATGGAGATGGAACGGTCACAGATAAGCTTAATGGATTATTCTGGCTGAAAAATGCCAGCTGTTTTGGGGTGAGCACATGGAGTCAGGCCATTTCAGATTGTAGCGGTCTGGCCTCAGGAGCCTGTAGTCTCACAGATGGCTCCAGTCCAGGTGACTGGAGACTGCCAAACATCGATGAACTCTTGAGCCTGATTGACCGGAGCCGAACTTCTCCGGCACTCCCTTCGGGAACCCCTTTTGTTGATGCACAGGCTTCAAATTACTGGTCATCTACTTCGAGTTCCTCAGATACCGATTCTGCCTGGTTCGTCTTTTTTGCTGATGGTTATTCAGATTTCAACCCTAAAGCAACCGCAAGTTATGTGTGGCCGGTTCGAGGAGGAAGATAATTCATCCCTCTAGACCAGGTGAAGTCTTTGACGGTTGTTAGCTCCAGTTTGTCCTTCCCCCCATTACCTTGAGGGGTAATCGTATGGAGTTAGAGTCCTCGGGGTTTTCAGCTATCTTATCGGCTAATGCGTCGAAGCTCTTTTCAGGACGTCCCATCTTTTTTGCCAGGAGTCTAACAAAAAAGAGTATGTCATCTTTATTTGTTATCCGCTCCGCTACTCCTTCTATAATGGCTGCCCGCCACTTCTTATGGTCCGGGTCAGAATCGCATAACTTAAATGCTATGTTAGGATTCGACTTAATGCATTGTGCCATGCGCCCTCCCGGTTTTGAACCGCAGTAAAGATAATCGTCGTCACTCGCGTAGGCGACTTCAACTCCATAAGGTTTGTTACCGTCAACTGCGTGAATTGTGCCCCATCTCCACTCTGCTATAAAATCACGGATTTCCTTTTCAGTCATCTCTCGCATATCTTTTTCCTCCAGATAGTTGGTTTCCAGTATGTGTCAGAAGTGTTGATAACTATAAGAGAACATCTCTTGAATGTCAACCTTAAGAATTGTTGGCGCCCTTAAAAGAGCATCTATTATCTTTTTTTATTGTTTTTTAAGTAGATTTCCTCATGTCGATTGCTTAAAAAGGGTAAAGTAATTAACCTAGTATTTTTACTTTACGATTATACCATAATATGATATAATAATAACAAAAAGGGAAAATCATTGAGTACCATAATCTTATCTATCAGATGCCCCCGCTGTAAATTTAGTGTTGAACTTAATGAAAATGGCAGTTCGACCTGTTGCTTCTGTGATTATGAGATTAACATTAACCGGCATAATTAGGACTCCACTAAGCTTTGTGGGTGTAATCTTTGATAAGGGGAGTTTAGAACAGTAACAGGGGGAAGAAAGAACAAAACGGAGAATAAAGAATGGCACAAAATACACACAATTTAATTGTCAAATTTTCATTTGTTGGGTTTATTATATTGTTTAGGGTTTTTCCGAGCATGTTACTTATACTCTTAGCCTGTACCGCCCTTTTTTTAAATAGACAACTTCTC
>CAVVWZ010000012.1:0-3890 GCA_963752035.1 uncultured delta proteobacterium | reverse complement strand
TTTAGAACAGTGGCCAGGCGATGGGCAATGACAATGGTTGTTCTCCCTTTTTTCAGGTATTCCAATGCCTCCTGCACCAGACGTTCGCTTTCAGCATCAAGTGAACTGGTAGCCTCGTCAAGCAGCAGGATAGGAGGATCCTTGAGAATTGCACGTGCAATTGCGATGCGCTGCTTTTGGCCGCCCGAAAGGCGGGTGCCCCTTTCACCCAGAAAGGAGTCATAACCATCCGGTAGTTGCTGGATGAATTCATCGGCGGCGGCCGCACGGGCAGCAGCTTCGATCTCTGCATCTGTAGCCCCCGGACGACCGAAGTGAATATTCTCACGGGCACTTGCCCCGAAGATCACCGTGTCCTGGGGTACGATAGCAATTCTGGCACGCACATCTTCCGGGCGCGCTTTCGCTATATCGACACCATCGATAATAATTCGCCCGGCCTGGGGGTCATAGAATCGCAGCAGTAGTTGGAAGGTGGTACTTTTACCGGCACCGGAGGGACCAACAAAGGCAATTTTTTCACCGGGGGAGATCTCCAGGTCAAAATCATTCATTGCTAAAGTGTCAGGTCGGGAGGGATAATTGAAAGAAACGTTTTCAAAGTGAATGCGGCCCTCCCGGGTATGGGGCATTTCCACGGGGTTTTCAGGTGCCTTAATGGCAGGTTGGGCATCCAGTAATTCCACCAGACGTTCCATGGCGCCTGCGGCCCTCTGAAGCTCGCCCCACACTTCACTCAAGGATGCTGCTGACATAGCCACGAACATTGCATAAAGAACAAACTGACCTAACTCGCCACCAGTTATTTCACCACCAAGTACTGCACGGGCACCAATCCAGAGCACTACAATCAATGCGCCAAAAAGACCTGTGGTGGCTACAGTGGAAAACAATGCCCGCGCTTTAATACGTCGCAGGGCGGTCTCAAAGCTTAACTTGATTGATTCGCCGAATCGTTTACTTTCCAACTCCTCTGCAGTAAAGGACTGAATGGTTTGCACAGCATTCAGGGTCTCACCGGCCAGCCCGCTGGCATCGGCAATACGGTCCTGGGAATCCCGGGACAATCGCCTCACCCAGCGGCTTATGGCCATGATGGGTATGACCACCAGGGGTACCAGTATCACGATATAACCCATAAGACGAACATTGGTAACGGCCAGAAGAATCAGTGCCCCGACAAACTGAATGGAAGAGCGCAAAGTGATGGAAAGTCCCGCATCCGGAAATTGATTGGATAAGGGTAGTGTCCGCGGTCAGTCGTGAGAGCACCTCCCCGGTTTTGGTGACTTCAAAAAAGGTCGGATCCATGCGAATCACGTGTTGGTACACCGCATCCCGCACATCAGCTACCACCCGCTCTCCAAGCCAGTTGAGAAAATAGGATCGGGCCGCTCCGAAGATTCCGAACAACAGAGCTACAGCAAGAAAGCCATAAAAATAGCGGTCAACTGTAGCAGCATCTTCGGCTGAAAAACCAAAGTCTATCACATAACGTACCGCGACCGGTAAAGCCAGAAAAGCACCGGAAGCAATCAACAATGCTCCAATAGCCAAAAAAAACGTACCTAAGTACGGTCGAATGAAAGGAATAATTGCACGAAGGGGCTTTATTGAACTTCCTTTAGGTCGATTTATGGTAGAGCTGTGGGGGGGCATAGATGATCTCCGCGTTAGACTGGTTATTTAAGTAGTTAAGATTACATCGTATCTGCAAAAAAGTCAAACCTGGAGGTGGCCAGGTCATATTTCATCTTGGCCTGGCACAACATAGCGTCAAAAAATTGAAAAAAAAGAGGGTCAGCTGTTATATCTCACAGCTAACCCTTCATTTTTAATGGCGGGAGCGACGAGACTCGAACTCGCGATCTCTGGCTTGACAGGCCAGTGTGTTAACCAACTACACCACGCCCCCACTGACATTATAACCTGTATAACACTAAACTATCTGGTGGGCGGAGCAGGGCTCGAACCTGCGACCCCCTGCTTGTAAGGCAGATGCTCTCCCAGCTGAGCTACCCGCCCATCCATCAACTTAATAAGGAATATTAAGCTATTTTCTCCTGTTTGTCAAGGTCATTTTTAGAGGGTGCGGTGAGCATTGCGGAGACTTTCTTTCGCATCTTTTCTATGGCTCTCCTTTTATAATCAATGCTTGGATGATTTTATCTGCTAACCATAGAATCTGACTTCCAACCCCCGATCTCTTTTAATGCATCCCTATCAATGCCGTCCTCCTTTCCCCTTGCGGGGATTTGGGAAAACGTAAAGATCAGGACTAGGAACATTAGCCTACTTTAAAATATTTGTCAAGTCAATCCCGAAAAAACAATCATCATTCTCCGTTTTTTTTGAAAATTAGAAATTTCGAAGTCAAAATTCAGAATTTTACCCATTAATCATTTACAGATTTTTGATTTAATTAATAAGCAGAGTCATTATCTGACTCTCTCCTAAGAGGAAATGATTGGCCTCCACCAACATTTCTCTTTTTTTCATATCCAGAAAACTTTTCTCGGGTATGGTCGTTACAAGATACTGATGTTGGGAGTCCCCCTCCCTTCTCAACTCTTGGGGAATGGCGGAAACGCTGTTCCCCCCTTTTTAAATTGAAACTACATAGAACCTTTTGTCGATAAGGTCGTTCATATGACTCAAAGCTGAAAAACTTTTTCATTCTTTACCTCCTTATGGATGAGGAGTGATGCTAAGGGCATCATTCCTCTGTCTATAGTGCAATCTCTGATAGTGATCTCCTGTCATATCTCGGATCACCCGTATTTGTATCGTACCCTCGCACACCTGCATTCATAGATATTCTTAGTTGCTCTGGTTAAAGTTCCTGCAACTAGAGTGGTGCGAAATTATACAGATTGTATGGGAAGGTCCGCCAGAGGATGTCTATCTTTGCTTTACATCCTGGTTAAAAATTGATAGTTTGTTATAAAACTATTATCATCATACTATATCCTACTATGACTGCTAGCCCTAACAAGTGCCCCCATTGTGGTAAACAGATTAAACAGCACCTGCACCCTTATCCCACGGTGGATATTATTATTGAAATGAAATGTGGTGGCATTATTCTGATAGAGAGAAAATACCCTCCTTTTGGTTGGGCACTGCCGGGGGGATTTGTTGATTATGGAGAATCACTGGAGGATGCTGCCGTTCGTGAAGCCCTGGAGGAAACATCACTACATGTCACCCTCACCTCTCAACTTCACACCTATTCGGACCCGGGGAGGGACTCAAGAAAGCATACTATTACCACAGTCTATATTGCCAAAGCCGACGGTAATCCACGTGCAGCTGATGATGCGCAAGATATTGGAATATTTAGGAAAGATACTTTGCCCCATCCTTTAGCTTTTGACCATCAAAAAATACTGATAAACTACTTTAACAATACAGTTTAATAATTTGTTTTTTAGTATTTTATTGAACTGATTCAACTGAAACTACTTCTGGTATCTCTTCCTTAAGTGCTCTTTCTACGCCCATTTTCAGTGTCATTTGAGCACCTGCGCACCCTGCACATGCTCCTTTAAGTCTGACTTTTACAATGCCATCAACGATGTCAACAAGTTCAATATTCCCACCATCCGCCTGTAAGACCGGCCTTATCTTATCGATTACTTTCTCCACTCTTTCTCTCATTACTAAAGCTCCTTTCATTTATGATTGCCAATATGGCTCAATTCAATTATCATACACTATACCCTATTATTGACCCTTTGTCACGATTAAATATACATGGCTTGCACTATGTTCTTTTTCATTGACCCTGCCTTCTGGAAATTAAACCGGAAGGGGTGTGAAACTGCGAAAGAGAAATTATATAAATTATTTTTACCAGGAGCTCTCGGTGAAGGATAGAAAACAACGGG
>CAVVWZ010000011.1:0-11466 GCA_963752035.1 uncultured delta proteobacterium | reverse complement strand
CTATCGTTCTTGTCAGTGGCGGGTTGGACAGCTGTGTCACCGCTGCACTGGCCCATCAGGAGTACGAAATGGCATTCCTTCACGTTAATTACGGGCAGCGGACCGCAAAACGTGAGCTGAAGGCATTTGAGGATATTGCAAATCACTATAAGGTCAAAGAGCGTCTCCTTGCAGACAGCAGTTACCTGAAAACAATCGGAGGATCAAGCCTGGTTGATCTAACAATTCCCATCGAACAATCAAGCCTCAGCAGTAAAAACATACCTTCCACCTATGTCCCCTTTAGAAATACCCATCTCATTGCAATAGCAACCTCCTGGGCCGAAACTATCAAGGCACAGGCTATTTTCATTGGTGCAGTGGAACAGGACAGTTCCGGTTATCCCGACTGCCGGCAACGATATTTTCAGATTTTCGAACAACTCATTGAAGAAGGAACCAGGCCGGAGACACACATTGCTCTTAAAACGCCGATCATTGAATTGAGGAAAAGTGCCATCATCAAGATGGGCTTGGAACTGAAGGCTCCACTCCATTTAACCTGGTCCTGTTATCAAAAAAACAGGGAGGCATGTGGCATGTGTGAAAGCTGTATTCTTCGCTTGAGGGGATTTCATCAGGCAGGTCTGGAAGATCCCATTCCCTATAGCAAAAGGTAATGTATCCCTAATCAGCTCTATCA
Source organism: uncultured delta proteobacterium (assembly GCA_963752035.1). Classification (GTDB taxonomy): domain Bacteria; phylum Desulfobacterota; class WTBG01; order WTBG01; family WTBG01; genus CAVVWZ01. The sequence goes on along the minus strand of CAVVWZ010000011.1, from coordinate 10,784 downwards.
TAATGTGAAAAGTGCATTGAGAAACTACCCCTGCCCTGAGTTAAGGAACGTAAGCTGGTTGTATATCCAAACATGGGTTTGAGGGGAACTTTTGCATCAATCAGACTGATCATCCCTTTTGCATCAATCATATCAACCTTCCCCCCCCGTGCATTGAGATTTCCAATAACTTCTCCGACAAATTCATTGGGGACCACAACTTCAATTGCCATAATGGGTTCCAACAGAACCGGGTGTGCTTTTTGACAGCCATCTCTGAAAGCAGTTGCGCCCGCTATTTTATAAGCTAGTTCTGAAGAGACTCCTTCTCTGAAACGTGCATCTTCAAGAGTCACCTGTATATCAACCATGGGATACCCCGATACTACACCACTTAAGGTTGCCTCCCTAACGCCAACTTCAACAGCATCACCATAGTCAGGGGGGAGCAGGTCCTCTTTCAAATTGTTGTGGAACTTGATCCCTGTACCGCGTGTTAATGGTTCAAGTTTGAGAAAAACGTGTCCGAACTGGTTCTCCCCGGCAATCTCCCGTTCAAATATTCCCTCCGACAAAACTGAGTCTGAGATAGTCTCCCTGTAAACAACTTGCGGTTTACCTACCTGTACCGGGACGTTGAAGTCTTCCTGCAATCGTGTCATGAGGACTTCCAGGTGGAGTTCTCCCATACCGGACACGATCATCTGCCCGGAATCCTCATCAAAATTGATATTTACTGTTGGGTCTTCTTCTGCAAGTTTGCCAAGTGAGAATGAAAGTTTATCCTGGTCTGATGTTGCTTTAGGTTCTACCGCAATAAACATGACAGGCTTATAAAACTCAATGGATTCCAGAACAATCGGATGCATTTCATCACACAGGGTATCGCCTGTTGTGGTATCCTTGAGCCCGGCAGCAGCAACAATATCGCCGGCACTCATTTCAGTAATTCTCTCCTTTTTATTTGCATGCATTTTAAATATACGTGCAGTTTTTTCCTTTATATCTTTGGTTGCATTTAACACTTCCTGACCGGTTTTGAGAACCCCCGAATAAACACGCAGGTAGGTTAATTTCCTTCCTTCCTCCATGACAACCTTAAAAGCAAGTGCCGAAAAAGGATCTTCATAGGTGCTGTGACGATATTGCTTTTCCCGGGTTGTGGTACTGATACCTGCAATGGGAGGAACTTCAGGGGGGGATGGAAGATAATCAACGATTGCGTTTAAAAGCGGTTGAATACCTTTGTTTTTCAGACCTGAACCACACAGGACCGGCACAACGCTCATATCCAGCGTTGCCGTTCTCAAAACCGATTTTATTTCCTGTTCAGAAAGTGGCTGTCCCGCAAGATATTTTTCCATTACCTCGTCATCTTTTTCTACTACTGCTTCAAGGAGAATGTTACGGTGGTGCAGGGCTTCCTCTCTTAATTCTGAAGGTATGTCAACTTCTTCGTAGGTAGCCCCTAAGTTATCCTCATTCCAAACCATGGCTTTTTGAGTAATCAAATCAATTAGCCCTTTAAAATTTTCTTCGCTACCCCAGGGGAGGTGCAGGGTTACTGGTTGTGCTCCCAATTTCTGCACCATCATTTCGATTGCGTTAAAATAATCTGCTCCGGGCCGATCCATTTTATTTATGAAGGCAATGCGTGGCACATGATATTTGTCGGCCTGATGCCAAACAGTTTCTGATTGAGGTTCAACCCCTTCAACACCGCTAAAAATAATCACAGCACCATCAAGGATTCTCAGTGATCGCTCGACTTCTATGGTAAAATCAACATGACCGGGAGTATCAATTAAATGAATCTCGTTTTTAAGCCAGTTAAAAATAGTTACCGCAGAAGTAATGGTAATGCCCCGTTCCTGCTCCTGATGCATCCAATCCATGGTCGCCTCACCGTTGTGGACTTCTCCGATCTTGTAGGTGCGTCCTGCGTAGTAAAGCATTCTCTCGGTAACCGTTGTTTTACCTGCATCGATATGAGCTATAATGCCAATATTTCTTATGAGTGATAATTTGGTTTTTGCAGCCATTGCAATCTATTTAATAAAACTCCTGTCTACTAAAAAAGGTTCACTTAAATTAATGTGCCCTGCCAGGGTATCAACACTTTTACCTTCAATTAAAATCCTGACTTTCTTAACCTCGTTAAAATTCAACAAAATGGTGTTGACTATCGCATAAACAGTCATAATTTCTGCTGAACTGCCACCAGGATGTGACTGAGAAAGATGTGAACTGAAGTCAGCCCATACTACACCGTCACTGTCAATACGTATCTCTCTAAGTACCGTATTTGAGGGAATGGGGTTAATTAGATTGCCCTTTGACCCTTTAATCAACTCTTTAATGGCAGTGGAAATAGTCTGGTTGAGTGCTCTGTTGAGTGGGATAGTCCTTTGTTCCGATGCAAGCTTTTCCGAGTTGGGATCGGCATAATAGAGATTTACAGTGCGCTCACGTGCTGGGGAGACAGGAGGTGGAGAATCCTTTAACGATTTCCGAACATCATAACGTATGAGAATATAAGCGACCCCGCACAAAATGATAAGAAGCACAATAAACAGGTTGCGCCAGGGTATGGACCCGGAAGACCGTTTCCTCCCGGCTTTAGTTTTACCCTTCTTTCGTTTCGTGCTGGCTCTTTTTTTTGGCATGGAATAGGTGCGGTAAAACTAGAGTGGCTTAATTTCAACCTCTTTTACTTCTTCCAACGGTTTTCCTAAAAATCGGGAACCCAGTGTAATAAAGCGATCCGCCACGTCAGTAACAAAGTACCTTTGGCATCCCTTTCCCTCCGGAGGCCTTGGTAATTGCATTTGATCCAGTACCCGCAAAACTTCCTGTGCAGTCTCCTCGGCTGAATCGATAAGCGTTACTTTATCACCCATAAACTCATCAATGACTTCTTTTAAGAGCGGATAGTGGGTGCAACCAAGGACCAGTGTATCTATTCCCTGATCCTTTAATTCACCTAAATATCTTTTTACTGTTAGGGCTTTTAAGTTAGCAAGATTGGTTTCATCGTCCGGATCATTCCAGGATTCCTCAGTGAGTGGAACGAAAAGGGGACATGCTTTACTGAAGACTTCAATGGCCGGGTTGATAGATGTAATATGTGAAGCGTAGGCACCACTTTTGATTGTTGCTTCTGTGCCAATAACCCCCACTTTGCCAATCCGGGTTGTTTCTGCTGCTTTCTTTGAACCCGGTTGTATCACTTCCACAATGGGAATATCGAGCCTGTCCCGCAAATATGAAGTAGCATTTGCAGATGCGGTATTACAGGCAACCACCAATAGTTTAATGCCTTGTTCAATAAGGAATTGGGCATCTTCAATAGCATACCGTCTAATGGTAGAGGCTGATTTTGTTCCATAGGGGACCCGTGCGGTATCTCCCAGGTAGATGGTGGTCTCGTTTGGCAGTACTCGTATAATCTCCTTTAAGACAGTGAGTCCACCAATCCCGGAATCGAATATGCCGAGTGACTTTTCCATTGAACTATACACATACCTTATAAAATTTATATTTAGCAGTACAGTTGTTTTTACCTGCAGGTGATGAGAAAGCCCCGCGCTGCCTGCCCGGTGAAATGAAAAGCATATTTCACCAGGGTACGCGGGAAGCATCACAGTGCTGGATAGTAAGTTATTAACACTGGATTGTCAAGATGTTTAAAGATCATGGGCATACCAGATAACTGTCAATTAAAAGATAATTTGTTTGCATTGTCACAGCAAATATATTAACATCACCCGAACTTTAACAGAGCTACTATTTATTACAAAATGAGGAGAATGTTATGCCACTCTTAGATAAGTTATTTGGCAAATCACCCTTTGGTCCGGTCATAGAACACGCAAAAAAGGTGTATGAATGCATCGACCTGGTAAATCCCGTTATTCAAGGCCTGGCTCAGTGAAGACTGGAAACAGATCGAAAAACTGAGTAAGGAGGTTTCCCGTAAAGAACATGAGGCTGACAAGATGAAAATAACTATTAGAAGCAATTTGCCAAAATCTCTCTTTTATCCTGTGCCCCGGGGAGACCTCTTACGGATACTGCAAAATCAGGACAATATTGCGGATGCAGTCGAAGATCTTTGTGTGGTACTCACCCTGCGAAAAACTAAAATACCCAAATCATTAACTGATGACTTTCAGGAGTTTGCAAATCAGGTCATCGAAACCGCACAGATGCTGCTCAATGCAAACGAGGAACTGGAAACATTACTGGAAGCCTCTTTCACCGGTCCTCATACGGAAAAGGTCCTTAAGATTGTAGATGAAATCGGTACCCTGGAATGGAAATGTGACACAAAGGGCCATGACCTGGTAAAAAAACTGATATCCATGGAGGATACATTAGATCCCCTTACCATTATCTTCATAATGAAGATAATTGAAGTACTGGGTAACCTCTCAAATCACGCGGAAAACTGCGGTGATAACTTAAGACATCTGATCATTTCAAGAACCTGATAGTGTATATTCTCTTTAAGACTGAAACGGGAAAGGAAAAACCATTCTTCTCTTTTATTTCGCCCTTATAGTCGGTTTCTATTCTGCCTGGAGTATTGGTGCCAACGATGTTGCCAACTCAATGGCAACCGTTGTCAGTTCAAAAGCGCTCACCTTGAAGCGCGCCGTTCTCATTGCAGCTTTCTTTGAGTTCGCCGGTGCCTTTTTAGTGGGCAGCCATGTGACCAACACGGTGAGAAAGGGGATCATCGATCCCATGTTCTTTGCCAACGAACCAATGCTCCTGGCTTACGGCATGTTCGCAGCCCTCATCGCGGCAGCTCTCTTTCAGCACGCTGCTACGTTTTATGGCTTTCCGGTCTCAACTACCCATGCTATTGTCGGTTCACTTTTCGGATTCGGCTTAATCGGTGCAGGTCCCTCTTCAGTAAACTGGACCAAAATCGGGGTTATTTCTTCCGGCTGGATAATCTCCCCCCTTCTCGGCGCAATTGTTGCCTACACCCTTTTCCAGCTGATAAGGAAGTATATACTGGCCAAGGATAACCCCTACCGGGCAACTGTTAAGGCCGCTCCCCTTCTCGTTTTTATACAATTTACCATCATCGTACTCTCCGTAATCTACAAGGGTCTTAAAAATCTCCACCTTGACTTTCCCTTTTCACAGGCATTGCTGATTGCTGTTTCTGTTGGGATCCTCTGTGCCTGCCTGACCTGGGAACTGCTGAGAAGAAGTCGCACACAGTTAGACAAAGATGCGCAGTATGTGAAGGTTGAAAAAGTGTTTGCTACATTACAGGTCTTCACTGCCTCCTATATTGCCTTTGCCCACGGAGCCAATGACGTTGCCAACGCCATAGGACCGGTAGCTGCCATTTTCAGTATTCTAAAGACCAACACTATTATCATGCAGATATCCGTACCACCATGGATTTTAATTATGGGTGGTGTTGGTATCGTTGTTGGCTCCGTGGGCAAAGGCAATATAGGAGGCATGGAAGACCTGTAATGTAGCAAACACTTTTTCAACCTTTACATACTGCTCATCTTTGTCTAACTGAGTGTGAGTTCTTCTCAGCAGTTCCCAGGTCAGGCAGGCACAGAGGATACCGACAGAAATAGCAATCAGCAATGCCTGTGTAAAGGGAAAGTCAAGGTGGAGATTTTTAAGGCCCTTGTAGATTACCGAGAGCACGATGGTGGTAAATTGTACAAAAACGAGAAGGGGAGCAGCCTTAACAGTTGCACGGTAGGGGTTCTCCTTGGCCAGTATATACTTCCTTATCAGCTGGAAAAGGGTGTAGGCAACAATTGCGCCGAGAAGGGGGGAGATTATCCAGCCGGAAGAAATAACCCCGATTTTAGCCCAGTTTACTGAAGTGGGACCTGCACCGATTAAGCCGAATCCGAAAAGTGAACCGACAATAGCATGGGTAGTTGAGACCGGAAAGCCATAAAACGTGGCAGCGTGCTGAAAGAGAGCTGCCGCGATGAGGGCTGCGAACATGCCGTAAGCAAGGAGCATTGGTTCGTTGGCAAAGAACATGGGATCGATGATCCCCTTTCTCACCGTGTTGGTCACATGGCTGCCAACTAAAAAGGCACCGGCAAACTCAAAGAATGCGGCAATGAGAACGGCGCGCTTCAAGGTTAGTGCTTTTGAACTGACCACGGTTGCCATTGAGTTGGCAACATCGTTGGCACCAATACTCCAGGCTGAATAGAAACCGACTATAAGGGCGAAATAAAAGAGAAGAATGGTTTTTCCTTTCCCGTTTCAGTCTTAAAGAGACTATACACTATCAGGTTCTTGAAATGATCAGATGCCGTAAATTATCTCCGCAGTTTTCCGCGTGATTTGAGAGGTTACCCAGTACTTCAATTATTTTCATTATGAAGATAATGGTAAGGGGATCTAATGTATCCTCCATGGATATCAGTTTTTTTACCAGGTCATGGCCCATTGTGTCACATTTCCATTCCAGGGTACCGATTTCATCTACAATCTTAAGAACCTTTTCCGTATGAGGACCGGTAAAAGAGGCTTCCAGTAATGTTTCCAGTTCCTCGTTTGCCTTGAGTAACATCTGTGCGGTTTCTATGACCTGATTTGCGAACTCCTTAAAAGTCTTCGGTTAAGGATTTTGGTATTTTTGTTTTTCGCAGGCTGAGTACTACACAAAGATCTTCCACTGCATCCGCTATGTTGTCCTGGTTTTGCAGTATCCGCAAGAGGTCTCCCCGGGGGAACAGGGTAAAAAAGAGATTTTGGCAAATTGCTTCTAATCGTTATTTTCATCTTGTCCGCCTCGTGTTCTTTACGGGAAACCTCCTTGCTCAGTTTTTCGATCTGCTTCCAGTCTTCACTAAGCCAGGCTTGAATAACGGGATTTACCAGGTCGATGCATTCATACACCTTTTTGCGCGTGTTTTATGATCGGACCAAAGGGTGATTTGCCAAATAACTTATCTAAAAGCGGCATAACATTCTCCTTGTTTTGTAATAAATAGTAGCGTGTTAAGTTCGTGAGATGTTAATATATTTGCTGAGACAATGCAAACAAATTATATTTATTAGTGGATGTTGTTTGGTAAGTTCCCTTTCTTGAAAACATCTTGACAATCCATGGTTATTAACCTACTATCCATCACGTTAAAAAAATGTTTTTATATGGTTAATTATTATAAAGTTTAGGAAGAGTAGATTGGAAAAGTCACTGGGTATATTTGATTCCGGGATTGGCGGCCTTACTGTTTTGAAGGAGATTATACGGGTACTGCCAAACGAAACCACCATCTACCTGGGAGATACCGCACGGGTTCCCTATGGAACAAAATCAGCCTCTACTATTAGACGCTATGCCATTGAAGATGCTCAATTCCTTATTGACCAAGGTATTAAACTATTGGTGGTTGCCTGTAATACCGCATCTGCAAATGCTACTTCATATTTGCGGGACAGGCTCGATATTCCCATTGTGGAAGTTATACAGCCGGGTTCAGAAAGCTGCAGAAACAACCCGTATTGGCAAAGTGGGAGATTGGCACAGAAGCAACAATCAAAAGTGGGGCATACGCTTCACATATTACATCTATTAACCCGGCCATTGAAGTCTTCAGCAAAGCATGTCCCCTTTTCGTTCCACTTACTGAGGAATCCTGGGATAACCCTGAGGATGAAACCAACCTTGCTAACTTAAAAGCCCTGACAGTAAAAAGATATTTAGGTGATTTAAAGGAATCAGGGAATAGATACACTGGTCCTTGGTTGTACCCATTATCCGCTCTTAAAAGAAGTTATCGATGAGTTTATGGGGGACTCAAGTAACTCTTATCGATTCAGCCGAGGAGACTGCACAGGAAGTTTTGCGGGTACTGGGTCAAATACCATTACCAAAGCCTCCTGAGGAAAAAGGATGCCAAAGGTACTTTGTTACTGACGTGGCGGATCGCTTTATAACACTAGGTTCCCGATTTTTAGGGAAACCGTTGGAAGAAGTAAAAGAGGTTGAAATTAAGTCACTCTAGTTTTACCGCACCTATTCCATGCCAAAAAAAGAGCCAGCACGAAACGAAAGAAGGGTAAGAGCTAAAGCCGCGAGGAAACGGTCCTCCGGGTCCATACCCTGGCGCAACCTGTTTATTGCCCTGCTTATCATTTTGTGTGGGGTCGCTTATATTCTTATAGATATGATGTTCTGAATCGCCAAAGGATTCTCCCCCTCCTGCTGACCCCAACACGTGAGCGCACTGTCAATCTCTATCATGCCGATCCGAACTCGGAAAAGCTTGCATCGGAACAAAGGACAATCCCACTAAACAGAGCACTCAACCAGACTATTTCCACTACCATGAAAGAGTTGATTAAAGGGTCAAAGGGCGATCTAATTAACCCCATTCCCTCAAATACGGTACTTAGAGAGATACGTATTGACAGTGACGGTGTAGTATGGGTTGATTCCAGTTCACATCTCTCTCAGTCACATCCTGGTGGCAGTTCAGCAGAAATTATAACTGTTTATGCGATAGTCAATACCATTTTGTTGAATTTTAACCAGGTTAAGAAAGTCAGGATTCTCATTGAAGGTAAAAGTGTTGATACCCTGGCAGGGCACATTAATTTAAGTGAACCTTTTTTAGCAGACAGGAGTTTTATTAAATAGATTGCAATGGCTGCAAAAACTAAATTATCACACATAAGAAATATTGGTATTATAGCTCATATTGATGCAGGTAAAACGACGGTTACCGAGAGAATGCTCTACTACGCTAGGACGCACCTACAAGATCGGAGAAGTTCACAACGGTGAGGCGACCATGGATTGGATGCATCAGGAGCAGGAACGGGAATTACCATTACTTCTGCGGTAACTATTTTTAATTGGCTTAAAAACGAGATTCATTTAATTGATACTCCCGGTCATGTGGATTTTACCATAGAAGTTGAGAGGTCACTGAGGATCCTTGATGGTGCTGTGATCATTTTTAGCGGTGTTGAAGGGGTTGAACCTCAATCAGAAACTGTTTGGCATCAGGCCGACAAATATCATGTTCCACGCATTGCCTTCATAAATAAAATGGATCGGCCCGGCGCAGATTATTTTAATGCAATCGAAATGATGGTGCAGAAATTGGGAGCTCAACCAGTAACCCTGCACCTCCCCTGGGTAGCGAAGAAAATTTTAAAGGCCTCATTGATTTGATAACTCAAAAAGCCATGGTTTGGAATGAGGATAACTTAGGGGCTACCTACGAAGAAGTTGACATACCTTCAGAGTTAAGAGAGGAAGTCCTGCGCCACCGTAACATTCTCCTTGAAGCAATAGTAGAAAAAGATGATGAAATAATGGAAAAATATCTTGCGGGACAGCCACTTTCTGAGCAGGAAATAAAATCGGTTTTGAGAATGGCTACCCTGGATATGAGTGTTGTGCCGGTCCTTTGTGGTTCAGGTCTGAAAAACAAAGGTATTCAACCGCTTTTAAACGCAATCGTTGATTACCTTCCATCTCCCCCTAAAGTCCCTCCCATTGCAGGCATTAGTACCGGAACCCAGGAAAAGGAATATCGTCACAGCACCTATGATGACCCATTTTCGGCCCTCGCCTTTAAGGTAGTCATGGAGGAAGGAAGGAAATTAACTTACCTGCGTGTTTATTCAGGGGTTTTGAAAACCGGTCAGGAAGTGTTAAATGCAACCAAAGATATAAAGGAAAAAACTGCACGTATATTTAAAATGCATGCAAATAAAAAGGAAAGAATTACTGAAATGAGTGCCGGCGATATTGTTGCCGCTGCCGGGCTCAAGGACACCACAACAGGCGATACCCTGTGTGATGAAATGCATCCGATTGTGCTGGAATCCATTGAGTTTTATAAGCCTGTCATGTTTATTGCGGTAGAACCTAAGGCAACGTCAGACCAGGATAAACTTTCGTTCTCACTTGGCAAACTTGCAGAAGAAGACCCAACAGTAAATATCAATTTTGATGAGGATTCCGGGCAGATGATCGTGTCCGGAATGGGAGAACTCCACCTGGAAGTCCTCATGACACGATTGCAGGAAGACTTCAACGTCCCGGTACAGGTAGGTAAACCTCAAGTTGTTTACCGGGAGACTATTTCCGACGCAGTTTTGTCGGAGGGGATATTTGAACGGGAGATTGCCGGGAAAACCAGTTCGGACAGGTTTTTCTCAAACTTGAACCATTAACACGGGGTACAGGGATTATGTTCCACAATAATTTGAAAGAGGACCTGCTTCCCCCTGACTATAGTGATGCTGTTGAAGTTGGCGTTAGGGAGGCAACCTTAAGTGGTGTAGTATCGGGGTATCCCATGGTTGATATACAGGTGACTCTTGAAGATGCCCGTTTCAGAGAAGGAGTATCTTCAGAACTAGCTTATAAAATAGCGGGCGCAACTGCTTTCAGAGATGGCTGTCAAAAAGCACACCCGGTTCTGTTGGAACCCATTATGGCAATTGAAGTTGTGGTTCCCAATGCATTTGTCGGAGAAGTTATTGGAAATCTTAATGCCCGGGGGGGCAAGGTTGATATGATTGATGCAAAAGGGATGATCAGTCTGATTGATGCAAAAGTTCCCCTCAAACCCATGTTTGGCTACACAACCAGCTTACGGTCCTTAACCCAGGGCAGGGGTAGTTTCTCAATGCACTTTTCACATTATGACAGAGCTGATTAAAAGTTAATTACCTTTTACTATAGAGAATTGGATCTTCAAGACCTGCCTCACTAAATCCTCTCAAGCGAAGAATACAGCTTTCACACAGGCCACATGCCTCCCTGCTTT
>CAVVWZ010000010.1:0-10299 GCA_963752035.1 uncultured delta proteobacterium | reverse complement strand
ATGCGGAATCCCCACAAAGATAAGATTGTCAAGAAAAGGGGTTGGAACAGGGGACCACATATTTAAGATATGACAGTTATGGCGGACTATTTCCGTCTCGTCAAACCACTGGGCGTATGCACTGTTTTTAAAAAGGTATTTTACCTCCCCCATAATATCTGCTCCTCCCTCCGGTGGAGAAGAAATAAAACTCCCCCAAAGCCAAAACTCGGCATCAGAATAGGGGGTGGGAAGGGCAACAAAGGCCATGGGAAGGTTGGTGGTGTGATGGTAAAGGCGATCCAGTTGAAGGCATCGGGATAGGTGATCTTAAAGTTGTTCAGATAGAGTCCCAGTCCTGTCATAGTACCGTAAAAGAGGCGTTTCTTGTTCATACCGGTGACATGGGCTATCCTGGAATTAACACCGTCAGCGGCAACCACAAAAGTACCTTCGAATATCTTACCTTCCCGGGTAGAAACTCTTACACCCCCTGTACCGGAAGAAGTAACATCAATGACATTGGTGCCAGAATATACAGCACACCCATTGTTCCTGGCATCCCTTAAAAGGCCTTCCAAAAGATGCTGTTTACTGTAGGTCACTGAAAGACGCTGTCCCTGGCTTTCACGTGCTTTGTAATCCCCTAACTGCACTGTGTGTTTCCCGTCTGGTGAGTACATATTCCAGTTGTAGAAAGGCAGGTAGGGTCCGTCATAGTCCACCGAAAAACCGGTTTCCGGGAAAACTATCTTGTTGTTTTTTTCATTGAGATACATCCTTTCATTAAAGTACCTCTCATTTTCAATTGCTATCATCGTGGCACAGGTTCGAGTAATGGTAGATATTTCTGTCTTCCTTTCCAGAAGTGCAACACTGTATCCATTCTCTGAGAGAACTTTAGCCGTCATGCAACCGGCAGGTCCTGCGCCTACTACCACAACATCATACTTCTTCATTCTAAAACCTCCTCATGATGGCTGTCCTATTAAATGAAACCACAGAGGTCACTGAGAAAATACATATGTACATCTCGCTCTGTGGTGTCATTTCTAGACTTTATCCTTTGAAAAGTAAAGAGTTTTCTCCTGTCAGCTGTTAAAAACAGAGCTTGCCTGGATTCATTATCCCATTGGGATCTACTTCTGACTTGATTTCCTGCAAGGTCCTGGTGTAGTTGCCCGAGCGGCGGTACATCATCTCAGCCCACGCACCGTAAGGACGACTGAAGTATGCCCCTCTGTTCAACAGGGATTCACTTGATTTAAGCCATATATCCATTACGTGTTCCCTCTCCTCCCTGTTCAAAGGGTTACAGTGCAAATCAAATTCACAGTGGATACCCCTCCCCCGCTCTATGGGTAAAAGATAGCCCCCTATGGAATCACAGTCATACTTGCCCGATGAACAGACATGCTTAATAGTTGCCTCCATTTCAGGCACTTTTTTTATGGGAGACATAAAATTGAGATCATGTACAGACCCCTTGTAATTGAATTTCCTGAGCACACCCCAGGGACGAAGGATCTGGTCAGTGATGGTTCTCTCGAAACCGGCACACTGGGGAATAGATTCCCTGAGTTGTATATTGAGTTGTTCACATTCTTCTCTCAAAGCATCTTCTTCATAAGCAATCTTCTTCGCAGGGTGCCTCGGTGCCCCCCGCAGGCATATGACCATTACCCAGGGAGGGAGTTCACTTTGCATGGTTGTAAAGGCAGTTGACCGTTGTTCAGAGGATGGAAAAGAAGCAGGAATCGTCCAATCCTGGTTTGCCAGTGCTGCAAGGTTGAAATCATTAATCAAAAAACATTCTAACCCTATTTCACGTCGCTGAATGCATTTTAAGGGCTCTATGGCATCAGAAAGATTTTCAAAGGGAATAAAAAAAACTTTCTGCTCATTAATGAGAGGATGAATGTGAACGCACATCTTGGTCATAATTCCCAGCGTACCCTGGGCACCGGTCCAGAGACGAAACAAAACAGTCCTCACCGGTCCCATGGGCCCACCCGGTTTGTCACTGGTCGACCAGATACCTGTTTTAAAAATCTCTCCCGTTGGCAATACAATCTCCGTATCCATGATGAGATAGTTTCCATACTCAAAACTCGGTGCAGCCATGACCGGGTCCCGCTCCAGATAGCTCGACAAAACAGAACGTTTGGCTGGCACCCCGAAAGGTATCATAACACGGTATCCCCGCTCGACAAGGTAATCTTGAAGCTGTTCGTAGGTCACTCCCGGCTCAATGAGGACAAAAAGATTCTTCTCATCCACCATCAGGATTTTATTCATGCGTGAGAGGTTGACCACAATGCCACCATGATCAGGCACAGCTGCTCCGTGAAGGTTGAGACCTGAGCTCAATGGAATAACCGGCATACGGGTTTCATTTGCCAGTTGCACAATCTTTTGAACCTCTTCAACTGACTCGGGGTAAACAACAAAATCAGGTCTTCTCTGTGGAACAAACGACTGATCCCGGGAAAACTGTTCAAGGGTTTCAAGATCGTCATAAACCTGATCTTCACTGAAGATTGCAACTATTTTAGTTCTATCGAGCATTATCTCCTGGCTCCCTTTTTTGTTTTCTGACTGTTTTAGGTCTTTTCAACTGCGGGCATACCATAAAGCTGTCTCATTTTATTAATACCAGCGAGTATGGCATCTGGAAACTGATCGTATTCCTCTTTTGTAAAAATTTGTCTGCCCGGTGCACACAGTCCCTTCACATCAAAAACTTTGCGAATTTTACGAAAAAAGAGATAGGCATCAGGGCCCATTTCAGGGAAAAAAGAAGTAAGGGGCTCAAAGGATATCCCGATCCCAGTGGGGGCAAGCCCTATCTTATCGGCAAAAAGATTCACCGTTGCCGCTAGGACCATTCCATTACCACGTTCTATGGCTGAGGGGTCGGTAGGATCCGGGTAGATATCAACCTCTGAAAGCCAGAATCTCCCTCCCTTATTGATGGAGTAAAGAAAGGGGGTATCATCAACTCCACCCCGATCTGTTATGTAGGTTTCCCCACCGAATGTATCAAGGGCTTTACCCCAGACTTTTTGTGTCTTGTAGGCAATATCCTCTAATGAACCACCGGGTACGACCGAACCGGCATAATTAAAACGGTTCATTCTAAAACCAGTAGCATGGCGAATACAGTCTAAGTTCCAGGGTGCAAGTGCCTCCAGAACTTCCGGTTTATGCTCTTTTGAGAGGAAGGTTCCTCCCACTTCCTGGATAATCTCCCGCATCACCATTTCTTCATAATCAATCTGCTTTTCCGATACCATACCCTGAATAATAACGTACAAATTGTAGGGGGAAAAAATGGTTTTTAACCCTGTCGAGGGTTATTTCCTGGGTGGGGGAACAGTAGTAGGCATTGTAGACTCCCGTAGCATTGAGACCAATACCTATTCCCGAATAGGCTATCTCACGTAGTGCCTTGAGTTCTGTTTCCATATCCGGAAACTCTACCCAGAGCAATTTGTGGCGATGGGGTAATGGGGGGGTATCATAGCGGGCATCATCATAGGTGGGAATGCTTGGACGTCCTGCCTCGGGCTCTGGAAGCTCTTGCCCTCCCGGCCAGGGATGAAGCTTTACCGTTATTTCAGTAATGACACCGGAGGTGCCGGCACATCCACGTATAAGAGAAAGCAGGTCAGGGCCCGGTCCAAACTCCCAAAAGTCTTCTACCCCTGCAGTAGTTTTTGAACCGGTCTCCAGAATTTCACCATCTGGCTTAACCACTTTGATACTGATTATATTGCGTGAAAGGGTACCGTATTTGTGGTCAGTCTGCCAAACCCCAACGAATGCGCTTTGAGAGGACAGTTTGCAGAGGGTAGTTGCCAAAGGGGTTCCTCCGTTCCATAAACCTTTCTTCATCGCCTCAGCCTGCAGTTGTCCGTAGTCGGCATAGGCACCCAGGCGTGCAGACATGTTGTCTTCATCAATCTCAACCTGGTTCATTCTGCTTACATGGATAAAAATAGTGGGATCGGGGGTTGTGGGTGCCGATAATAAAAACTGTCCATTGGTAAATGGATTTATCTTTATGTTATATCGGTAAGCAACCCTGCAAATGGCTTGCACTTCTTCGGTAGTAGCCGGAAGGACAACACAGGCAGGTATATTTGAAGGATCACGGGCATATTTCTTAAGGTAGCCCGGGCAATCAATCGAATACTTGCTGTAAGTCTCCATGACTGCCCTGTCTTCACTAATATAGTCTTGACCGACAACATCTTCCAGGGCCCTGTACACTTCTCTTGGAAGTGTTTGTGGAACTACACGCCTCTTTTCATCCATGGCCAACTCCTTTCTGACTACCCTCAAACATAACCGTAACTTTCACACCCATAAAGAGCGATTGAATTATTGTTGGTATTGCTTAAAATTGCAAGTTATTTTTAGGTGTTACTGCTTTCTCGGCTGTCTTCTAAATACCATTTGACTGGAGATAGGAATTTTATTATAGTTACAACCTGTTAGCTTGCAACTACCTGATTTTCCGGAAAAAGTTATTATATTGTTGCCTTACCGGCAAACCTGGCTCTTGTTAGTATTACCGGCAGGTGCTGAGAAGGCCCCGCCTTGCCTGCCCCGTTAAATACGTAGTAGATTTAACTAAGGTCGGCGGGGATGAATCAGCACGATGTAGAAATAATAAAATATAATTTCCGGGATGCCCCGCGCTGTGCGCAGCAAGCATCACTAACCCTAGTGAGTACCTATGAAAAAAGAGAGAAGAAAACAGCTGAAACAGTTACAGAAAAAACTGTCCTATTCATTCAAAAAATTAACTATTTTAAATCATGCCTTCATCCATAAATCCTATGCAAATGAAAATCCCGAACTGGGTCTGGAAGACAACGAACGTTTTGAATTTCTAGGTGATGCGGTACTGGATTTGATTATCAGCCATGTAATCATGGATAACTTCCCCCACTATTCTGAAGGTGATTTAACCAAATTACGTTCCTCTTTAGTTAACGAAAAAAGAATTGCAGAACTCTCTCGTGGATTGGATCTTGGTAATTACCTACTGCTGGGCAAGGGTGAAGACTCCACTAAAGGAAGGAACAAAAACTCAATCCTGGCAGATACCTATGAAGCAGTTGTAGCTGCTATTTATTTAGATGGTGGGTACAAGAAGGTTTCTAAAGTCCTCAAAAAGCATTTTGCAGGCTTTCTTACTGCTGCAAATGAAGGAAATCTCTATAACAAGGATTTCAAATCCCAGTTACAGGAAATAACCCAAACCCTTCACAAGGCGACTCCACATTACACCATGGTAAAAGAATTCGGCCCTGATCACAAGAAAATCTTTTCCATAAATGTTACCGTGCGCAATAAGGTTTTGGGCAGAGGATCTGGCAGCAGCAAAAAGGATGCAGAACAAAAAGCCGCACAAGAGGCACTCACAAAACTGGAACGAACCCACAAGTAGTAAACTACACTCCGTAAAACAGGGGAGTCCGGTAATACTGCTTTTTCCTAGTCCCCCTTCACCTCAATCCTCTCCCCTGAGGGGAGAGGATTGAGGTGAGGGGGAAATCATTTGCGCACTTTCAAAGCAAACAAATAGAAGGAAGCAAACAGGTTGCACAATGAAACCACTGGTTGCCATAGTTGGAAGGGAAAATGTTGGTAAATCCACTCTCTTTAACAGGCTTGTTGGAAAAAACAAGGCTGTGATTGATGATCTGCCCGGATTAACTCGCGACAGGAACTATGCTGAGGTTGTCTCTGAAGGCAAGGAATTTATTTTAGTGGACACGGGAGGTTTTGAACCATTCCGTGCAGACAGCATTACTTCTCAGATAAGAGAGCAAACCCAGCTTGCCATTGAGGAAGCTGACACTATTATGTTTCTAGCTGATGGTCAAGCTGGCATTAACCCGACGGACACTGAGATCGTAAGAATGCTTGAAATCACCAAGAAGCCTCTTTTGCTGGTGATCAACAAAATTGATGGCCCTAAACACAAGGACCATGTGGCTGATTTTTTTCAACTTGGCGTTGAGAAGCTCATTCCAATCTCTGCTAAAAATAACTTAGGCATTTCAGAACTTAAGAGTGAACTCTTGAGCACACTTCCTTCTGTCCTGCATCCAGAACCCAGCGACTCCTCTGTGAAAATTGCCCTGGTTGGCAGGCCTAATGTAGGAAAATCTTCTCTGGTGAACAAAATAGTAGGAAACAAGCGTCTTTTGACAGACGTCGCACCCGGCACCACCAGAGATGCAATTGATACCTCCTTAACCTATAACCATCAGGATTATCTTTTGATTGACACTGCAGGTATACGGCGTAAGAGCAAGGTGAGTATTAACTTCGAAAAATATTGCATCATAGAGGCACTTAAAAGTCTTGACCGGTGCGATGTCGGTATCCTTCTCATAGACGTCGTGGAAGGGGTTACCCAACAGGATGCACGGATCGCACACTTCATATACACCAAGGGTAAGGGGTGTATTATTGCCGTTAACAAATGGGACCTCATCGAGAAGGATAATACAACCCACAAAACCTATCTCGAGAAGATCCGTTACGAGTTAAAATTCCTTGATTTCGCCCCTGTACTATTTATATCGGCTCTAACGGGACAACGGGCGTTTACTATTTTAGAAAGTGCTGCAACCATCCTCCACCAGGCACAAAAGAGGATTCAAACACACACACTGAATAAAATAATAAACCGGGCTGTAAAAAACCATACGCCACCGTATGTCAGAAATAGAATACTCAAATTCTACTATGCTACCCAGATTGATGTAGCACCGCCCCACTTCGTTGTTTTCACCAACTATCCCCGCGATGTTCACTTTTCATACCACAGGTATCTGATTAATCAAATTAGAGAACACTGTGGTTTTGAAGGAACTCCCATACGTCTCTCTTTTAAACAGAGAATCAGCAGTAAATGATCATCCGGTGATAACCTTCACCGCTGCCCGTAAACCAAGCAGGTAACTGTCTACACCAAACCCGGTTATTTGTCCAACCGCAACATCCGCCAGCATAGATTTTTTCCGAAAATCCTCCCGCTGATAAATATTTGAAAGATGGACTTCAACAGTCGGAATACTCACACCCAAAATAGCATCCCGCAAGGCAATGCTGGTATGGGTATAGGCACCCGGATTAATTACGACTGCATCATAGTTCCCAAGTGCTCTCTGTATCTCATTTACCAGTTCCCCCTCTGAATTGGACTGATAAAAGGAGAGAGAAACACCCAGTTCGTTTCCTAAGGTGCTAAGCTTACCATTGATATCTTCCAGGGTAAGATCCCCGTAGAGATCAGTCTCTCTCGTACCAAGCAGATTTAGATTAGGCCCATGAATGACTAAGATACTTTTCACTTCATTCTCCTTATGGATGAGTGCATGTTGTGTACGCACAATTATAATAAACTATTTGCAGGATGTTTCAAATAAAAAAAACCCTCCTACCGGATTTCAGTAGAAGGGCATATTCGCAATAAGGTGTTTTATGATCAGCTATAACTAGCTGTTCGTCTCAACTTCAGGGCCAATTACAATTACCACACGCCTGTTTAGAGCTCTTCCCTCATCTGTATCATTGTCCGCTACGGGTTTGTAAGGACCATATCCCCTGACTGACATTGTAGACTCCGGCTTTCTAAGATTTTCTGAAATATAGCTCATAACCCTGATAGCGCGTGCAGTTGAAAGCTCCCAATTAGTTGCATACTTGTCCTTAATGGTGGGTCCAATGGGAACATCATCCGTGTGCCCCTCAACAGCAATAGCACGATCGGAATAGTCCTCCAGTACACTGCTAATCCTGCTTAAGGTCTCAACGCCATTGTTTGTAAGGTCATCGGATCCGGAAGGAAATAAGATCGCATCAGGAAGGTTAACCAGTGTTTTTTCATCCATCTGCTGCAACATAATTCCTTTGCTGTCTTCCAGGTTTGCAATTTTCTCCTGGAGAGCTCTCACCAGGGCTTCATCTGCAACACCACCTTCAATTACACTCCCACCAGAACCCAGGGCAGTAATTCCTTGTTCGCCTGGTGGTGCTGCGGCCTGGAGGGAAATACATGAGAAGAGGTCATCCATAAGCAGCTTTACACCCCTTTTTATGTTCCTGTCAAACATTTCCTTGGGGTGCTTACTCTTAAAGTTCATACCGGTGTTGGGGTTAAACTCTGTTTCAACGCGGTTTGACCAGATAATGTCTCCTGTTTTCACATCCTGTGCATACATACGGATCTGAACGATTGTGCTTACATCTTTTTTACGGGGATGCAGTTCTGCCACAAGGCCAAAGGTATTGTGGATCAAGGTATCCCATGTTCCGGTTACATCTTTTCTTGTCTGCTCTCCAAGCCAGTACCCTAAGCCGTACCCGAGGCGTGAATCATATGGTTCGCCTAAATCAGTTTCATACTGATCTGGTTCTGGCGCCCCCAGGAATACGTCCTTGATGGGTTCGTAGAGTACCGGTAAAAATCCTCTCTTGAGGGGATTATAGGTATTCACCTCTTTGTAGCCATACTCAATAATCCGTCCCCGTATAATGAGATCCGCTCCCATTTCTTCTCCCAGGTACTTGACCATTTCCCTTGTCAGTCCAACAGAAGCTCCCTGTAAAACAGGTGTCTGCACTGGTGGTTGTTGCGCGAACTCCAGGGCCCTTTCGGTTTTTATAACGTCAATGATTTCCTCCTGCATCTCAGGAGAATGTTCAATATTCACCAGGTCATACTCGGGTGTGCCGATAATTCGACTTCTCATCTCCGGTGTGTCAGCGCCAGCAGTCCCAAACATAAGCTGCTGTTCTGCAAGAGGCTGAATAATGTTATTATCCACAAGGAGCGAGTTTACATCTTCCTGGATAGCAACCTGAATGCCACGGGCGACAATGGAGTCCGTTACCTCCTCAAGAATCTTGACATTCCCGCCCCAGAGATCAGTTCTCAGTGCGGACTGCTGATGTGAATAATCTGAAAAGGGAAACACTGCAACCTTGCTTACCCCGATCGCTGCTTGCTGGTTATTATCCAGCAGGACACCCCCTGAAGGTGATACAGTCTCCTTGAGGGAACCTCCACATCCAGCAAAGCATAACACAATAGCCAATACCTTTATTACATTCTTGCTCATCATACTTCCTCCCATTATGTATTTATGGAATTCTTCTATATCTGTTCTACACATCTGACCCAACAATCTCTTTAGGAACGATTGTGGTTGTGACAAAGATTAACAGTTCTGTAAGCTCTGTCTTGCTAAAATCATTTCTGAAGAGCCTTCCAATACCTGGAATGCCTGAGAAGAAGGGAACACCTGACATGATTGTTGTAGTTCCCTCCTCATAGATTCCTCCAATCACCACTGTTCTTCCGCTTTCGACCATTAAAACAGTCTGTGCTTCCCGAACATCTATTCCCGGTTCTCCGCCGGCACCAGTCTGGGCGGATTTCTGATCCTTTTTCACCCGTATTTCAATTTTTATAATCTTTTCTGATAAAATGGTAGGAGTGACCTTGAGCTCCAGCACAGCATCCTTAAACTCTGTCGAGGTAACACCCTCCTCACTCAGCTTTAAGTAGGGAAGTGCCACACCCTGTTTGATCATCGCTTCATTTTTATCGATGCTCATAACCCGTGGGCTCGAAATAATCTTCAGTTTCTCATCTTTTTCCAATGCCGTGAGGGTAGCCGTGAGCTCAAGATTGTCTTTTAAAATACCAAATCCAATACCACCACCGGCTCCCAGCCCAACAGCGGCGGGTAAATCGATTACATTACCACCGATAACTTCGACCATCTCGGTTACAAGTCCTGTCGCAGGATCGGTAACTTCTGACCGTTCAAACTCAACACCTTGTGCACCGGCAACACCGATAACCGTATCCCCGTTTGCGGTTGTAGTATAGGGACCACCCCACTGAATACCAATTTCTTTTGTGTGGGTCGGAATTGACTGTACGATCTTTGCATCAATAAATACCTGGCGAACAGTCGTGTCATCATAGCGGGCTATTCTTTTCTTGATGGTTTCAATTATATCAGGTGTATCAGTTACAACTATTCTATTGAGATTCGGGTCAACCGTAAGTGCTCCCCGATCGCTGGTGAGTTCTTTTTCCTCAGTCAGCAGATTATGTATATCCGTTGCGTCCCGATAAATAATGTCAATCACGACGGTTTCCAGCTCGGCAACTTTTTCAAGTGATTTTCGAGCCCGATATTGATCATCACTGATTTTCCTGATTTGATCCTGGGTTTCAATCCGCATCACACTTTTTGTCCAGATCTTACCAAGATTATT
>CAVVWZ010000009.1:0-13842 GCA_963752035.1 uncultured delta proteobacterium | reverse complement strand
TATAAAAGAGGTGAACCTGAAAGTAGAGTTGTTCCCTCTAGATAAAGTCCTTCAGTGAAACCTTTCCCCATCCATTCGGGCTCACCCGCTCCAGCTTTGCTCTCAGCTCCTTTTTGGTGAGGGGTGGTTTGGTGGCATCAATGCCAATTTTACCGCCAACACGCAGAGGTGGAGCACCCGGAAGATCGGGGCACGAAAGATCATAGGGTAGGGCAACGGTTCGATCAATGGGCAAAATATCCAGTTGAGGATTCATCCGTACCCCCAGGGAATACATGATGTCTTCAGCGTTGGTACAGTCAATGTCATCATCCACTGCAATAACTACCTTGGAGAACAGGAGTGAAGGTGAGTAGAGGGCCGTCATGAGTGCATCCCGTACCTGTTCTTCAACAACAGGTACCATCTTTATGATAACAATAAATAACCCACCCCACGCGGGGATATGCACGTCGACAACATTAATGCCTTTTCTTTTGAGCTGATCAAAGAGCAGGGCCTCGCAGGGAAGGGCAACCAGGTTTTGATGATCGGTATAAGGGGTAGCGTTCAAGTGGCGGAAGAGGGCGTCTTCCCTCATGGTTATGGCTGTGACATCGAATGCGGGCTTTTTTGCAACACCTGATGAATAGATTCCGTGGAATTCGCAGAAAGGGCCTTCATCTTCCATGGCCCCCGGTTCAATAGTACCTTCAATGACCATCTCAGCGTGGGCGGGTATATCAATATCTGAGGTCTCACATGAAATCATGTCAACCGTTTCCCCCAGGAGGGAAGCGGCCAACTGGTGTTCGCTGTAGGTATCGTGGGGGCCAAAATAATTGGTGGCAATCTCGAAACAGGGGTGATGCCCGATGACTACTGCCATTGGTGCTGCTTTTCCCCGGTCGTGATATTTCTGAAGGATTTTCTTGCTGTGGGGTGAAAACATACTAACCGCCAGCCGGTGAGATCCTTTGATATGAATACGGTGCATGGCTACGTTTTGAGCACCTGTGTCCGGATCTTTTACCACACACATACCGGACCCTATATAGAGTCCTCCATCCTGGGGTGTGTGAAGGCAAAAGGGAATTTTCGTGAGATCAGCATCCTTACCTTTTAGTGTTTTTTCCTTTACCGGGCCGGACTTGACTGTTCTGGTTTTTCCAGGTCCCTTTACAATCCTTTTTGAGAGTTCCGGGACAATCTGATCGGGAGTTGTTTTAAGGGCAATGGCCTGTGTTGTGCGGGTTTTAATAAGAAGGTCGCATATCTTCCATCCGGGAAATCCGGTGAGATTTTCAAAAAGCAAAGGGCGATCGCTTTGAGAAACGAGATCGCCCAATTGTGTTTTTGGATCAACTTCTTTTTTTATCCGGATAGTTTCTTTCTTAATATCCTTCAGATAGGTCCTGAGTGAGCTAGGCATAGGTCCTCCGCTATTAAGAGAAGTTTATAAGCTCTCATTTTGCCTTTTCGCTTATAGCTAGCTGAGTGTATAATGTCAAGGGAAAATATACCGTTAACGATGTATTATCAATCAAGGATTTCGTATCACAGTTACAGGGTGACTTCAATAAGGGAAATACCTTAATTTTCGTGGAAAATACCCTTAGGAAACGTTTTGTTTAGGGAACAAGCTAAAACTCCCTCTCCATTGGGAGAGAGGGAGTAGTAAACCAAGCAGGAACTGCACCTGAGTATTACAAAAATGTCAAAACCCAAATGACAAATTTCAATATAAATCCAAGATTGCCAAATACACAAATGACAGTTACAGTTACAGCAAAAAAACAAGGTGTAGGGTACACTTGAAGTTTGGGTCCATTTGACATTGTAAATATTAAGTCATTTAAATGTTATTACTGATGTAACTGTTTAGCTGTTATTCTCCCTGTTACCGTCAACTGAACCTAGAACCCTAAGTTTATGCTGTAAACTGTCAACTGTAACTGTAAACTGTTTTCCTGGTCTTTAATCCAAATCCATAAGGGGTTTACAGGCTTTTGTTGTGGGTTCAAGAATTTCGGACATGGGAGCAGACATCTTGGCCAATTTTTGTAAAAGGTCAGGCCTCTCTTCTTGAATTGTCGGGATGAGCCCTTGAATGGTCTGGCCGAGGTATTTAATAACCGCATAGGGGTTCCAGCAGGGCGGCATGGGATCTTTTATGAGGTTAAAGATGTAGTCGATGTCTTCTTCTGTATCAATTACATAAGGCATGGCAAAATTCATAAGATAGTCTTGATGATTGTGGCCTTCCAGGTAGACCGTTTTCCACCAGTCTAAATAGTGGGAAATTCCCTGAGAGGTTATACCGACTTTTTCTTCTTTTACCGCTGTTGCTATGGCATTTCCTGCCCTCCACCCGCTGATCATGGCCCCGGAATTTTCCAGTTCCTGAGATGATCCGGTATCACCGGCAAGCAGGACCCGATCTTTATAGGGAGTGGTAACAGGTGTAAAGATATACTGTGAAAATGCCAGCTTCTTTATCCACTCGGCTTCTTTGAACCATTCGGCAAAAAAGGGATTTTCACGCATAAAATAGTTTACCACATCATCGAGTTTGACCCGTGGATCAAGGGTAATGAATGCAATGGTTGAGTCATCGTCGTAGACACGGGGAATCATAAACATATAGCCGGGAGCGACCGGCTTGTAGGTAAAACTGGTTAGCATAATATCCGGCGCGGGTGCTTTGACGTTTTTCAGGTAGCCTCCCTTGGTGATCAGATAACTGTAAAAAGCTCTGTCTTCATTGAAGCCCATTATCTTGGCAATTCTTGAGTTTGCACCGTCAGCAGCAATGAGATAGAGACCTTCAAAGGTTTTGCCATTGCCACTTACCGTAACCCCTGATGGGGTTGTGGATACCTCAGTCACATTGATACCGGTAAAGATATCTACTCCTGCTGCTTCTACTTCTTCAAGGAGGCACTTAAAAAGGATTTCCTTGTCAAAAGAAAGTCCTATGGCACCATCATCTCCCTTTTTCCGGGTTTCGTCCGGGTTGCCAAAAGGGATGCAATTCCCCTGGGGAGAAAACAGGTGCCAGGCATAAGAGTTTTTAACCGGGCCGTCATATTTGAAAGAGAAACCGTTTTTTGAAAACCCGATCTTTTTCCCCCGGGCATTGTAATAGACCAGATCATCGAAATAGTAGTCATTCATGGAAACAAGTGTTTGTCCACAAAGTCTATCAAGGTGGGTCAGGTCGGATTTACGATCTATCAGAGCAACTTCCAGTCCTGCGTTTCCCGCGGCTTTGGCGGCAAGCAGTCCTGCTGGACCGGCGCCTACTACAATGACATCATACTTTTTCATCTTTTCCTCCTCTATAAAGTTAAGTACAGTTTACGGTTGACAGCAGTAAAACAGTTGAGGTAAACAGTTTACAGTTGACAGCAAAAAAACAGGGAAAAGTACCAAATTGACAATTAACAATTACAATTTCCAAATTCAAGAATTACAGTTGTTAGAAAGCTAGTATTTATATTGTATGTCCTTTGGTCTTTGAGTCTCTGCGTGATTAATTGCTTTCCTGAGTTTTAATTATTGATGTGAATGTTTTTTATTCTGTAACCAAGTTTCATGAGCATTTACTTATAATTCTAACTTCCTTTGTATTTCGGTTATGGGCGCTTGATTGGTTTCATGCCCTGTGACTCCCTCATGGAGTTGACTGCCGTGTAGAGTTCTTCAGGCAGAGCGCGCATTTCCTCCTCCGTGTATACCTGCCTACCCGGTGCACAGAGACTACGGGGATCAAAAACTTTCCGTATTTTTCTGAAAATATTCTGAGCATCTGGTCCTACTTCCGGATAAAACGAGACAAGGGGTTCAACAGTTGTAAAGAGCCATCAGTGTGTTTCCCACCTTTTCCTTAATAAGTCGGGTCATTCCATATAAGCCGGAAGCTACAGCCTTTTGAATCTCTTCAGGTTTGGTTGGGTCGGGATAATTATCTGTTTCGGTAAAACAGAATCGACCCCGGTCAATGGCATAAATAAATGGTGTGTCTTTACTTCCTCCGCGATCAGTGATGTGGGTTTCACCAATCGTATTGAGACAGTCAGTCCAGAACTGTTGATGTTGCAGTGACATCTCAAAGGGACCGACCGGCAGCCATGCATTGGCGTACATTCTTCTGTTCATGCGGAATCCACTCACGTGACGAACCCAATCGAGGTTCCAGGGGGCAAGTGTCTCCAGGACTTCAGGCTTGTGGTCTTTTGAGAGGATAGTGCCTCCTGTTTCATCTGCGATTTTTCTGACCACCTTTTCTTCATAGTCGATCTGTTTAGGTGAGGTGATTCCTGCAATAATTACATAGCAATTGAATGGAGGAAAATAGCCTTCCTCGGTTCGTTTGTCGGTCATCTCCTGGGTTTGGGAACAGTAGTAGGCTGAATAGACACCGGTTGCATTGAGGCCTATGGCAACTCCAGAATGAGATATTTCGTGAAGTGCCCGTATCTCTGATTGCATATCGGGAAATTCGATCCAGATCAATTTGTGATTAGCAGGTGGTGGTGGACTGTCGTAGTGAGGTTCGTGAACATCAGGAAGGGATGGGCGTCCGGAAGAGACTTCCGGCAGGTGTTCTTCCCCAACCCAGGTGTGCAGTTTGACGGAAATTTCGGTAACGATACCGTTACTTCCGGCACCACCTCTCATAAGGCCCAGTAAATCCGGTCCCGGTCCATACTCCCAAAAATCACCCGCATTGGGAAGACAACGTGAGCCGACATCAAGAATTTCACCATCAGGAAGAACCATACGAACACTGATAAGATTGCGGTTGAGCTGACCGTATTTGAGATCAGTTTGCCAGAGACCGGCGAAAGAGAATTGTGAGGACAGTTTACAGAGTGAAGTGGCCAGAGGGGCCCCTCCATTCCAAAGACCCTTTTTCATGGATTCAGCCTGAAGTTGAGCATAGTCAACATAGGCCTGAAGGGTTGCGGTCATGGTTTCTTCGTCTACAGCAAGAATCTTGTTCATGCGAGACATGTGTATGCAGAGTGTGGGCGCCGGGCTGGTGACGCTGCAGAATACCTGGCCATTGGTAAACGGGAGAAATGGAACATCGAACTTGTTGCAGATTTTAACGATGGCCTGAACTTCCTCGGTGGTGGAGGGGAGAATGATACATGCAGGAATGGCGTGGGGATCTTTCGCATATTTTCTTAAGAAACTCTGCCCATCAATAGAAAATTTACTGTAGGTTTCTATCACCGTTCGCTGTTGTGATATCCAGCGTTCCCCAACTACCTCTTTCAGGGCCTCAAAAACCTCGGGTTTAAGCTTGTTCGGGAATGACCTTTTCCTTTTTCTTGGCGCTCATTGTTTTCTCCGGATAAAGAAATTAACCTGTTAGCTAGTACCTCTCACCTCAATCCTCTCCTCTTGGAGAATGTGTTCATAAGCCCTCTGGTCATTGCGAGCGACCAACGGGAGCGTGGCAATCTCTATTTTTATTAGATTGCTTCGGTCGTTCTATACTCCCTCGCAATGACATGATGACACTGTCTCAGAGGG
This sequence comes from uncultured delta proteobacterium, assembly GCA_963752035.1. Lineage (GTDB taxonomy): Bacteria > Desulfobacterota > WTBG01 > WTBG01 > WTBG01 > CAVVWZ01. The sequence continues at coordinate 8,316 of CAVVWZ010000009.1, read as the reverse complement.
GTGAGGGGAAAGTCTATTATCAAATCAATTTGTCATAGTGCCTGTGCCACCAGCTCTGTAAGATCATACAGTTTCAGGGGACTGTTTAACTGGGTAAGGGCATCAGAAATGTTTTGCTCACAGAACGGGCAGCAGGTAACAATGCCTTCTGCACCACTTTTTTCAGCTTCACCAACTCTCTTTTTAGCGGTTTCAACCGCAAAATCAATAAAAGCAGTTCGTGCTCCGCCACCCCCCCCGCAGCACCAGGACTGGTCCTTAATCCGTTCCATTTCTACCAGCTTGACACCGGGAATGGCTCGTAAAATATTACGTGGTTCCTCGTAAACCCCGCAATGCCTACCTAAATGACAGGGGTCATGCCAGGTGAGGGTAAGGGGCAGTTCCTTGGTGAAGGTAAGCTTTCCTTCCGTAACAAGGCGATTGATGTATTCAACGGTATGGTACACCGTATAGTCAGCCTTGGTAATGTCAGGCACTTCGGGATAATCAAACTTGAGGGCACGGTAACAACCGGCACAGGAGGTAACTATTTCTTTAATGCCCCTTTTTGACAGGAGTTCCGCATTTCTCTTTGCAAGCTGCATGAAGGTTTCTCGTTCTCCGATTCGGGCAGCGGGACTCCCACAGCAGATCTCGCTTTTTCCGAAAATGCCCAGGTCAACCCCGGCCTGCAGGAGAATACGGGCGGTGTTTTGGGGAACGTTTCGCAGGGAAAGATCAAGGGCTGCAGTACAGCCAGTGAAATAGAGGGTTTCCACCTGTTCCTTACTTGCATCTTTGAGCCCTAATCCCTTTGCCCAGGCCTGTTTTTTAGTTCTCGGTTGCATCCAGGGGTTGTCATACTGCTTAATGCTCTTGATGAGCCCCTGGTGAGCGGGCATCGGTCCTATGCCATCTTTAACCAGCTGAGCTCGAAGGCACTCGGTGACTTTGAGTGGTTCCTTGTCCTGGAGCCGTTGACAGTTCATTTCACAGGCACCACAGGTGGTACATCGATAAGCAATCTCAGCCAGCTCAGGGGCATCTTCGTAGTCGAAATCCCCTTCGAGCAGAGCTCGTGCTATGTGCATTTTCCCCATTCCGGAGTAGGCAAAAAATCGGTATTCCCCGAAAGCGGGACAAACTTCAGAATATTCTGCACTCTTAACATTCCAACCCCAGTGGTTTTGGCACCAGTTACATCGTGCACAGCCCCAGATTTGATCCTTGAAATCATCTAAGGTAGTTTCAAAGAATTTTTTATCCACAATAACCTCCCCAGATTACGCAAAACAAAGTTTGCCAGGATTCATGATATTGTTCGGGTCCAGCTCTTTTTTGAGCTCTTGCAATTTTCGTGTATAGGTGCCGGTTCTTTTATAGGTCATTTCCGCCCAGGGGCCATAGGGTCTGTCAAATAGAGCTCCATTGCTGATCAGGGCTTCACTACAGGCGAGCCATACCTGTTTTGTCTTATCTGCTTCCGCATTATTTGAGGGGTCACAGTGGAAGTCAAATTCCAAATGGACCGCTCTTCCCCTTTCCAGGGGAAGTAGATAACCGCCAATGTCAGAGAGGGGGTAGTTATGCTCATCACAAACAGCGTGAATAATGTTTTGAAACTCCGGAACCCGTTTGAGGGGAGATTTAAAAGATAAGGGATGCACTGATCCCTTGTAGCAAAATTTCTTGAGGATATCCCAGGGCTTTAAAAGGAAATCCATGAAGAATGGTCCTGCATTTTCCAGTGGGTGCAGGGTTGGTGACACGGCAATACCCATCTGAGAGGTGAGGTTCGTGAGGGCTTCTTTTTCGTAGGCTATTTTTTCCTCTGGCATTCTCGGTGGACCGGAAAGACAGAGGATGAGAGTCCATGGAGGCAGTTGACTGCGAAGTGTCTCGAAATTACCGGAGGGGACAGGACGGGCTGGGTACTTGTCTGGAATATGCCAGTCCTGGCAAAAGATGGATGCAAGATTGAAATTATTGAGCAGAAAACATTCCAGTCCAATCTCATTTCTTTGGATTTGTTTAATGGCTTCAAGGCTCTCATTCAAAGTGGGAAAGGTAATGAAAAGTATCTCCTGTTTTTGGGGTAGATATTCTACCTGGAGAACCATTTTAGTCATTATCCCCAGGGTACCCTGAGCTGCTGTCCAGAAGCGATAGAGCAAACCTCTGACGGGACCCAAGTGGGCACCCGGGCGTCCTCCTGAAGCCCACAATCCAGTACGGAAAAGGTCGCCTTCAGGAAGAATGACTTCTGTGTCCAGCATTAAGTCATTACCATACTCAAAACTGGCTGCTGCCAGGGCAGGATCCCGCTCCAGCACACTTGAGAGAACTGTTCTCTGAGGAGGAACACCCAGGGGAACCATGGTCCTTAATTGTTTTTTGTTTAGTTCGTTTTGAAGTTGTTCATAGGTGACACCGGGTTCGAGAACAACAAACCAGTTATCCTCATCGATGGCGAGAATCTTATTCATCTGTGAGAGATTGACAATCATACCACCACGTTGTGGAACGGCTGCACCGTGAAAGTTTAATCCGGAACTGAATGGTACGAGGGGTGTGTTAGTTCTGTTGGCAAGTTTAACCAGTTCTTCAACTTCTTCTACAGATTTAGGAAAGGTGACCAGTTCTGGCTGGGAAGGAGGTGCAAAGCTTTGGTCATGAGAGTAGTGGTTGAGAGTTTCTGAGTCATCCTGTACCCACTCATTACCTACGATTTTTTTACAATCACTTTTTAAGCTCATTGGTTTGTGACCTCATAGAAGGGTTGTTACAGGTATATATGGATTAACATTGATTAAGGATGTTTGCAAGTCAAAAGAATGAAGTTTAAAAATTGGTTGTAGGCTAAGAATTTCTTGCCTCGATGATTGAATTTCTATATAATAGGTAGAAATTGTTTAAAGCTCGTTTGATTTTTATATATCAATACTTCTCCGTGCGAGGTGATAGATTACATATGCTTGAGTTTATTGTGAAGGGTGGATTTTTTATGTATCCCATAATTGTGTGCTCAGTACTTTCCCTGGCAATTTTTCTGGAGAGGGTGTGGAGTTTGCGAAGGAAGAGAAATTTACCCCCTGCTTTCTTGCAGGAGATTACACAGCTGCTGCGGGAAAATAATATTCGCAAAGCCCTCACACTTTGTAATACAAACGCTTCATCAATATCGAGGATTTTTACTGTTGGACTAACAAATTATGGTAAGAAGAGAGAGATGATTAAAGAACTCATAGAAGAAGTCGGCCGGAGAGAGGCTTCATTGCTGGGAAAGTATATTGGAGCCCTGTCTACTATTGCCAGTGTAAGCACACTCTTAGGGCTTCTGGGAACTATTGCCGGCATGATCAAAATATTCTCCGTAATATCATCAGAGAGTGTGGTTAATCCCAGTACTCTTGCAGGTGGAATTTCTGAGGCTCTCTATACCACCGCTGCTGGTTTGACCGTCGCAATACCGACCATTGTATTTTATCGATACGTGTCCAGCAAGTCTAACACCCTCGTTATGGAAATGGAAGACTGTTCTGTGCAAATGGTTGAACTCATTAAAGAGAAAGACTAGTCTCACCAGGGGCAACACCTATGAACTTCAGGGAACAAACACAAACTGACGTCCAACTTGATATTACTCCCATTGTAGATACCGTTTTTAATTTGCTCATCTTCTTCGCCTTGTCATTAAATTTTATTATTACACCTGGTATAAACGTTAATCTTCCGGAATCCATAACAGAAGAGATTATTCGCGAACGGGACGAACTCATTATAGTCATGAACAAAGATGATACCATCTATATTGATGGTATCAATATTTCACCTGATCAGCTTGATCTTCTTCTCAGTGGTGCAGCTCAAAAGAATCAGGAAACGCTGGTAATCATTCAGGCAGATCAAGATGTTGCTCATGGCAGCGTTGTGAGCATGATGGATCGTACTAAAAAAGCAGGGCTGAAACGTTTGGCTATTGCCACTTCGTCAATGAAAAAAGATTTTCTCTAAAGGAATAATGATAAAATATCTGAATAGCATCTATGGCATAGTAATTGTTGTCTGTATAATAGCATCCATTGTGATTTACTCCTGTTTTAGCGAAAGAGGTTTGCTTAAAGTTATCTCTTTAAAGTCTGAGCTAAAGGAGATGGAAGCTTTCAATGAAAGTCTTCAACTGGAAAATGAAGAGTGTAATGAGTATATTCATCTTTTAAAGGATGATACCAGGTATATAGAGAAACTGGCACGTGAAGAACTTGGTTTGTTGAAAGAAGGAGAGATGGTATACTTTTTTAAAAATGATTAGTCCGGTTTTTTTCTGTTCGATCCTTTAGTAAGATTCCTAAACTCACACCTAACCAGCCCTAAGGAAATGGTGTGCTTCTGTAATCCCCCCTCTTTGTAAAATCTATAAAACAGCTGCCGTTGTATAAAAAAATATCCACCTTAAGATCGCTTTACTAAAACAGTAATGATATAAGGGCCTTAGGTAATCGCCTTAATATTCAGGAGCTTAAGGTGTTTTTTTATGGCTAAATTATGATAATTATCAATTATTTAGATTAAATGTTTTACTGGTGTATTAAAAAAAATTAATTTTTCCCTCAAGTAAATAATCGTCATGCCGATAAAATGAAACAACTTACTTGATACATTGAGGCATGGTGATTAGCAATCTGAAGATAGTGGTGATCTGGCATAGTGATGAAAAAATGTGGAGTAAAAAATTTTCGCGAAAGTCTTTTGTTGAGCAAAGCAGAATTAGCACGCAAGGCGGGCATTGTCACCGCTCACCATCGACAGAATTGAAAAAGGCAAAACGTGCAGACCGGAAACAAAAAGAAAAGTTCTAATTGCACTGGGATTAAAATTAACAGACAGAGAGAAAATTTTTGGCAATTAAAAGATACAGTGCAGATATCTATTAGAGTGCGGGGTTATTATGGTCTTTAAAAATCTGTTAATGCAAAAGTCAAATAATGTAATAGGGCTCGATATTGGAACAAGCTCAATAAAGCTGATTGAGATTGAAGAATCGAAGGGTGGTTATCGTCTAAAGAATTTTGGAATTAGTACACTGCCGAAAGATGCCATCGTTAACGGATCTATAGTTAATCATGATGCGGTTGTTGGTTCTATTCAACAGATTTTATCAAATCTTAAAATAAAAACCAGGGATGTTGTTGCTTCAATATCTGGTCACCCTGTTATTATAAAGAAAATAACAATGCCTTTAGCAACTGATGAAGAGCTTGAAGAGTCAATAAAGTTTGAAGCTGAGCAGTACATACCTTTTGATCTTGAAGAAGTAAATGTAGACTTTCAGGTGCTTACGGTTGAAGAAGAGAAAGCTGACCAAATGAACGTTATGCTGGTTGCTGCAAAAAAGGTAATGATTAATGATTATACCAAGGTCTTGTCTGATGCTGGCTTAACTCCAGTCATACTTGATATTGATGTTTTTGCACTGGAAAATGCATTTGAAATAAACTATCCCCTCGACGAAGATCAGAATGCCGCCCTTATTGATGTTGGTGCCAGTACAATAAATATTAATGTTATTAAAGGAGGTCTTTCTGCATTTACCAGGGATGTTTTTCTGGGGGGCAATCAGATAACTGAAGACATTCAAAAGCAGTTTGGTATTAGCTTCGAAGAGGCAGAGACCCTTAAAACAAGTGGTGATGTCAATAGAGATGATTTCGGCGGAAAAGAAATTGTTAAGCAGGTGTGTGACAATATAGCATCAGAAATACAAAAATCTCTCGATTTTTACAGTTCGACTACTTACGAATCAGTTAACAAAATATATTTAAGTGGCGGGTGTGCAAAGATTCCATTTATGAAAGATATTATTGAGGAAAAATTAAACGTTTCAACTGAGATAATAGACTGTATACGTACAGTCAAATACGACGAGAACGTTTTTGATCCTGATTACATCAAGGATATAAGCCCATTAGCTTCAGTAGGAATTGGACTCGCATTGAGGAGATTGGGAGACTAATGATTAAAGTAAATTTATTACCATACAGAGATTTAATAAGAAAAAAGAATATTGTAAACCATGCTGTAATGGCAGGGAGCACCCTTGTAGCAACTCTTTTGATTATTATCATTGCCAATGTGGTGATGACCAGTAAAATCAGCGGAGTAGGTAGAGAGATTGTTCGGGTGGAAACTGAGATTTTAAGTAATAAAAAGCTTATGGAGGAGATAGAGAAACTCAAGGCAGAAAAAGAGCTCTATCGCACCCAATTTGAGATCATTGAAAAGCTTAAGAAGGATAAACGTGGACCCGTAATTATGCTTGATGAGTTGGCTAAGAGAATTCCCGACAAAATATGGCTGATTAGTTTAAAACAAAAGGGCAGTACGATAGAACTGAAGGGTGCAGCATTAGATAATAGATTCGTATCAAAGTTTATGTCGGATCTGGAATCATCACCCTATTTCAGCAGAGTTGATTTAATTACAACAGAGCAGAAACGCAGCAAGAATAAAAAAGGGAAATCAAGGCAAAAATTACATACATTTACACTTACCTGTTCCACTACAGCTACCTAACAGGTCAAGGATGAGGTCATGGCAAATATTAATGTAGATTCACTCGTTAAGTTACCCAGAATACAAAAAATAGCTATACTTGCAGGTATTGCGGTACTGCTCATAGGTCTCTACTGGTTTCTACTCTATCGAGGCCAGGCAGAGAAGCTAGCCGATAAACGGGCAGTATTAACAAAGAAACAGCAAGAGCTCAATGAGCAGAAGATGATTCTGGCAAATCTCCCCAAATTTAGAGAGGAAACCCAGGAGATGAAGGTGAAACGCCAGGAGGCATTGAAGCAGCTCCCCAATAAAAAAGATATTGATAAACTGCTGAAGGACGTTTCGTCCAATGCTGTTGAATCAGGTCTGGAGGTTCTTCTCTTTAAACCAGAAAAAGAAGTGAAAAAGAATTTTTATGCCGAGATTCCTGTTGAACTCAAGCTCACAGGTTCCTACCATGATTTAGGATTATTTTATGACAGAGTTGCAAACTTTCCACGTATCGTAAATATAACCGATATAGAAATTGATAAAGCAAAATCTAAATCGAAAGACAGTAGTGGTAAAAATGTACTTCAAGCATCGTGCACAGCAAAAACTTATAAATTTATAGAAGAGCAGGCCGGTGGAGAAGCTAAAAAGAATGGAAAGAAAAAAAGAAGAAGAAATAAAGGTATTGGTTTCGTAACGCTGTTTTTCATATGCGGGATTCTCTGTTATCTGCCTGGATGTGGTGGTAACTCTAAGCCCCCAGAAAGTACTAAGGCTGAGGCTACATCCAAAAAGGCAAAAGCAAAGACTCCACGTAAAACGGTAAAGAAGGCTAAAAAGAGCGTTTATGAAACGGCAGGATACACCTATGACCCAATGGGTAAAAAAGATCCCTTCATGCCACTGATTAAAGATGAAGGTAAACTTATCGATCCTCTCCTCGCTCAAGGACCACTTACCCCTTTGCAAAAGTATACTTTAGCTGAACTTAAGCTTGTTGCGGTTCTGCAAGCGGGTGATCAGTCAAAAGCAATGGTAGAAGATTCCAAAGGAGATGGCTACATCTTGTCAAAAGGCACCCTCATTGGAGACAAGTATGGTGAGGTTGTTCAAATAAAAGATAATGAAATCATAATAGTTGAAAAAGAAGTCGATGTAAGTTCAGGAGAAATCATCGAAAAGAATGCATCGCTTATTCTCCATAAACCAGAGGAGGAGGAATTATGAAGGCAGGCTATCCTTTCAGGAAATATACCAGGGCTCTTAGGTTAGTGAGCATGATGTTGATTGTGTGGGGATTATGGTGCTACGTGCAAAGTGAGCCTGGTTGTGACTACCTCGGTGAGACAACTGTTGTTCATGCACAGGAAGCTCTTGACACTCCATCCATCATAAAAAACGTTGAGGTTACTCAGCAAGAGCAGGATAGTCTTGTGACTATCACAGGTTCTAAGCCGTTAACCTATACCGTTGTCAAGTTGAGCGATCCTACCAGAATACTGGTTGATGTACCGGGTTTTACGACAGAACAGGACATGGATGCAATACAGGTTGACAGTGATGCAATTAATGAAATCACCGCTAAGCAGATAGAAAAGGGTGAGCGCAAATTTTGCCGGATTGCCATAGCCTTGAAAAAAGATGTAGAGTATGATGTGACTGCCAAGGATTCTGATCTATTGATACGCATAGCTCAAGCCGCACCGCAGGCAGTTGAAACAGCCAGAGTAGTGCCAGATAAAAGAGAGGATACTGTTGTCCAATCGTTAAAAGTTCCTATGGAGCCGT
>CAVVWZ010000008.1:0-3964 GCA_963752035.1 uncultured delta proteobacterium | reverse complement strand
GTAACGTGCTACTTGCTACTCATCACTCCACCACTCCATTTCTCCAAATCTATGGAGGACGCAGATTGCATCAGATACACTCAGATAAACTAACAATTTTCCTGTAAAACTTATCCTATTCACATCCGTTTCATAATACAAGGCAAGTCACTAGTAAAACCGTCAGATTTAACCAAGGAGAGTCAAAATGTACAACGGTAACATGAGAATCGCCATTATATTAGTTCTTATTAATTTTGTTGCTCTTTCAGCCTGTGTTGTTGACCCTCAAACCGGGATACCTGATGGATTGATTATTGCTGTTGGCAACGGTTCTGCTCCTCCGGGATCAGAAAATACATCTGTTGACGTAACCATGGATAATGTAGATCCAGTAAAAGGAATTCAAATGGACATCTGTGATGACGGGAATTATCTTACCTGTACCGGGTGCGAAACCACTGCCCGTGCATCAAAGTTTACCTGCGCAACCAACGAACGTGAAAATGGTTGTGTTAGCATTGTACTAGTCTCTTTGGGGGGTGATTTAATTGATGTAGGAACCGGTCCTCTCTTCTCCCTCAGCTATGATGTGGCTGACAGTGCCCCTTCAGAATGTATTAGCCTCACGCCTGCAGAAACAAAAGTCTCAGATGAAAATACTAACCCTTTAACTGCAACAACCGAAGAGGGTGAGTTTTGTATAAACTAACAAACTAGAAGTCAGAAGACAGGAGTAAGGAGACAGAATACCTTAAAAACTAAACCACAGAAAAAAACTGAAAAATGGAAAGACCATAGGACGCAGATTTCCTCAGATTAGCGCAGATTAACTAAGAAAAAGCAAAAAAATGGCCATTTTTGGCCATTTTTTTGTTGTTTTGGCAGAAAAAAACCCCTCATTTCAGCATTTTATCAATCCTGCTTTTTTCACCAAAAATTTCTTCCCGCGTGACCAGATCTGTCACACCTACATGCTACTATTAAAACAGTTTACAGTCATCAGTTGACAGTTTGCAGATAAATACAAGCCTAAACTACAAATTCCAAATAAACCCCAAAGTTTAAATTTTCAAAACCAGACGGACTAAACTTTAACATCCAGGATCAAGCAACCAGTATCTAGTATCCAGCATCTAATCTTAAAGGAGGGAGTACCTATGAAAAATTTAGTTTCAGATTACTTAAATCATCTCACCCTGGGCACCAAACAAAGCTACAGAAACATGGCCCTCTTTCCACTGTTGTGTGATCGAGAATCTACTTCCGGCTATCTGCTTTTAGACGAGGCACTGGAGGAAAATCTCATCTCTATCACCGAAGTAGATGAGAGTGGAACGGTCCCGGAGCTGAAAGTTGAAAACCGTTCAGAAAAGAACCTCCTGATCCTCGATGGTGAAGAACTGGTGGGGGCTAAGCAGAATCGCATTGTCAATGTGACCATTTTAATTGCCGCCCATGCTACTCTCACCATACCGGTGAGCTGTGTTGAGCAGGGGAGATGGTCCTACCAGAGCAGGCGATTTACCAGCAAGGAACGCGTTATGCCTCCCCGCATGCGGATGAAAAAGAGTGCGGCCGTATACAATTCCCTGCTTAACGATGGATCATTTACAGCAAACCAGGGGGAGACGTGGGACATGATCGAAGAGAAGTTATCCGCACACAGTGTCGATTCAGCCACAGCTTCCATGGGAGATATTTATGATCACGAACAGGATGTTATTGATGATTACATGAAGCACTTTTCTGCTCGGGCCAATCAGGTAGGCATGGTGGTGATGATCAACAACCAGGTGATAGGGAGTGACTGTTTCGCCAGACATGGCACTTTACAGAAAACATTTCCCAAGCTGGTCAAAAGTTATGTGCTTGATGCCATTGATGCCGATGAAAAGAAGAAAAAGTACCTGTCCTCATTAAAGAAAGCTACCTTCTTCCTGGACGATGTAGGCAATTGTCTGCTAAAAGAGAGACCTTCTATCTCACTCGGTACCGACATACGGCTGGTATCTCAAAAGGTGATCGGCTCTGCCCTTTCTTTAGACGATGAGGTAGTCCACCTCACTGCCTTTGCCAGGGACGAAAAAGACACAAGGAAGAAAATTGCTTTTTATCAGAGAGCGAGCAGGAGAAAAGCGGAAAAATAAACCACAGAGGGCACAGAAATAAAGAGGGACAAAGTAACAAAGAGACAAAGGCACAGAGAAAAATACAGAGGGATATGTGATGTGAGATCTGAGATGTGGGCTACAGGATCGAAAATCCCAAATCCTAAGCACCAAATCCCAAATGGTTCGGTCAGCTCACCATCCTGAGCCAAGTCGAAGGACAAATCCAAAATCCAAATCTCAAATGTTAGAAACAAAAGAATCCTAGCCACGAAGAACACCCTTGTTCAATAGTTCCACTATTAACCGGGCAAGCTGAAGAATCACAAAGGTAAAAACCAAACCGGCTGACGTTTAACATCCAGTATCCAGCATCTAGTATCAAGGATCCAAAAATCAAGCATCGAATGAAAAAAATGACAAGGAGGGAAGAATATGAGATGTATAATGGAATTCTGTACAATCTTCTTGCTGTCTTTCAACTCTGTAGTAATTGCAGAAGATCTGCAGGTTTATGAAGGTTACGTTCCACGCTACGGCGATTACTATAAACCACAGGACAGCACACTCCAACAGTACGAAGAATATGCTCCGCAGTTCGGAAACTACCTGAAGGGGGAGAACGGCAAACTGCAGAAGCATGAAGATTATGTGCCAAGCTACGGAGACTATTACAGGAAAAATGGTTCTAAGTGGCAGCGGTATGAGGACTATGTCCCTGTTTATGGAGACTACCTGGATGAATGAAAAGACTACTCATGGCTCATTGAGAAACAAAGTTTAGTAAATGGAGACAGGCTAATGAAAATGACATATTTAGTATCACTTTTCCTGGTGCTGGTTATGCTTACCTTTTCTTTTGCAGATGATTACATCTATGACAGTCCCTATGGGGGAAAGAAAGTGGGGAAGATTGATGAAGATGGTGTCATCTACGACAGCCCATACGGTGGTCAAAAGATAGGAAAAGCAAAAGATGGGGTGGTGTATGACAGCCCTTACGGAGGGAAAAAGGTCGGCAGAATCGAAGAGAACGGAAAGCTCTATGACAAGCCCTACGGTGGAAGTGCGGTGGGGAGACACGAAGACGGTAAGGTTTATGATAAACCTTACGGTGGTTCAGCTGTCGGAAGTACGGAGAGGAGGGACGGATCCGGCTATTGGCTGCTTGAAAAAAATAAAGCAAATAGTGGATTCTAGATGCTTGCTACTGGATGAAAACTAAAAGAGATGCACGTCGAATATCAAATGACAAGAAAAAGAACATCCTAACCACCCCTGTTAAATAGTTTCACTATTAACCGGGCAAGCTGAAGAATCAAAACGGTAAAAACAACGGCCAGAAAATAATAATCTTTATTATTTTTCTCTGTGCCTTTGTCTCTTGTTACTTTGTCCCTCTTTATTTCTGTGCCCTCTGTGGTTTATTTTTCCGCTTTTCTCCTGCTCGCTCTCTGATAAAAAGCAATTTTCTTCCTTGTGTCTTTTTCGTCCCTGGCAAAGGCAGTGAGGTGGACTACCTCATCGTCTAAAGAAAGGGCAGAGCCGATCACCTTTTGAGACACCAGCCGTATGTCCGTCCCCAAGTGAGATAGAAGGTCTCTCCTTTACCAGACAATTACCTAATCACCCAGGAAGAGAGCCGCTTTATTAGAAGATGACAGGTACCTTTTCTTCTTTTCATCGGCGTCAATGGCATCAAGCACGTAACTTTTAACCAGCTTGGGAAATGTTTTCTGTAAAGTGCCATGCCTGGCAAAACAATCACTCCCAATCACCTGGTTGTTGATCATCACCACAATTCCTACCTGATTGGCCCGAGCAGAAAAGTGCTTCATGTAATCATCAATAACATCCTGTTCGTGATCAATCCT
>CAVVWZ010000007.1:0-32845 GCA_963752035.1 uncultured delta proteobacterium | reverse complement strand
CAGTGCAACTGCTCACCCACCTTGTAAATTTCATACACTGGCAAAGTGAAACGGCCGACTGTTAATGCTGCGGCACTGGCAGCAACCAGGCATCCACCTTCTGAGACACGTCTGGTAATTATTTCAGGTATGGGTGTTTGTTGCCATTGACGAACTGCATAGGTTGGACTGCCTGGACCAATCAGAATAAAATCTGTTTCACGCAGGCTGTGAAATGCCTGCTCAGCCTCATAGGGTGTAATGGTATCATTGGATTTGAATGATACCACAGACATGGTGTGAAGAACACGGGATTTGAAATATTCAAGGGCTCGCTGGGATAACTGATCAACATTGAGCTGGAAGCCGGCAGGGGTATCAATGAAAACGGCACGTGGTGAACCATCAAGGCCTTTTAAGAGTTCCTTGTGCACTTCAACCATGGTGGCGGTCAATTCACCTGAACCCATGAGGACAATCTTTCCTTTTCCTAATGACATCTATAAACCTTCATAAGTTTGAACGATATTTATTGTAATGATAAATTTATTAAAACTATAAGGATAGTAACACACTCTGTCAATCGTAAATCCCTAAAGAGAATGAGATACATAGATGAAATTGAGACGAGAGTAACTGACAAAAACACTTATGAGGAAGTAATTTATGAATAATTAATATGATAAAATAACTGATAGTTATAAGTTATAATTAATGTTATTTCTAGTCTTATATTTTTTACTTGCAATTATCCCAATAAGGTGTAGATTAAATTCTTAAGGGTAAGATAAATTTATAATTTTCGAATTACCCCGCTCACATTCCACGAGACGCATCTGGGATTAGCTATCATTGTTCTTGTCATTGCCACTGCTACCTGTTGATATTTCCCCTAAGGCATGTTTTTGAATGTTTTTTACTAACCTTTTTTATGCATAAAAGGTGGTGATCAGCATGCATCTGACAGAACCTTTTCTAGACAAGATTGTAAAAGTAGCACTGACCATATTGATGATTCTGTTTTTTATTTTGATATTTGTTACTCCCATCAGGTAAATCTGAAGAGATATGGTGCACAAGAAAAAGGCGGGTGAGCTAGTGAAAGAAGCACTTTTATTGCTTGTGGAGTACTTCCGGCTATTTTTCGTTATCTATTATCCCACTCAGCATGATAGTGAAATTGGCTTGTCTATAGAACGTTTCCAGGGATGGATCGAAAATAACATGCACCATCTTGATTCCGTCTGATCTGATACGTTTGCTAATCATATCAAGAAGTTTAGTTCCAATACTACGATGCTGGTAATCAGGGTGTACAATTACATCTCTGACGTATGCATCGTCGACACCATCACTGACAACATCGGCATAGCCAACCAGCATACTATTATCAAAGCAGGCTACACACAGGTAGCTCCTGCCAAGTTTTTTCTTGTATTTTTCAACCCTTCCGTCCCAGCCGACTGATACTCTCAGGTCAGCAACCTGCTGTGCTTCCAGCACAGGATTATATTCAAAACGCAATGACATTTCCCCTACCTCCTCAAATCACGTCCCGGCAGTTTTGTCGATTAGTGGGAGTGATGGACTTTTTTTCAGGATGTTTCACATCAGGTGTTTATAAAATAAACGTCGCGATGGTGCTGAAAACGTGATCATGTTACCTGATAATACTTATGTTTTTTTTAGGTAATTGTCAATCCAAGAGTCTGTCAGCGGAATAAAAAGATGGATTATAGTAAATTGTATTTTTCAGCTGTTTGTCCATTTTTGCTTCTCATTTTCCTGAGCTTGTGAATTAAGCTAGAGAAATCGTAATTTTATCTACTTGACAAAACCTTCAAAATATAAGAATTTAGTAATCAACCTTTTTTTTAATTACTGATGTATTATGAAAAACTGCATGAATAAAACATTTCGGTTTGTCATTTTTACGTGCTGCATCGCTCTTTTAACTAGTGGATGTTTCTTGAAAAGGAGTGAACCTCCCGAAGATGCGAAGCTCTATTATGAACCACCTGAAAGACTCATTGACGACTACACCGCCCTGATAGAGGTAGAGGAAGTTGACTGGGCCTGGTCCGAACTCGGTTTTTCATTTTCCGATTTTCAGAGTATTACCGTAAATCCTGTAATGCTTTTAGCAGAAGGGCCTGATCAAAAGATGGCCGAAAAAATATATCAGGGTTTGACTCTCTGGTTTGAAGAAAGTGCCCTGCAGCTTTCTGATTCAGGAGACTTGCTTTGTGAAGTAGCCATTGTTGAATTGAACCTTGAAAGAACTTTCTTTAATAAAGTTAACATATTTGATGAGAGCACGGACCATTATTTACTTCAAATTGAGCTTATTATTACAGATACCAAACGACAATATCCACTGCTAAAAATCAGGCACGGTGCCGTTGCCCCGAAAAAGAACTTGCTCCTCCATCGTGTGATGGTTGGATTGATCTCGTATTTCGAATCCCACTCCTAGCTGTTACCCCAAGATAATCAATAATGTGGAAATTTACATATCATTTTATTCATCTGCTCATTTATATCATCACAAAACCGCTTTTCCGCTATAAGGCGATCGGTACCCGCCATATACCTAAAAAGGGTGGTGCTATTCTTGCTTCCAATCATGCCAGTTATGTCGACCCTTTTTTTGTGGGACTGGGTGTTGTAAGAAGAATTAATTATCTGGCAAAAAAAGAACTTTTTTCAAGTAGAGTTACCAGTTATTTTTTGAGAAATCTTTTCAGGGTTATCCCCATTGATCGTGAACAAATGGACAGGACAACCCTGAAAACAATCTATGGTCATTTGCGTTCAAATGAAATTTTGTTAATGTTTCCTGAGGGAACCAGATCTTATGATGGGAGTCTACAGGAGGCAAAAATGGGAATCGGTATGATTGCCTACAATACACAGGTTCCCATCATTCCTGTATATATTAGCGGTTCCCATGCAATACTGCCTCGTGATGCAAAACGGGTACACCTTAAACAGTGCTCAGTTTACTTTGGTCCGCCAGTCAATTTGGATGAATTTTACAAACAGCGGAAATCCAAGGAACTCTACAAAACAATCAGTGAAAACATAATGGAATCCATTGGAAAACTCCAGGAAAAGGCGAAACAGGACAACAGGGGCTTAGAAACCGGTGCAACCCATTAGTTGATTGCCTTAAAATGTTATGTCTTATTTAACAAAGATCTGTGGTATAACTAACCTTGATGATGCTCTTATGGTTTCAAGCGCCGGGGCTGACTATCTGGGAGTTTTGATTAATGTTGGTCGATCCCCACGCTCCGTTAACCAGGCAACAGGTAAAGAGATTGTAACTTCTTCTGACCTGCCGGTTATCATTCTCAAATTTAACCACGATCTTGATCAGGTCTTAGACGACATTAAAACCGTACAACCGGCTGGTGTGCAGCTTGCGGGCAATGAAAATGAGGATTATATAGTACAACTCAGAAAAAAAATCACCTGTGAGCTTTGGAAGTCAATCCACATTTCAACTTCAGACAGTACCAGTATAAATCCGGATGCATTAATTAAAACTATACAGTCATACCACGATCTGGGTGTCGACAAAATAATCCTCGACAGTGCTGTACTTAAGGAAGGTACTATGCACCAGGGCGGTACCGGCCAGTGCTTTGACTGGTCACTTGCAAAAACAGTCAAAGAGCAGTTGCCGGATGTATGCCTTTTTCTGGCGGGTGGAATTACTCCAGATAATATTACTGATGCACTCCTGCAGGTTTCTCCTGACGGTATTGACCTGAGCAGTGGGGTGGAAACAGTTGTTGGCAAGAAAAACCCGGAACTGGTGAATCTTCTGATAACAAATATAAAAAACCTTGAGGCATCGCTTCAATAATGGAAAATAATAATGAACGGATTACTTATCTGGAAGAGAATCTAAAAAAATCAGATTGTGATCACTATGAGATATACCTTTCTCAGGTTGAATCCACATCCATTGAAGTAAAAGAACAGCAGATTGATTGCTTTACTACTGCACAGAGCATGGCCGTGTCCCTGAGAGTCCTCAAGGATAGCCGTATAGGATTTTCCTACAGCACTGACTTTTCACCTGAATCATTAAACCAGATAATTTCAAATGCTCTCATAAGTGCCGAAAATTCATCACCGGATGCCTTAAACGGTTTTCCTGACCAATCTGTTGAACTGCCCGAGCTTAATGTGCTTGATTCCTCTTACAACACAATAGCAAAAGAAGCAAAGATTGAACGTCTGAAGCAAATTGAACGAGACGCCTTTTCTTTGGACAAGCGCATCACGAAAGTAAGGAAGTCGGCATATTACGAACAGGAAGGCAGACGGCAACTCATTAATTCCCACGGCCTTAACCTCTCCCATAGAGACACTCTTTTCACAACCTCAATTGTAGTTGTAGCGGAAGAGGATGAGGATTCCCAGGTGGGATGGGATTTTGATTTCAGTCGTTTCTATGCTGACTTACATACGGACACCCTGGGTTCCTCAGCATCTGACATGGCTCTAAGCCTGCTGGGGGCTCGCCCGGTTTCTACCTTTAGAGGACCGGTTGTTCTCGACAATAGTGTCGGCTATCAGTTCCTGGGTGTATTGGCACAGTCATTTCTGGCAGAATCTGTGCAAAAAAAGAAATCTCTCCTGCAGGGGAAAATGCATAAAACAATATTTTCTGACAAACTTTCTATTAGTGATGACGGCCTCTACCCGGGAGGAATGGCTACCGCACCTTTTGACGGTGAGGGGGCCCTGAAACAGTCAACCCCACTGGTTGAAGAGGGTGTCCTTGTCAATTTTCTCTATGACACCTACTGTGGGAAAAAAGGCAAAACCAACTCTACTGGAAACAGCTCCCGGGGATCCAGTAAGAGTCCACCTCACCTGGGCTGTTCGAACCTCTACATTCAAAAGGGGAGCCTGAACCAAAATGACATTTTATCTCAAGTTGATAAGGGCCTCTTTGTTAACGAAGTTATGGGAATACACACAGCCAACCCCATCTCCGGTGATTTTTCTCTGGGAGTAAACGGATTTTTAATTGAGGGCGGCAAAAAAACTTACCCCGTCAAAGGGATGGCTCTTGCAGGCAATATTGTGGGTCTTTTCAAGGACATTACAGCCATTGGAAGTGATCTTCGCTTTTATGGCAAAATTGGATCCCCCAGTCTCATGATTGAAGCAATGGATATTAGTGGATCCTAACCTGAATAAACTAAGTGACAGCCTTTTACAGAGGCAAGCAACATGTTTCAACTAAAGTCCAGAACACCTTTAGTGGTGAACTAATTTAACAGGAGTACAGTATAGTGATCAGTTCGATTTTTCAAAAGGTTGTGGGCAGCAAAAACGACAGGGTTCTGCGTAAGCTTCAACCCCTTGTGGATGCCACAAATGCTTTAGAACCAGAAATAAAGCAGCTCAGCGACGATGCCCTGAAAAATAAAACGGGTGAGTTTAAACAGCGTATCAACGAGGGAGAACCTCTTGAGAAGATTCTTCCCGAAGCCTTTGCGGTTGTTCGGGAAGTGGCCTTGAGATTATTAAACATGCGGCATTTTGACTGCCAGTTAATCGGAGGTATAGTCCTTCATCGGGGTATGATTGCTGAAATGGCTACCGGTGAAGGGAAGACGCTGGTAGCCACTCTTCCTGCTTATCTCAATGGGTTAACCGGTAAAGGCGTTCACATCATCACCGTTAATGATTATTTAGCAAAACGGGACAGGGAGTGGATGGGTGTTATTTTTGAGTTTTTAGGGCTAACCGTGGATGTAATCTACCATGATATTGATCCCCAGGATCGGAAGAAGGCCTACGAAGCGGATATCACCTACGGCACTAATACTGAATTCGGTTTTGATTACTTACGTGACAACATGTCACAAAGGAAAGAAAACCAGGTGCAACGTGTTCACCACTTTGCAATTGTCGACGAGGTGGACAGTATCCTCATCGATGAAGCACGAACTCCCTTAATCATTTCCGGACCCGTGGAGTATTCAACCCATCAGTTTAAAGAACTGAAATCACCGGTCCAGCGTCTTGTACAGAATCAAACGGTTCTGGTTAATGACCTGCTTTCCCAGGCAGATCAGCTTTTGAAGGAAGAGAAAGATTACGAAGGGTCGATCAAACTCCTCCAGGCAAAACGGGGTTCTCCCAAAAATAAGCGTTTCCTGAAGATGTTTAAAGAGGGGAAATACAAAAAGCTGGTGGAACGGGTGGAACTTGATTACATGCGTGATAAGCGCATGGGAGAGATAGATGAAGAGCTCTTTTTCAGTATCGATGAGAAATCACATGTTGTAGACCTCACTGAAAAGGGCCGGGAATCATTGTCTCCCAACGATCCTAATCTTTTTGTTTTGCCGGACCTGAGTGTTATCGATGACGATCCTACCCTGAGTGAGGATGAGCAACTCAAAAAGAGGAGGACAATAGAAAAAGAATTTTATGACAAGGGAGAGAAGATACAGAACATCTCTCAGCTCCTCAAGGCCTATTCACTCTTTGAGAAAGACGTTGACTACGTTGTGAGTGAAGGCCAGGTGCTCATTGTCGATGAATTTACCGGGCGCTTGTTACCCGGCCGGAGGTACAGTGATGGATTGCACCAGGCCCTGGAAGCCAAGGAAAATGTAACTATCGAAGGTGAAACCCAGACACTTGCTACCATAACTATTCAGAATTATTTTCGTCTCTACGAAAAATTATCAGGCATGACCGGTACTGCCGAGACCGAGGCACCGGAGTTCATGAAAATATACACCCTGGATGTGGTTGTTATTCCTACTAATGCACCCGTGCGAAGAATGAATTATTCTGATGTTATCTATCAGACAAAGCGGGAGAAATACCGTGCCATAATCGATGAGATCAAGAGGATGCAGGAAATGGGCAGGCCGGTTCTGGTGGGCACGGTTTCGGTTGAGGTCTCCGAACTCCTGAGCAGAATGATTCCCAAAACTATTAAACATTCTGTGCTGAACGCAAAGCGGAACAAAGAGGAGGCGGAGATCGTAGCCAATGCAGGTATGGCCAGTGCAGTGACCATAGCCACTAATATGGCAGGCAGGGGCACCGACATTAAACTGGGTCCCGGTGTTGTAAAATGCCAGGACCAGTGTTGTGTGAACTGTGAAGTTGAGAAAACCAAAGGATGTTCAGCCTGTCCCGATTCTGAAAAAAAAGGCCGCAAAATGAAGGAATGTAAGAATGATATTCCCTGCGGTCTCCACATTATTGGAACTGAACGGCATGAGTCACGTAGAATTGACAGACAGTTACGTGGACGTTGTGCCCGCCAGGGAGACCCGGGATCCTCCAGGTTTTACCTGTCACTGGAGGATGATCTCCTTAGAATATTCGGCGCAGAAAGGATTTCTTCCATCATGGAACGCTTAGAGATGGAAGAAGGGGAGCGCATAGAACATAAGCTGATTACATCAGCTATCGAACGTGCACAGGCCCGGGTTGAATCACACAACTTTGACATACGAAAACACCTGCTCGAATATGACGATGTAATGAACAAACAGCGAGAGGTCATTTATGAAGAGCGAAGTAAAATATTGAGCCAGGATAATCTCAAGGGGGAGGTAGAAGCAGCTATAGATGAATTGTCCGCAGAGCTTGCTCAGGGTTATGCAGAAGAAAAGGTTCATCCGGATGACTGGGATATTCGAGGATTGAAAGATGCTGTTTTCAAGCAGTTTTCTCTTTCCTCTTCAACTGCCCTCATCATTAAATGATCTCACCAGTGAAGGATTAAAAGATGTGATTGCGGACCAGGCGCGGACACTCTACAACGCCAAGGAGGCGGAATTTGGTGAAGAGATGTTGCGTCAGATTGAAAAAATGATCCATCTGCAAGTGATTGACACCCTCTGGAAAGAGCATCTTCTCAATATGGACCACCTGAAAGAAGGCATCGGGCTGAGAGGGTATGCCCAGCGTGATCCCTTAAGGGAATACCAGAAAGAAGGATACAACCTCTTTGTTGATCTGCTTGGACGGATTAGTTCCGAAACCATTGACAAACTGTTTATGGTTCAGATTGCCCGTGAACCAATGACACGACAGCCAGAACCTGCCAGTTCACAAAAGCTGCAATTGAGTCGTGGTGGCGGGGAGCAGCCCACAGCTGGAAGAACCGTCAAACGGGAAGGTAAAAAAGTTGGCAGGAACGATCCCTGTCCCTGCGGCAGTGGAAAAAAATATAAAAAATGCTGTGGCGCCTGAGAAACACGCTACTTTTAATTCTAAGAGAAACAGGAAAAGGAAATGACCTCAAGCGTACCAGGGTTTTTGGCAAGCGGAATCTCAGCTGGTATTAAAACCCATAATGCAAAAGATTTAGGTCTTCTTTATTCTGAGATACCCGCTACCGCTGCTGGGGTATTCACAACCAATCAAGTAAAGGCAGCACCGGTTATCCTGACACAGGAAAGGATCAAAAACGGTATGGCCCAGGCACTTATAGTGAACAGCGGTAATGCCAATGCATGTACCGGGGAAATGGGCCTTCATAATGCGAACAGTGTATCAGACACGGTTGCCCGGGAGTTAGAAATTGATAACCAGCTGGTGATGGTTTCATCAACCGGCATTATCGGTGTGCCCCTTCCCCTGGTGCGGATTGAGTCACATATCCATGGTCTGGTTTCCTCCCTCGCACCCGGTGGACTTAAGGATTTTTCCGAAGCTATTATGACAACGGATACCTTCCCTAAAATGGTTATACGAAAGGAACCACTTGCTGATAAGGAGATAACCATTTGTGGTATAGCCAAGGGATCTGGGATGATAATGCCCTCTATGGCAACCCTTCTGGCCTATATTATTACTGATGCGGATATTGAACAACAGTTCCTGCAAGAACTGTTGACTGACGCGGTAAACAGTTCTTTTAACGCTCTTACCATAGATGGGGAAACAAGCACCAATGATACAGTGATTATGATGGCCAATGGCTGTGCGGGCAATGAAACCCTCAGCAGAGAATCGGAAGAATCTGCCCAGTTCAGAACGGTCCTGCATGAAGTTATGGCGGATCTCGCACATCTCATTCTTAAGGATGCTGAGGGCTCCACAAAGATTATTCACATTAGTGTTATAAATGCACTTACCAGAGAAGATGCAAAAAATATTGCCTATAAGGTGGCAAACTCGGTCCTGGTAAAAACAGCGTTTTTTGGTGAAGATCCCAATTGGGGTCGGATTATGTCTGCCATCGGTCAAGCGGAAGCCACCATAGATCCTCATGGGATTTCCATCTGCTTTGATGATGTAATGGTTGTGAAAAATAGTGTTTGTACGGGGACTCTGGACCAGGCACGGGATATTTTAAGAAAACCTGAGTTTCGGCTTACCATTGATGTTAAGAGTGGTTCAGCAGGGGCGGAAATAGACACTACCGACTTAACTACTGAATATGTAAAGATAAATTCAGCATATCCCACATAAGGAAGAGATCGGGTTTTTTTGCTGTATTTTTCACTTGCAAAATAGTATGCGGTGTGCTATCAAGTTATCCATTTTGTTTAGGTTTATCTACTTACTTGGTTTGAAATAGCAAAACACACTTATGAAAGAGAGGTTAACTTGGCGATTTTGAGTATGAAGCAGTTGTTAGAGGCCGGTGTCCATTTCGGACACCAGACAAAACGCTGGAACCCCAAGATGAAACCATTTATTTTTGGGGCCAGAAACGGTATTTATATTATTGATTTGCAAAAAACGGTAGCACTTTTTGACGAAGTATATCGTTTTGTTGTTGATACAGTTGCCCGCGGTGAAACCGTTCTCTTTGTTGGAACAAAGAAACAGGCACAGGATTCGATTGCAGAGGAGGCTCAACGATGCGATATGTTTTACGTGTGCAACCGGTGGCTGGGTGGAACACTGACCAATTTTAGAACCATAAAAAAGAATATCGAAAAACTTAAAGAATTGGAAGCGATGAAAGCCGATGGCAGGATTGGAGCAGTACTCAAAAAAAGAGACCCTGGAGATTGATAGAGAGATAACTAAACTGGAGTACGCTCTCGGCGGAATAAAAACAATGAATAAATTACCGGGTGTAATGTTCATTATTGACCCGAGAAAGGAACGGATAGCAGCAGCGGAGGCAAAAAAACTGGGCATACCATCGATTGGACTTTTAGATACCAACTGTGACCCCGATGATGTTGATTTTACCATACCGGGCAATGACGATGCCATCAAGGCCATTCGACTCTTTAACGCCAAGATTGCTGACGCCTGCCTGGAGGGCAAGAAACGTTTCGAGGAGAAGGTAAGGGCACAGAGTAAAAATAAGGATGACGAACAATCGGAAGAAACAGACAACTAACCAATGTACAACAGAGTGGAGTAACAATGGAAATTAGTGCAACTATGGTAAAGGAGCTTCGTCAAAAGACAGGCGCTCCCATGATGGATTGTAAAAAGGCCCTCGCAGAATCCGGGGGTGATTTTGAAAAAGCTATAACCTACCTGAGGCAAAAAAGCTTAGCAACCGTTTCCAAAAAATCTCAGCGTGCGACAACTGAAGGCATTGTTACCTCTTATATTCACCCCGGCAGTAAAATCGGTGTTATGGTTGAGTTGAGCAGTGAATCAGATTTTGTTGCCCGGAGTGCTGAATTTCAGGAATTTGCGAAAAACATGACCATGCATATAGCAGCCCTTAATCCGCTCTATATTTCCAGAGAAGATGTAGAGGAAAAGATTATCGATAATGAGAGGGAAATATATCGTTCGCAGGCCCAGGAATCGGGCAAACCTGAAAAGATATGGGATAAAATTGTAAACGGCAGATTAGATAAGTTTTTTTCAGAAGTATGTCTACTTGAACAGTCCTATATCAAGGACGACAATCTAAGCGTTAAAGATGTCCTCAATGAACTGATTGCGAAACTCGGCGAAAATATTTCTGTCCGGCGATTTGTTCGCTATCAACTTGGTGAAGAGTTATCAAACTAACGATTACCTGGATGTAAATTTGAAAACACACTATCATAGAGTTCTCCTTAAATTGAGCGGTGAGGTTTTAACCGGGGACGAAAGCTATGGTATTAGTACCTCCGTAGTAAACAGACTTGCAGGTGAAATCAAGGAAATTGCCGAACTCGGCATAGAACTTGGCATTGTAATCGGTGGAGGTAACATATTTCGCGGTATTTCAGCGGATGCTCAGGGTATTGACCGGGTTTCTGCCGACTACATGGGGATGCTGGCCACCATTATCAATAGCCTGGCCACTGCAAAATGCCATCGAGCGCCAGGGGATACCGAGCAGAGTTTTATCTGCCATTACCATGCCCCAGGTAGCAGAACCCTATATAAGGCGCCGTGCTACCCGACACCTTGAAAAAAAGAGGGTTGTTATACTTGCTGCTGGCACCGGTAATCCATACTTTTCAACAGATACAGCAGCTGCACTCAGGGCAATAGAGGTTAATGCTGAAATCATTCTGAAGGCAACCAAAGTTGATGGCATCTATGATAAAGATCCTGTTATTCACAAAGATGCACGTCAAATATTCAGAAATAACCTACTTAGAGGTGCTCAATAAAGGTTTAAAGGTAATGGACGCGACTGCGGTATCCCTCTGTATGGATAATAAGCTTCCCATGATCATATTTAACCTTACAAAGGCCGGAAATATCAAAAAAGTTCTCTTAGGGGAAAAGATAGGAACTACTATCAAGGGGTAGTACATGAGCGAAGACCTGTTAAAAGAATTGCGCACAAACATGGATAAATCCATAGAGGCCCTCCATAAGGATCTTAACAGGGTCCGCACTGGACGGGCATCATTAAGTTTGCTTGATGGCATTATGATAGATTATTATGGTACACTCACCCCTCTCAATCAGGTAGCAACCCTGGCAATTCCTGAGAGCAGGCTTATAACCATTCAACCCTGGGATGTCAGCAGCATCCCGGCAATTGAAAAGGGGATTCAAAAATCAGAATTAGGGCTTAATCCAATGAATGACGGGAAAATTATTCGTATTTCAATTCCAAGTCTTTCAGAAGAACGTAGAAAAGAACTGGTAAAAGTTGTCAAAAAAATAGTTGAGGAGTCGAAGGTCTCCGTGCGTACTCATCGAAGGAATGTGAATGAAATAATGAAAAAGATGAAAAACGATAAAGAACTTTCTGAAGATGAGTACTTTAAACGGCACGATGAAATACAAAAAATTACGGATGAATATGTCCAGCAATGTGATACCATTTCGGCAGATAAAGAGAAAGAGATCCTTGAATTTTAACCGGAATCAATCTCTAAACAAAAAATTTATTATAAAGGAGGTGATATTGTGGCTTTTAAAATAACAGACGAATGTGTTGCATGTGGTACCTGTGCAGAGGAGTGCCCCTCAGATGCGATCCATGAAGGTGATGATATCTATACCATCAATACAGATGAGTGTACTGAATGCGGTACCTGCAAGGATGTTTGTCCTACAGAGGCAATTGTCGAAGAATAAGAATAATGGTGCCGAGGGAAACCTCGGCACTTCTTTTTTCTCAAACTCTTGTAGGACTTTAATGGTATGTTCCGTTTCTTCGAAATGACTGACTTATCCGCAACCAGATACCGCACCAAAGATAACTGTTATAAACCCATTACTCTGATCCTCTAAACTAACATCTACAGCCACCATACAGCTACCTTTGTTCACATTAGCACTCATTATACCATTTATACATTCTACCCAGCTCTGAAAGGATTGTAGTGCAGGACATTAACAAGAATTTATTACCAAAACATATCGCAATCATCATGGATGGTAATGGTCGTTGGGCTGAGCAACGATCCCTTACCCGTATTGCCGGGCACCAAAAGGGTATTAAACGGGCAAAAGAGGTAATTCGTTCCTGTAGAAAGCTTGGCATTGAGGTCTTGACACTCTACGCTTTTTCAACAGAGAACTGGAACAGACCTCAAAAAGAAATAAAAACACTTATGAGATTGTTGAAACGTTTCCTGATTACTGAAGGCAATCAGTTAGTCCGTAATAATATTCGTCTCAACACCATCGGTGCCGCTGAAGATTTGCCACAGGAAGTTCACGAAGTGCTTAGTGAAATTATGGAAAAGACTAAAGATAATTCCGGCATGGTACTTAATGCCGCATTGAGCTACAGCGGAAGAAGTGAAATTATTAATGCCCTCAGAAAAATTGCAAACAATGTGAAAACAGGAACACTAAAGGTTGATCAAATAAATGAAACTCTGTTTTCCGGTTACCTCTATACTGCCGGATTGCCTGATCCTGATTTGCTTATCAGAACCAGCGGGGAACTGAGAATCAGCAACTTTTTGTTGTGGCAATTAGCCTATACGGAACTCTATATAACCAGCACCCTCTGGCCTGATTTTACTGAAAAGGATTTACTGATTGCAATTAAGGATTATCAAAAGAGAGAGAGAAGGTTTGGTCTGACACAAGACCAGATTAAAAGAACTATAGCAGCAAAAACTAATACCTGATTTTTAAACACCTGCAGGCATTTCGCCCTCATTTCTTCTGTTGAGCATATGGTGGTAGTTAAAAGAACTCTAACACTGCTTATTGCAATTCCACTGATCTCATCAATTATCTACTGGGGATCAGAAAATATCTTTCTTATTATTGCCATACTCGTTGCAGGGACTGCTTTTTTTGAGTATCTCACCTTTAACCTGACGGGCAGCACTCTGTTTACCAGGTTGAGTTTAGTTATTCTAGGGGTTCTCAGTATAGTTTTTGTCAGACAGTACTATGAGCGCGCAATTAGTATCAATGGTTCTCTAGAGATTGACTGGCTGATACCTGCATTAATTGCAGTTCTCACCATAGGTGTTTTTGCAGTTCTGATTAGAAAATTACTGCTTTTCCCCGGGAAACTCGTTTTTCAGGATCGCATTTCTGTTGCCTCAATTGGCGTAGTTTACATTTGCATTTTTGTATCCTATCTTGTGCTTATCAGAAATCGAGCTGAAGGTGTAGAATGGATTTTTTTCGTTCTCATAGTACTCTGGATGGGGGACACCGGAGCGTATATTGTAGGTAGTTTGATTGGAAGGAGAAAACTTTGTCCAAGCATCAGTCCCAATAAGACCGTTGAAGGCGCTATTGCCGGATTGCTCTTTTCATTGCTGGCAGGTTTGGCTTGTAAAAAACTTTTCCTGCCTGAGTTGTCAGTGTCCCACTGCCTGATAGTAACAGGAGGTATTGCATGTATGGGACAACTTGGAGACCTTTGTGAATCGATCTTTAAACGGGAACGGGGGGTTAAAGATTCAGGGTCTCTGCTGCCCGGACATGGTGGCATGCTCGATCGTATCGACAGTCTTCTCTTCGCTGCACCACTGCTCTACTATTATATAACTTTCCTTTTGGATTAATTTGTGCTATATTTTAACGTGATTTTTGGGGCTTGTGCACTGTTAGGTATTTTTGATTGAAACATTTATCTATTCTTGGTTCAACAGGATCAATTGGAGTAAATACACTAGAAGTAGTGAGCTGTTTTCCTGAGAAGTTTACGGTCAGGGCACTTGCTGCTGGCAGGAATCTTAAACTCCTACAAAAGCAAATCATCGCATTTACCCCTCAAATCGTTTCTGTACAAACCGAAAAACTTGCCAGAGAGTTGAAGAGAAGTCTGCCAAAAACTTCAAGGCCGGAGATTGTTTTTGGACCCGCAGGCTTGCAAACCATAGCATCAATGAATGAAGTGGACCTTGTTGTATCTGCTTTAGTAGGTGCAGTAGGTCTCCTTCCGACACTTACAGCTATTAAGAGTGGGAAAAACATTGCTCTGGCTAATAAAGAAACGCTGGTGATGGCCGGAAAACTTGTAATGCAGGAGGCCCGTAGAAATAAAGTTTCCATTTTACCGGTGGACAGTGAGCACAGTGCACTTTTTCAACTTCTTACAAAACAGGGCGTAAAAGAACTCAAGGCACTGGTCCTCACCGCATCTGGAGGGCCCTTTTTAAAATTTTCAAAAAAGCAATTATCCCAGGTGAGACCTGAAGATGCACTCAAGCACCCCAATTGGAAAATGGGTAAAAAAGTAACCATCGATTCATCCACAATGATGAATAAAGGGCTTGAGGTAATTGAGGCAAAATGGCTTTTTAATAGTCCCCTCAATAAGATTAAGGTTCTTATTCATCCCGAAAGCATAGTTCATGCAATGATAGAATTTAATGACGGTAGTGTTTTTGCCCACATGTCTAACCCTGATATGAGAGGGCCTATATCATTTGCACTCTCTTATCCACAAAGAGTGGCTATGGATTTCCCGGCATTGAATTTGCCCGATCTTGGAAAATTGCATTTTATGGCACCTTCCCACAGGAAATTTCCCTGCCTTAAACTTGCATTTCAGGCGCTTGAGGAGGGAGAGTCCATGCCAGCTGTTTTAAATGCGGCTAATGAGATTGCTGTCAGTACCTTTTTAGCGGGGAAAATACCCTTTACTGATATTCCACGGATTACTGAAAAAACCATGGATTTGTTTCATCCAACAAAAATTGTCTGCCTGGAAGATGTCTTACAGGCTGATTCCTGGGCCCGGACAAAAGCCCGTACCTTAGTGAGGAAACTCCACTAAATACCCATTAAAACTAAGAGCAGGTGATACACTATGATAGCTACCCTTATATCTTTCACGATTGTTATTGGAATACTCATTTTCGTGCATGAATTTGGACATTTTTTCGTTGCCAAAAAGGCCGGGGTTGAAGTCGAAAAATTCTCCCTGGGATTTGGTCCAAAGATCATAGGGTTTCAAAAAGGTGAAACTCTCTATCAGCTTTGTGCTATCCCCCTTGGGGGTTATGTGAAAATGAAAGGTGAAGATCCTGATGAACCGCTAAGTAATGACCCAAGAGAATTTGGATCACGGAGCGTCGGTATTCGGGCTGCAATTGTTGCCGCAGGTTCAGTCATGAATTTTATATTGCCTTTCTTCCTTTTGCCGCTTGTCTTTCTTATCGGTATTCAGGTTCCCACCTACCTGTCAGAAGAACCAACCCTTTACTGGGTTGCTGATGGATCAGCAGCAGATAAGGCAGGCCTTCAAAGTGGAGACAAAATTACAGTAATCAATGGCCATGAGGTTGATAATTGGAAAATGCTCAACTTTACCCTGCTCACTGAGTCACAGCAGGAGCAGGATGTGAAGATCAGTTTTGAAAGAAGCGGTACAAGTGTTGACCGCAGTATTTCACTAACCCCTGATAGCCTGAGTCTGGGGACAATTGGACTTTTTCATGATATGCAGCCAACTATTGGTGGTATCCTTTCTGATTCACCTGCCGATCGTGCAAAACTGCAAGCAGGTGATCGCATTACACAAATAGCCGGCACTCCCATCACCCACTGGATTCAGATGTCCGAAATTATTGAACAGTATCCCGGTGATGAGGTGGACTTTGTCGTTGAACGGGAAGGGAAGGAGAATAGCCTTACTATTACACCCGATGTTAGAATAGCTTCCGTAGCTAAAAAATCACCGGCTGAAAGAGCGGGACTCCAGGCCGGAGATTTACTGCATGCTGTTAACAATGACGACAGCGTTACATGGAATAATCTGTTTAGCACTAATGACTTTTCTCAATTAGAGCAGGTAACATTTTCCATTACACGGGATGGTAAACAATCTACTGTTACACTCGAACCTCAAGAAGGTGAAGAGCTTGGGATAGTAATAAGTGGCAAAATCGGTATTATTCCCTTTGAAGAGACCATCTTTAAACGTTATGGCCTTTTTGCCTCAATCAAGGAAGGATTCCAACAAGCTATTGAAATGACCGTGCTCACCATCAGGACACTCTGGAAATTAGTGACCCTTAACATGTCTCTTAAAATGCTTGGGGGTCCGATTGTTATTGCGAAGATGACCGGTTCCGCTGCCAAGTCGGGAGTAGCCTCACTGCTTGTTTTTACTGCTCTGCTCAGCCTCAACCTGAGCATCATCAATTTACTGCCCATTCCTGTGCTTGACGGAGGTCATCTCTTTTTTCTGTTAATTGAACTGATCATGGGAAAACCACTAGCGACAAAAAAGATGGAGCTTGTTCAAAAGGTTGGTCTTGCGCTGCTTATCCTTCTTTTTTTAACAGTTACCTATAATGATATCTTGCGAACTGTTCCCCAAAAGTATTTGGATTTTCTTCCCTGGAATTAAGTGGATCATTCCCTTCTGTTAGAATACCTATGAAAATTCTTGCACTTGAAACATCAACTAAGATGGGCAGTATTGCCTTAACGGATGATACCAACCTAGTCGGTGAGTATCAAATATCAATTAAAGGATCCTACTCAGAGATGCTGCTGCCAGCAATAGACCACCTTCTTAAGGACAGTGATACCTCGATTCATACTATTGACGCATTTGCACTGGCCCAGGGACCCGGTTCTTTTACTTCCCTTCGTATCGGAATGAGTGTGGTTAAAGGTTTCTCCATGAAAACAAAGGTGCCGGTTATACCTGTCCCCTCACTTGACGGCTTGGCTCATAGTCTGTGCTACTCTAATCATTTGGTTTGTCCTCTCATGGATGCCCGTAAGGGCGAGGTGTACACGGCTTTTTATAAAAAAAAGGACCATTCCCTTACAAAAATCTCTGATGACAGGGTGCTCAACCCGGAACAGCTCATGGATGAAATTGATGAAGACGTTGTCCTGCTCGGTGACGGCGCTATCCTCTATAAAGAACTTATAGAAAAAAGGTTACAGGGAAAAGCACATTTTGCTCCACTTAACCTCTCCTACCCAAGGGCATCAGCTATTGCGCACCTTGCTTTTGAAAAAATCAAGACTGCCAAGGTGTTGGAAAATAGTGCTCTGCTCACACCTCTGTATGTCAGGCGGCCGGAAGCAGAGGTAAAATGGGGAAAATCAGGATAGAATGTTGACATCTTACTAATAATATTATACTTTTATATAACACAAGCGGTACTTAACGTTAATCCAAAGTGAGGGGGAGCTAAATGGAGGAACGGGACAAACATCTTATCGAAGAGCATATCAAGCACGATGAAGAACTCAAGAAGTTTGTTGATGAACACATTGTGTTTGAAAAGCTATTAGATGAACTTAATGAGAAAGTTCACCTTACTCCAGATGAAGAATTGAAGCAGAAGCAGATAAAGAAACTCAAATTAGCAGGCAGAGATAAAATCGAGATGATCTTGAAGAAGTATCGTTAAACCTTTAACTATAACACCCTAGATAGTACCATGAAAATAAAGACTGGAGCTCAAATATTATTTGAGTCTTTAAAAGCAGAGAAAGTAACTGATATTTTTGGTTTTCCCGGTGGTGCAGTATTGGACCTCTACCATGAGTTCAAGAACTACACTATCAGGCACTTCCTGGTCAGGCATGAACAGGCAGCTGTTCACGCTGCCGATGGCTATGCCCGTGCAACAGGTAATGTGGGAGTATGCCTGGTAACTTCCGGACCGGGTGCGACAAATACTGTTACTGGTATTGCCACTGCCTATATGGATTCAATACCACTGGTTGTTTTTTCCGGTCAGGTTCCAACCATGCTGATTGGGAACGATGCTTTTCAGGAAGCAGATATTGTCGGCATTACAAATCCCTGTACCAAACACAACTACCTGGTTAAAAATGTTGATGATTTAGCTGAAACCATAAAAGAGGCTTTTCATATAGCGCGGAGTGGACGTCCCGGACCGGTACTTGTTGATTTGCCTAAAGACATGATTAAAGCAAAAACGGACTTCTCCTATCCAGAGCAGGTCAATTTGCAGGGATATAATCCAACTTTTTCCGGTAATTTAAAACAGGTAAAGCGTGCATTTGAACAGATTGCAGATGCCAAAAGACCTGTTATATATGCCGGGGGAGGAGTTATCATTTCTGATGCTGCAAAAGAACTTACTTCTTTTGCACACAAACTTCAGATTCCCGTTACCACCACCCTGATGGGGCTTGGCTGTTTCCCGGGAACGGACCCTCTTTCTCTGGGTATGCTTGGTATGCACGGCACCTATCGTGCCAATATGGCTGTCACCAACTGTGACCTTTTACTTGCCGTGGGGTCCCGTTTTGACGACAGGGTAACCGGGGACGTAAGCAAATTTGCACATCAGGCAAACATCATTCATATAGATATTGATCCTACATCAATAAGTAAAAATGTACCGGTAGACATTCCTATAGTTGGTGATGCAAAAGATATTCTAAAAAAACTTCATTCGCTTATTGACGATTCCAAGAAGAAAAATTGGAAGACAAAACATAAACCCTGGTTTGACCAGATTGAAAAATGGAAAAGCAAACATACTCTTAATTATGATCAGCGGGACACTATTAAACCGCAGTATGTGGTTGAACAGCTCTACCAACTAACCAAAGGAAATGCCATTATCTCTACCGAAGTTGGTCAAAACCAGATGTGGGCAGCCCAATTCTATAGTTTTGACAAACCGAGAAAGCTGCTCACTTCAGGGGGGCTCGGAACCATGGGCTACGGTTTTCCTGCGGCTATCGGTGCTCAGGTAGCCTATCCCAAAGAAACGGTTATCGATATTGCAGGAGATGGCAGCATCCAGATGAATATCCAGGAACTGGCAACTGCAGTGCAATATAAGTTGCCAGTTAAGATTGCCATATTGAACAATAATTTTCTCGGAATGGTTCGACAGTGGCAGGAACTTTTTTACGATAAAAATTATTCCGCCACCCCGTTATCCACCTCTCCGGATTTTGTTAAACTGGCAGAGGCATACGGAGCACTTGGACTGAGAGCGACAAAACCAGGTGAAGTAGTACCAACCATAAAAAAGGCACTGGCATCCAAAAAACCTGTTGTTATGGATTTTGTTGTTGATCCGGAAGAAGGGGTATATCCCATGGTACCTGCCGGAGCCTCTATAGATAATATGATACTCTTGTGATGTACGCCCCCAGTGGGCGGTGTGCTTCTCAGGTTAGTTTTTTGTTTT
This sequence comes from uncultured delta proteobacterium, assembly GCA_963752035.1. Lineage (GTDB taxonomy): Bacteria > Desulfobacterota > WTBG01 > WTBG01 > WTBG01 > CAVVWZ01. The sequence continues at coordinate 12,863 of CAVVWZ010000007.1, read as the reverse complement.
CGAGTTGTGCGGATTTATTCCCACCTGCAAGGCAACTTTTTTTCTGCCACTGCCGGTCAACAGAGGTATTGTAATGAAACATACTATTTCACTATTAGTTGAAAATAGGCCCGGTGTACTTTCACGTGTAGCAGGACTTTTCAGTGGAAGAGGTTTTAATATTGAAAGTCTCTCTGTCGCAGAAACCACTGATCCGGACATTTCAAGAATGACTATTCTTACAACCGGTAATGATCAGATTTTAGAACAAATTACCAAACAGCTCAACAAGTTGATTAACGTTATAAAGGTTACTGACTATAAGAGTAATGAATATGTGGGTAGAGAGCTCGCTTTAATCAAGGTCGCGGTAAACGATGAAACACGTTCGGAGGTCTTGAGCATTATTGAAATTTTCAGAGGGAAAGTGGTTGATGTGAGCTCTGAAAGTTATACCGTGGAAATCACAGGAGATGAAAACAAGATGCAAGCGATTTTAGATCTCTTTCGTCCCATGGGCATAAAGGATCTTGCCCGCACCGGTTGCGCAGCACTTACCAGGGGGAGCAAAGCAAAGACAACTAAGGCAAAAAAGCAAAAATCATAATTAAGAATTACAGAACTGTTTTTTCATAAGGTTCACGTTTTTTAAACACTACAGGGAGGAGGCACAGTATAATGGCACTAATTAATTTCGGAGGGGTGAAGGAAAATGTTGTAACACGTAAGGAATTCCCCATGTCTAAGGCGCGCAGAGTTCTCAAAAATGAAACAATTGCCGTCATCGGTTACGGGGTTCAGGGACCTGCACAGGCCTTCAATATGAAAGATAACGGGTTCAAGGTAATTATTGGCCAATCAAAAAAGTATCGAAAGGATTGGAATCGTGCCGTGAAGGATGGATGGAAACCGGGCAAGGATTTGTTCGATATAGAAGAGGCAGCCCAGCGTGGGACTATCATAGAAATGCTTGTCTCTGATGCCGCTCAAAAGGCAATTTGGCCAGCTATTAAGAAAAATCTGAATCCCGGTGATGCCCTTTATTTTTCACACGGTTTTTCGATTGTTTATAAAAACCAGACAAAGATTGTTCCTCCCAAGACTGTTGATGTGCTTCTGGTGGCACCGAAGGGATCAGGCACCTCTCTGCGGCGGAACTTTCTTTCAGGTGCCGGTATAAATTCAAGTTTTGCCGTTGAACAGGATTCTACCGGTAGGGCTGCGGACCGCTGCATGGCACTGGGTATAGCCATCGGATCAGGATATCTCTTTCCCACCACCTTTAAACACGAAGTTTATAGTGATCTTACCGGTGAGCGAGGGGTGTTGATGGGGGCCCTTGCAGGTATCATGGAGGCCCAATATGAGGTTTTTCGTAAAAACGGGCACAGCCCCAGTGAAGCCTTCAATGAAACAGTTGAAGAATTGACCCAGAGCCTGATAAAGCTTGTTGATGAAAATGGAATGGACTGGATGTACTTGAATTGTTCAGCTACTGCCCAGCGCGGTGCACTTGATTGGAAACCAAAATTCAAACAAGCAGTTATGCCGGTATTCAAAGAAATTTACAGACGTGTGAAATCCGGTGAAGAAACACGAAGGGTCCTGACAACCTGCGGTAAAGCCAATTATCAGGATGCACTGGACAAGGAGCTCCAAACAATGGCCAACTCTGAAATGTGGCTTGCGGGTAAAGCGACCCGTTCACTGCGCCCTAAAGATGCTCACAAATCGAAAACATCTAAATCAAAAAAGGGTGTTGGGGGTAGAAAGACCTACTAACAATTCGCTGCTCACTACATTTGGAGAACTGCCAATGAGACGGGGACAAGGAAAACGGAATATTTCCCGAGGAATATACATTTTGCCCAGTATCTTCACTTCACTGAGTCTCTTTTCCGGGTTTTACTCCATTACTGCTGCACTTAATGGAAATTTTATCCATGCTTCATGGGCCATTATCATTGCTGGCCTTTTTGATGCTGCTGACGGACGTATAGCCCGCTTAACCCGCTCCGTCAGCAAATTCGGAGAGCACTACGATTCCCTTGTGGACATGATCAGTTTTGGTGCAGCTCCAGCTATCCTTATGTACCTTTGGGCCTTACAGCCCTATGGAAGGTGGGGATGGCTTGCTACCTTTCTCTATGTAATATGTGTTGCACTCCGGCTGGCCCGTTTTAATGTTCAGACTGCTGCAGAGGAAAAAAGATATTTTCAGGGCTTGCCCAGTCCCCCTTCAGCAGTGATGATTGCCATGACAGTCATTTTCTTCGGGAGCCTGGGGATTACTGAAGTAGTAAGCATTGTCATGCCTCTTCTTACCTGTTTTCTTGCCCTGCTTATGGTAAGTACAGTACGGTACCACAGTTTTAAAGATTTTGATTTCCGTAAGAGAAGACCTTTTAATGTGCTGGTCGCATTAGTGTTGCTGTTAATTATTTTCCTGGGAGAACCGGAAATATCCGTTTTTTCCGGTGCTGTTATTTATACACTATCCGGCCCCATTGAATATCTTTTCAACTTACGCAAAAAGAAACATTCGAATACTGTTGTTGAGGATTCCCGTTTTTCTTAAATTATTTGCACACAGAGGGTGTCAATGGAAAAGGTGAAAATCTTTGATACCACATTACGAGATGGTGAACAGTCCCCTGGCTTTAGCATGAACATCCAGGAGAAGGTCCGGATGGCAAAACAGCTCGAAAAGCTCGGGGTTGATATAATCGAGGCCGGTTTTCCTATTGCTTCACAGGGAGATTTTGATGCTGTTCGCACAATAGCAGAATCACTAAAGAAATCTCAAATAGCAGGTTTGGCCCGTGCAAATAATAAGGATATTGATCGTGCCTGGGAGGCAATACAGCCCGCCATCAACCCCCGGATCCACACATTTATTTCTACCTCTGATATTCATTTAACCCACCAGCTTAGAAAAAGCCGGGATGAGGTCCTGGATATGGCAGTTGCTGCCGTCAAAAGGGCAAAGAGCTATACAGAGGACGTGGAATTTTCTGCTATGGATGCAACCAGGAGTGATCGGGATTACCTCTGTCAGATTCTTGGAGCAGCAATCGAAGCGGGTGCAACAACCCTCAACATACCTGACACGGTTGGTTACACCATCCCTGACGAATTTGCAGATTTAATAAGATATATCAAAGAACACGTTTCAAATATTGATAGAGCAACCATCAGTGTGCACTGTCATAATGATCTTGGCTTGGCCACAGCCAATTCGATGGCTGCAGTTCTAAACGGTGCACGTCAGGTGGAATGCACTATCAACGGCATTGGGGAACGGGCAGGCAATACCTCACTGGAAGAAATGGCAATGATCCTCTATACCAGAAAGGAATATGCTCACCTTGAAACCCAGATTGCCACTGAGGAGATCTACAATACCAGCAAGCTCTTAACCAGAATTACCGGTGTGGGGGTTCAGCCGAACAAGGCAATAGTTGGCTCAAATGCCTTTGCACACGAATCCGGTATCCATACCGATGGCCTGCTTAAGGACAAGATTACCTATGAAATTATGACACCTGAGTCTGTTGGTGTTACCCAGAGCAGTCTCGTACTGGGAAAGCATTCAGGCCGTCATGCCATGAAAGATGAATTGCAGAAGAGAGGATACGAGTTATCAGATGAAAATCTCAACAAGGTTTTCACCCGGTTCAAGGAACTTGCCGACAAAAAAAAGGACCTCTATGACGAGGATTTGGAAACTATTGTTGCTGAAATAGTTCTGAGGGCCCCCGATACCTATAAGCTGACAAATTTAAACGTAGTAAGTGGCAGCTTTGCCATACCAACTGCAACAGTTCAGATGGAAGTGAACGGAGAACCCATTAAAGATGTGGGCATGGGTGATGGTCCCGTCGATGCAGCTTTTAAGACCATTGCCAAAATTACGTCTACTAAAAGTAAACTGTTGAAATACAGTGTGGATTCAATTTCCGGCGGAACTGATGCTCAAGGTGTTGTAACCGTACGTCTGGAGGAGAATTCTCAGGAAATTGTGGGAAGGGGCGCTCATAATGATATTATCATGGCAAGCGTCCTGGCATATATCAATGCCCTTAACAGGTTGGAATACCTGAAGCAGAATCCAATTAAGACACATCTCTAGTGCAGATTAGTTAGGCAAGAACACGGGCAGTAGGGAAGGGGAGGTGGCCTGTAAGATTCTTGCCTCTTTTATCACACACTAACACTACAATTTCCGTTATTGAGAGAATGGTATTTATCTATGGGAATGACTATTACAGAAAAAATTCTTGCAGCACATTCAGGACAGGCAGAAGTCAAACCGGGTCAGCTCATACAATCTAACGTAGACATTGTGCTTGCTAATGATATTACTGCACCACTTGCCATTGAGCAATTTCGTTCGGCCGGTGCTAAAAAGGTGTTTGACCGTGATAAGGTTGTTATAGTTGCTGATCACTTTGCACCCAACAAGGATATTCTTTCGGCTGAGCAGTGTCGATTTGTCAGGGAGTTTGCACATGAACACCAACTCACTCACTACTATGAAGGTGGTGAAATGGGAGTTGAACATGCGCTGCTTCCTGAAAAAGGTATAGTCAGGCCGGGGCAAGTCATTATCGGTGCGGATAGTCATACCTGCACCTACGGAGCCCTTGGGGCCTTTGCTACCGGGGTGGGAAGTACAGATGTTGCTGCGGCCCTGATTACCGGTGAAACCTGGTTTAGAGTACCGGAATCTATTAAGTTTACTTTCACGGGAAAGTTACAGCCCTGGGTCAGTGGAAAGGACCTCATCCTCTATACCATCGGTAATATTGGCGTTGACGGTGCCCTCTACAAAGCTATGGAATTTTCCGGGGAGGTAATACACGAACTTTCCATGGCTGACAGATTTAGCATGGCCAATATGGCAATTGAAGCAGGTGCAAAGAGTGGTATATTCATTCCGGATGTATTCACTGAGCACTATGTGCGGGAAAGAACTCCTTCCAGTTATCAAATCAACCGCATGACCAGCGATGATGATGCTGACTACGTTGATCATGTGGAATACAATGTGGATCAGCTTGAGCCACAAGTAGCCTGCCCACACTCTCCTGAGAACGTTAAAAACGTAAGTGATGTTGGGAACATTGCTATTAACCAGGTGGTCATTGGTAGCTGTACCAATGGCAGACTTGAAGATCTTCACATCGCAGCACGTATTTTAAAGGGTAAAAAGGTTGCACCCTCTGTTCGCTTAATTATTATTCCTACGACTCCATGGATATATCAAGAGGCAATGCGACAGGGTCTCTTTGAGATATTTATGAACGCCCAGGCAGTAATCAGTCCACCCACCTGCGGCCCATGTCTGGGTGGACACATGGGTATACTGGCTAAAGGAGAAAAGGCAATTGCTACAACAAATCGTAATTTTGTAGGCCGCATGGGACACCAGGAAAGTGAGCTTTATCTGTCAAGTCCCGCAGTTGCGGCTGCTTCAGCAGTACTTGGTTATATTGCCAGTCCTGAGCACATAGACATAGAGGAATAACAAATGAAGGGAAGATGTTGGAAATTCGGTGCTGATATTAATACGGATCTTATTATTCCAGGCCGCTATCTCAATACAACCGATCCTGTCGAGCTGGCAAAGCATTGTATGGAAGATGCAGACCCAAATTTTTCTTCCAAGGTATCGGAGGGAGATATCATCCTGGCAGATAAAAATTTTGGCTGTGGCAGCTCCCGGGAGCATGCACCCATTGCAATCAAGGCTGCAGGAGTAGCATGTGTTATAGCGAAGAGCTTTGCACGTATTTTTTACCGCAACGCCTTTAATCTTGGATTGCCTGTCATTGTCTCTCCAGAAGCCTTTGACGGCAGTGATGAGAATGATACTATTGAAGTGAATACACAGGACGGCACTATTACAAATGTTACCAAAAATAAAAGCTTTCACGCAGAACCAATTCCGCCCTTCATGCAGGAGATTATTGATCACGGCGGACTAATGGGTTATGTCACTGCAAAAACATCAAAATAACAGTGTAGAGAGGATGTCAACCATGTACAAAATAGCGGTAATGCCCGGGGACGGCACAGGACCTGAGGTGGTTTTTGAGGGCATCAAGGTCCTCAAGGCAGTTTCAGAAAAAGTCAATTTTACCTATGAAACTGTTCAATTTGATTTTGGAGGAGAACACTACAAAAAAACAGGAGAAACACTTCCTGATTCCGCTTTAGACGACCTTAAAAGTTTCGATGCAATTTATCTGGGAGCCATAGGCCATCCCGATGTAAAACCAGGCATTTTGGAAAAACAAATCCTTCTTAAAATCAGGTTTGAACTGGACCAATACATCAATCTGAGGCCGGTTAAGCTCTACCCGGGTGTGGATACACCTTTAAAGGACAAAGGCCCGGAGGATATTGATTTCGTTGTCATCAGGGAGAATACGGAGGGTCTCTATGTTGGTGCCGGTGGTTTTCTCAAAAAAGGTACTCCTGATGAAGTTGCCATACAGGAGTCCATTAACACCCGCAAAGGTGTTGAACGCTGCGTCAGATATGCATATGAATTGTGCCAAAAGCGGGCAAAGGATAACAAACTTACTCTCTGCGCAAAAACCAATGTGTTAACCTATGCCCATGATCTCTGGCAGCGGACATTTGATGAGGTTGGCAGGGAGTATTCCTCAATTACAACAGACTATGCTCATGTAGATGCCACCTGTATGTGGATGATAAAGAACCCCGAATGGTTTGATGTAATTGTTACCGACAATATGTTCGGGGATATTATCACCGACCTTGGGGCAATGATTCAGGGTGGCATGGGCATAGCTGCAGGGGGTAATATCAATCCTGAGGGAACATCAATGTTTGAACCGATTGGTGGTTCTGCCCCAAAATATACGGGTAAAAATATGGTCAACCCATTGGCAGCAATCGCCGCCTGTCAAATGATGCTCGAACATCTGGGGGAAAAAGAGGCTGCTGACCTTGTTGAGCAGGCAATCATACAGGTTGTCTCTCAATTAAAAAGTCTTTCAGCCGGCAAAATGGGATTTACTACCTCAGAAGTTGGTGATCTGGTTGTAAAGCATATCATCCAAAAGTAATCTGCCACCCCTGAAACGAATGTGTTTGTTTAACAGTCATCCATTACCCTTCCTAACACTATGCTTATGCAGTGGATTAATCAATGATCTAATGCATTAATAAAATGGTATAACTATATGATAATACTCAGTTATGCCAACGCTATTTATAGCCCCACGCCACCATGAAACTTACCATCATCTCTAATCCTGCTTCTGGTCGCCAAAAACATTCGGAACGTATGAAAGTTGTCCTTGATATGCTAAAGTCAAAGGGCATTCATCCTTACCTGCGTGAGACCAGGCAACGGGGTGATGCATCTCTATTTGCTCGAGAGGAAGCAGTTAAAGGAACAGAGATAGTGCTGGCAGCCGGAGGGGATGGTACCATAAACGAAGTCGCCAATGGTCTAGTTGGATCATCAGTAAAACTTGCACTGTTGCCCCTCGGTACCGCTAATGTTTTTGCCCTGGAAACAGAGATACCCCCAGATCCAGTTAAAGCTACACAAATTCTCTTAAATGGATTTTCTCAATCCATTAACCTGGGGCATATTACCTGCCGGGACATATCGGATAAGATGAATCTGGAAAACTACTTTTTGCTCATGGCTGGAATAGGATTTGACGGTGGAGTTCTTAATGAGATAAAACGGGAGCACTATAACCAGGTGGGGCAGGGCAGCCTATTTCGCTACTGCTATAAAGGTACTTTCTAAATACAACAATTCACCCCTTTCAATTAGCATTGATCAAAAGGAGCCGATTACTGGATATAGTGCAATTATAGGTAATGGACGCTACTATGGGGGAAAATTCCAGATAACTCCACATGCCTCACTTACAGAAAACGCTTTGGATGTTTGCGTCGTAAGGAGAAAAGGTGTGATGGGTGTGTGGGAACCGCACTGTAAGGTTTTGCTAGGCACACATACTTCTGAAAATGACAGGTTCTATTGTAAAGCAAAGACAATCGCAATAGACTCACCTGAAGTGGTATATGTCCAGGCTGACGGGGATATGCTCGGGAAAGTGCCGGCTTGTCTCACCGTTAAGGAAAAAGCATTGTCGGTCATAGTGCCAAAACGCTGCCTCAGCCTAACCTTCCGTAACCCATAGATCGTGCAGATTGCAAAAGCTGGTTGCGTAAAAGGATGATTTATAGCCTTCCGGCAACTCAAAGGTTGAAACTGCCTTTGTGTCCTTTACAGGAAAAAAGGTTTGTTCACCTGCAACAGTTCCATCTTTGAGTACCAGGGTGTGCCGAACAATGTAGTGGCCCTGGGACATGGGATGAGGTGTCGTAACGGTCACTTTTCTGCCCTCAACACTGATTTGAGGGGCATGACTTCCTGCTTTTCCCTTCCACTTTCCGGGATTCTCTGTTGTGTACAAAATTCCATTAAACTGTTGTGTGGATGCCTGCGCATTCTTTACGCCCGTCAGGGCAGTGGCAGAAACTGCCGCGAAAGCTCCACCTAAAAACATCCTTCGTGTTATCATTTCAACTCCTCCTTCATTTAAAAAGTGTATTTTCAAAACAAAATGGGAAACTGTCAGATAAAGAAGTCAGCATTCAAAGCCTGAAATGAGCTAAATAATAACTAAAAATACATAAAGATTCAACCCAATAATGAATATTAGCTGAACTTTTCTTAGTGCTCTGAGCTTCCTGAATTCTGTTATTTAGCTTTTTCCTGATAGAGGTGAACATCACGTTGTGGAAAGGGAATAGCAATGCCCTCAGCATCAAAGCGCAGCTTGATGTTCTTTGTTAAATCAAAATAGACAGTCCAGTAGTCACCCGTTTTAACCCAGGGACGTACCGCAAAATTAACACTGCTGTCAGCGAGTTCCATCACGGCTATAGTTGGGGCAGGATCCTTTAAAACCCTTTCATCTTTGGATAATACATCCTGCAGCACCTGCTCAACTTTCTGGAGGTCGTCAGTATAACTTACCCCTACCACCAGATCTACACGCCGGGTTTCCTTAGCTGAATAGTTAGTGATGTTATCTCCCAACACCTTTGCATTAGGAACAATTATTTTTTTATTGTCCGGAGACTTGAGCTGGGTGGTAAAGATCTGGATTTCTTCAACGGTCCCTGCTGTACCTCCACATTCAACATAGTCACCTACCTTAAAGGGCCGGAAGATAATAAGCAAAACCCCTGCTGCAAAATTTGCCAGAGATCCCTGGAGTGCAAGACCGATAGCCAAACTGGCAGCACCCAGGATTGCTATCAGTGAGGTGGTTTGAATACCCACCTGGGCAAGGGCTGCGATAATGACAAAGATCAACAGGGTAGTGTATGCAAGATTACCTACAAAGGAGTTGACCACGGGGGCAACATCCTTTTTTGCCATCATTTTTTCGATAAATTTTCTGATCAAGCTTTGCTACCCAACGACCAATAATAAAGATAGCTAAGGCTACTAGGATATTAATACCATGCACAATCATAAGTTCCCGAATTTGTGGTATAAGATTGCTCGTGTCCATAAAGTGGTTCCTTTCTTAAAAAATAATTAATCTTCAAAATAGTGTTGATAAATACCTGTTTTTTCTGTTCACCTCCTTTTTACTCATTATTCATCTTATAATTAACACATTATTTCCTGTAGTCAATTTTTTTCTGAGAAAAACTATTCCTGCTTATTGATTTTTTCGCAAATTTACTTTTAAAATGCTCAGAAGATGAGGGGATTGTTAGTAATGATCAACTTATTCAATTAGCACACTATTTAGTAATCACCTGAATATCTTGACTTTTAATTTAAAAGGGATTACTCTTTCTTTTAATAGACTATGATTTTAATAAACATAATTTCTATCATTACATAATTTAGACAATAGGGAGGTAATACTATGAAAAAACAGTTCCTAAAGGTATCAATTTGTTTTTTTACACTTCTGGCCTTTCTGATTTTCATTCCCCAAATACTGCCTGCAGCTGATCGGGATGGGGACGGCATAGAGAATCAGAATGATAACTGTCCTGGTGTTGCAAAATATTGAACAGGTAGACACCGATGCTGATGGATCGGGTGATCCCTGTGATTTTTGTGAGGGTAATGGACATATGATACCGACGGAGATGGGCTGTGTGACAGAGATGACAACTGCCATTCTGTTCCCAACCTGGATCAGCGTGATACCGATGGTGATGGATTTGGTGATGTATGTATTGATAATATTCCCCAGTATAGCACCCTGAAAACATTCACGGGAAGTTATGAATCAATTGGACGCCAAATTGCTGCTACCTATCCCGATTCTATCATTTATATGGCTGATGTCTTTTCCATTCTTGGGGTGACCCCTCAACTTGCACAAAGCCAGTATGATGCCATTGAGGACCTCATACCACAGAGCATAAAGGATCACATGAAGGGAATGGCTTCCGGTCTGTCTGAGGTAAGACCTTTTTCATATGAAGAGGCCTGGAATATTGTTCTGGTTACCAGTTTTGCTATTAACGGCTTGAACACACCGGATCCGGTTGCTGCCCCCTCAAGGGAAACATTTGGATGTACTGCCTTTGCCGTTTCCTCCAATGCAGGTACATTTTTAGCCCACAATACTGACAATTCAAAGGGTGCGGAGCACAACGGTGCCCTCATGCACATCATCCCCGATAATGGTGACAACTCTTATCTACATCTCTTTGCCCCTGGCTTTGTGGATGTGGGACTGGGACTTAATGATAAACAGATTGGAATTACCTATAACGTGGGAAGACCTAACAATAATCCTCTTGAGGGATTACCCCCGCTCTTCATGGTTAGATATGTGATGGAAAAGGCATCAACCCTTGAGGAATCAATAAGTTATTTTACTGATTTCATAGATGAAGGAAACACCTATGGTTATGGCGGAGCAATCTTTCTGATCGTAGATTTTAAAGATGATTCCATGGCAAAGATTCAAGTCAAATCAGATGCATACAAGGTGACCTATGGCGAACAGCTCAAAGAGGGGGTTACCTATATTGCTTCTACAAATCACTTTGATGACGATTTTTCTCCTTTGAGTCCCGAAGAAAAAGCCAGCAGTTCAAATATTTCTTCACTTGCACGCTGGGAACGTCTGATGGAGATTCTTCCTCAGCAGGCAATCTACGACCTTGACACATGCTTTGCTGTTTTGAGTGATCATGGGGATGGAGAACCAACTAACAACACCATATCCAGAAATGGAACCAATACAGGAACAACCATAACCAACGTCTTCACCACTGATAAGCTTTACTACACCCAGGGAATGCCCCACAAGTATCTTGAAATTTACGGTGATCCGGTACTGATAAATTTAAGCCCAACCCGCTGCCTTGTTGAGTCACTTTACGGAGAGGACTCGGAAAACACACAGGTTTTAAGAAAATTCCGTGACACCGTATTACAAAAAACCACAGAGGGAAAGAAGCTCATAGAACTCTATTACACGTTTGAGCCCACGTTATGTTGATCTTTTACAGAGTGATGAAGACTTGAGGAACCAGGTCAAGCAACTACTTGATTCATCCATGCCGATGATAAAGGGGACTGGTAAAGTAAACACAATTCGGTCGATAGATAGCCATTAACTGTCATTCCATTTTCAATGTGACTACTGTGAAAAAGTTTGTTTTGTTGCTGGTCAATTTGTTTCTTATCTTAAGCGTACTGCCTTGTCAAACCTATGGACAGCAAACAGGTGAGCTCATTGACATACAGTTCCCCCACTCAATTTCAGCAGGGGAGCAATTATCCGTTACCATGACGGTTACAAACACAGGTCTTGGGACCTGGAACAATGTCTGTGCCTATGTCGGTTATGTTATGACTGAGGAACCTGTTTTAACCCTGTGCCCTAATCTCGGCATCCTGGAACCCGGTGATTCTGCAATTTATACCTGCTCTATTCCTTCCGGTATTCCCGGGAACACCTGAAAGAATCTGGGCCGGCATCGGTTCTCCTTTTGGCTGAGAAGATTGCCGTACTATAGTTCAGGTTGAACTTTCAATCATAATTGACACCAGTAATACAACAACTTCGATAGATCTTTCCCATCACCACTACAACTACCAGCACGCATGATACTGACAACTGTTTTTTAGAACACCTTTATGGCACAAACTCTGAAAATGCAGAACTACCCGGTTGATGGGCTTTCGGTAGGCGAATTCGTTGTTGGACTTTCGGTTGTGTCTTTAGATGGCGGTACAGTAGTAGGTAGGGAAGTTGGCTCGACGGTGGCAGAAGTAGTAGCAGATTCCTCTTCTTGTTGTAACTCGAACGGCTCATAATCGTCATCATCGCAGGTGATACTACACGCGATTTCATACTTCGATACCAGAACCGATTCTTCCGGTGGTAAATAACATTCGGTTGTTCCGTTGTAGGGTTCACCTACGTTCGATGATGCAAACTTGTTGTCTCCAGCGGCATACACTTGAACGATCGCTTTCATTGTCTCGCGATCGCACAGTGCCGTAAACGTATTAGGTAATGGACCTTGTTTAACATTATTATAATCGCTACAGGTAATACTCCCATCAGCAGCAGTTTCGTATTCAATAGCGAACCAATTCACTGCATTACCGTACACTTGTGCGGCTTGGATTTCCGCAACTCACCGATGATACGTCGTTGGTCGGTCGATTTTATAATGTTCGTGACTGTTAGTACATCATTATCACCTGTGGTTGCCGGGACTTTGCCTCTTCGACTGTTCGATTCCACAAGAATTGGCTTCATATTGTCCTTATTAAAACAGGGAGGAGGAACAATACGTAACTGAAAAGTCGAGTAAGTTAACAT
>CAVVWZ010000006.1:0-5652 GCA_963752035.1 uncultured delta proteobacterium | reverse complement strand
ATAATTTATGTCACAAGTGCTATACATTTAAAGATTGTTCAGAGCTCCAGGAAACAAATAACCCGGGCTATTCAATACGAACTATTTATAAGGAGTGTTTTCTATGACAAAAAAGAAATGTATAGGTGATCATTCAATCCACATCTGTGACCTGGCAAATAAAGAGAAACAGGATGAAATTCTTAAGCTTGCTGACAGTCCAAAATACATGTGTATGCAGTGTGGTAGAGTGGCTAATGTAGAAGAAAATCTTTGTAACCCCCTGGCATTTGATAAGATACCCTTTGCCATGGCTCATTAATGACAAGTGCCTTCTTATAAAGCTTCAAGAGGCATTTGTGATAGAATTGAGTTAAGGAAGTCGAAGCAATTGCCTGGCAGTAACTAATGATTATTGTTTTCCTGCCCGTGATGTTCCAGATAGTGTTTCTTGGCCGCAGCGTAAGTGTCTGCGGCTTCTTTTATTCTTTTCCGGATAGGCAGGTTATAGGGGCACCTCTCTTCACATTCTCCACAATCTATACAGTCGGGCACCTTCTCCATGAATTTGTTCCACTCCCCCTTGAATATTCGCTCCGGATCAAAACGTGTAAGAGCAACCCTGGTGTACATAATTGCTGATATCATTATCTGCTGTGGACAGGGCTGACAGTAGTTACACATGCGGCAGAACCCCGTGCCTAACTCTTCTCTGATACGATCCATCTCACGCTGGTCATCTCCGTTTATCGGCTCCCGGGCTTCAACGATCCGGATGTTCTCTTCCATCTCTCCTTCCCTGGCAATGCCGACCAAAAGGAGGATGTCTGGAAACTGCATCAGGTACTTAAAAGCGAGTACAGGGTTTTCAAGCATACCACCGGCCATTGGTTTCATTATGATAACACCGGTGTCACGCTGTTGTGCCATTGCCAGCAAATCGTCCGCCGCCTCGGTATTCACAAAATTGAGGGCAACCATAATTGTTTCAAAACAGCCCGCTTGTACGGCCGCCTTGGCCACATCAAGTCTGTGGGAAGTTATTCCGATATGCCTGACCCTACCCTCATCTTTTGCCTTCCGGACGAAATCAAGCGGTCCCCCCGGAGCAGTCACGGCATTCAAATCATCCTGGGTACTGACATTATGGAACTGGTACAGGTCAACATAGGAAGTCCCCAGGTTTTTGAGGCTTGTTGTCAAGATCTTCGGATATCTTTTCAGCTGTTCTGGAAACCGTTTTTGTAGCAATAATGGCCTCTTCCCTGCGATCAGACAAAGCCCTGCCAATACGCTCTTCACTGTTTGTGTATACACGGGACGTGTCAAAAAAGTTTATACCAAGATCAAGGCAGTTCTTAACAATTGTAACAGCATCATCTTCAGGAGGTTTCTGAATGGGAATGCCCCCAAACCCTATTCTTGAAACCATCAAATCAGTTTTGCCCAGTCGTATTTTTTCCATCTCTTCTCCTTCAATCCTGCGCTACAAATCACATCATTCACATTGCTCAAAACACCTGGACAACTGGGAAAAGTAATAGTACATATAAAACTCTATAGCAAGATCTACTTGTGTAAATCATGATTTTGTGTTTTTAGTAAAGCTTTACCGCGTGTCAATCATAGTTTCTTACACACCCCCCAACATTCTACCAGGAGTGAAATACAGTTATGGGCAATTTAATGGACATTCATTCGGTTGTACAAAACGAGCTACATAAGCGGTTTACCCTTGAGCCAGTAAAACTAAAGCATCCCTTTCCGGAACGCCCACTGAGGACACTGGGACTCATGAAAATCAATGGAGAGGTGTTTTCTACCGACAAGTTAATGCGGATCGTCTTCATCAGGCCACAGCTACCAGTGTACTTTGCCGTTCGATCCATGTTCATCCGTCCACGTGTTGAGCTGGACCTTCCTGTCTTTGCAGGAGAGGTAATGAAAACAGGCAATAAGAAGATGGTAATTGTTGACATCCACCGTACCGGCAAAACCCACCATGATGACTCCGGGCTCTTTGAACAAATGATAGAGATCCGCAACAACTATCCTGAATTGAATAACTACGCTATAAAACAGAAGGGGGAAATTCAGGAAGTTTTTTCTGACGCTGCATGCCAGGCAAAGATACCTGATGGACTTGATGATCAGGCTATCAGCATCTTTAAAGAATACCTGAATCTTTTCTGTGATCTGGTAGAAAAGGCAAAACCGGTTTCAGGAGAAGAACTGGAGAAAACCCAGAGTGTATTTGAAGACTACCTCAAAGGTCTTATTGACCATGACCCCGGGGTCGGAATCTGGAAGATGCTCTTTGGAGAAGAAGGCGGGATTGAGCGTTCTATGGACATGCACTTTGGAAGATAAATTCGGGAATAGTACTTTTTGTGACATGACCGCAGTAGTTTTCCAATAACATTACATTCATCATTGTAAGAGGTATATGAAAATTGAAAAACGTAATTTCACTTATTGTTATTATTACAGTATTGCTCACCTATGTTACATCTTATGCTACCCCTACAACTATTACTGTTCGGGTTATTAGCAAAGGCGCGAAGTTTGTCGGAACGAGTATGGGGGGAGTGCAAATAACTATACGGGATAACAGCACAAAAGAACTCCTGGCAAGTGGTACGACACAGGGGTCAACAGGAAATACAGAGAAGATCATGAAGGCAGATGCTAATCGTAATAAAGCCCTTTCAGACCATACATCCGCAAAATTTACTTCAACTATTGACCTTACTAAACCTACCTGGATTGAAGTTACGGCATTTGGTCCATTAGCACAGCTTCAGTCTGCAAATAGAGTTTCTTCAACCCAATGGGTTATTCCTGGTAAACATATTGAAGGTGGTGATGCCTGGCTTTTAGAATTACCAGGTTTTGCGGTGGATATTCTCTCTCCACCAACACATGCTAAGCTAGAAGGTGTGGTACAGTCAGTGCAGATAGAGGCAAACATCACAATGATGTGTGGATGTCCGATAGCACCTGAGGGGCTGTGGGATGGGAATAGTTACGAAATAAAAGCTCTTGTTAAGAAAGATGGTGAATACACAGAAACAGTTCCTCTCTCCTATGCCGGCAAACCCAGTCAGTACGAAGCCTTATTACCTGTTAGAGGACAAGGTGTGTACGAAGTCACTGTTTATGCTTACGATGCTTCTAACGGGAATACTGGCATTGACAAAGTAACCTACATTATTAAATGAATTTATGAAAATTAAATCCCTTTGGAGATGACAGATGAAAGCGGTTATTATCTATTGGTCAAAAACCGGCAATACTGAGAAAGTTGCATTGGCCATTAAGGAAAGCTTGCAGGAAACGGGGATGAGCGTCTCACTCAAAAAAGTAGAAGATGCTGGAGAGATTGACTTTTTTGCTTACGACCTGATATGTCTTGGTTTTCCTTCTTACAGATGGAGACCTCCCAAACCTGTCGATGAGTTTCTGAACAGTACTTTCAGAGCCCATCGCAAAGAAGGACGAGTGCAAAGTAAGTGCTCCAAAATTATCGGACAAGAATGCCTTAATATTCTGCACCTATTCAGGTCCCCACTCGGGCATTCGCGAGGCCATACCGGCAGGCCTGTATGCCGGGCAGTTCTTCGAACACATCGGATTCACGGTACTGGATGAGCTGTACGTAGTAGGTGAGTTCCACGGATCGGTGGAAGAGAGCACCAAAGGCAAACTGGGGGATATTCGTGGCCGGCCCAATGCAGAAGATCTTAGTAAAGTGAAAGCGGATGTAAAAAAGCTTGTAGACCAGATGAAATGAGAAAAAGGGAACGGTTCTTATTACACACACCAATAAATAGAACCATTCTCTTTTATCTATATTACGGTCTGTAACATCCAGACAATAATTGCACCCCTCAGGGTCCAGGCAACAGTTCTTATCCAATTGCTGGAAACCAGTATATTTTGAATCTTCGGGTCGAAGCCCCGGGCGAGTTTCGTGTGATTGGGCACCTGAAGGGTAACAGTTGAAATCCAGGTGATACCGATCAAAATGAGGTTTGTCCACACCTGGACAGGGAGCAGTCCCAGGGGAACCTTCCACACGAGAAGCAGTGCAGTGAAAAGTTCAAGCATTTGCAGCGGGATGACGACAAATACGGTTCGTTTCAGATTGGCATCCTGATATTCGGTAAAGCTATCCCTTCCTACCTTGCTGAAGAGGGGATAGTGAACAATCTGAGCAAACCAGATTATGCCGAACATTGCCCAGGAAGAAGCTACATACATATAAAATACATATCTCATTAACTCGTTCATGGAATCCTCCCCTGGTACATGTTAATGGAATGGTCGAACCAGTTATAATCACCCCGCCTTAATTGCATCGGCGAGGTGTGCCCCGAGCCGAAATGCTTCTTCAAGCCTCTCAGCAAACCGTTGTTCAGTTATGTTTTCAACACCACCAACGTACATCTCATGAGATGTGTCAACCTGCTCCAGCATCAGATGTGCTTCTATTGCTTCAAAACACGGATCCGCCATCACCTCCTTGTATTCATCCACGGCACTGCCGGTTACAATAAATGCTGCCTTCTTTGCAAAATTTGATGGGCAGCGTGATTCAGGAATCTTTCCCATAAGCATCCGGTGCCTTGTAGGAAAGCATAATCTTTCGCTCAAGGAAGGTTTTCATAAGGGCCGTAACATTTGCATCATAGACAGGGGAGGCAAAAATATACCCATCAGCCTTTACATACTCTTCCAATATGGAAGCCATATCATCTTTCAGGGGGCACTTGCCTATTTTTAATTCCGGGTCATTTCTATAGCAGGTATTGCATCCCATACAATACTTGATATTAAGTTTGATTAAATCATACCGTTTAGTTTCCGCCCCTCTGCTTTCTGCCCCTTCAAGTGCTTTTGTAAGCAGCTTGGCAGAATGGCCCTTTACCTTTGGACTTCCCAAAAACCCTAAAATCTTCATACCCTTTCTCCTTTCTAACAGTGCTTACTGATACCTGCCCATATAAAAACATGCATATTGTCATCCCCGCAGGTCGAATGCAAGCCATTCCATATCACATAATACTGCGTGGGTAAACCCCTCTATATATAAATACTCATTTTGGTTTTGTGTCCTCCCCATTGTCTATCCGCTTAATCTCCTTCAGGTAGTAACCAACTTGTGGAATATTGCCCTCATATCTTTGCCATTTCTTTCCATCCCATTTATAGTAATTTCCATGTTGGGGAATGTCATTCTTATACTCCTGCAGCTTATCTCCTCTGCTGCTGAGGATAATTTTTCATTTTTTGTGGTTTGTCATCACCTGCAAAAGCCGTCAGGGTTAGTAATAGAACTACAGCTAAAGAAACACCCGTTAGACCTTTCATCATAACACCTCCTCATTATATTTTTCGTTTTAGCGCTTCTATTTTCTCCCCGGCAGGCTGCTGTTTAATGTAATGTTCAAGCCTGAAGGCATCACTTTTTGATAGTGCCCTGCTGACCGCCACTAGTTCAACCGGCAGGCGTGATTGTGTATATTTTGCTCCTTTTCCGGCATTATGTTTTTCAATACGGCTGTTCACATCATTTGTACTTCCGCAGTACAAAGAATTGTCAGCACATTTCACCAAATAAACTTTCCAACCCATAGTTCGCATTTTCTCCGTTACGTATGTGCCCCTTCG
>CAVVWZ010000005.1:0-7737 GCA_963752035.1 uncultured delta proteobacterium | reverse complement strand
TAGAAGAAATGCTCGCTCAG
The DNA here is from genome assembly GCA_963752035.1 of uncultured delta proteobacterium. GTDB lineage: Bacteria > Desulfobacterota > WTBG01 > WTBG01 > WTBG01 > CAVVWZ01. The sequence goes on along the minus strand of CAVVWZ010000005.1, from coordinate 7,717 downwards.
ATAAAGGCCCATCCGCGCATCGGTGAAGCCGGCATGATACTGTGCCATAACGGTATTGTCAGAGGTACTTCGAGAAGCGGGAAACCGGTGAGTGCAATCAACGTAAAAGCCCATCATGAGGCTTTAAGCAGCATCATTACAGAGATTAAAGCACGCCCGGGTATCATTGAAGTGCTGGTTGAGCTTAACCAGGGCACCCTTTCTGTGGGAGATGATATAATGCTGGTAGCTATGGCGGGAGACATCAGAGAACATGTGTTCCCGGCTCTACAAGACCTTGTTCAGCGTATCAAACAACAGATTACTGAAAAAGAAGAGCTTCTCTCCTCCTAAAAAGCCCTGAGTATCAATTACCTGCACCGGTTCTCAGAAACCCTCCAAACCCAGCCTGCCACCTAGAATGAACTTGCAATTCCACTGGTTATTGGGTATAGTATCTAATTGATAAACATTGAAAAAAACACCTCACAACCCTTATCTTGTGTAATTATAACCACATGAAACGGATTTTTCCCTGGCGAGGTAATAAACCTGTTTAGTACCATCTCACTCCAGGAGATATACATACAATACCAGCGTGGGAGTCTGCGCTCTCTAACCCAGCCCCGGGCATGTGGAGCAGACTAACCACCACCAGACACAACCCCAGGAACGAATGGAAACTCAAAAATACACCCTCAAAGGGCTGCTGGAAACAAAGACGAGGCGCAAACGGGAACTTCTTATTATTCTCGCTGTGTTACTCTCCATTATCGTCCTGACTCTTCTGCAAGCTTCCATAACTGCCACTGAAAGACAACTGCCAACCACAAAAAACATACTTATTTATGGTCTTATCAACCTCAACATAACGCTTTTATTGCTCTTAATATTTCTGGTTGTGCGTAATATCGTTAAGCTCCTCTTTGAACGGAGAAGGGGAATACTCGGGGCACGGCTCAGAACCAGATTAGTTGTAGCTTTTGTGGGCCTTTCTATCGTTCCTACGGTCCTCCTTTTCTGGGTATCAGCCGAATTTATTACGGCAACCATTGAAAGCTGGTTTAGCTCCCAGGTTGAATATTCACTCGCAAAATCCCTCGAGGTGGCCCAGGTATACTACAAAAACTCTTCTGATAACTCCATCTACTACGCCAAGCAAATTAGCAACGCCATTACAGAAAACAAGCTCCTGAACGAATCGAATTTGGAAGAACTTAAGGAGTTCATTAAAAAGAAACAGGAAGAGTACAATCTCGGCGTTGTCGAGGTCTTTTCCTCAACTCTGGAAGAGCTTGTAAAGGCAATGAATCCAAACGTGCCGGTAAAAGAGTTTATCGGCTCGGAATCGGAATTGGTACAGAAAGGACTTGAGGGCAAAGAAATTACCAAAATTCAGCCTGCCGGCAAGGGAGACCTCATAAGGGGAGTCGTGCCCATTAACTCTACTTTTAAGAAAGGTGAAGTGGTTGGGACACTGGTGGTTAACTATTACGTCCCCCAAAGCCTGGTTTCTAAAATGGCGACTATAACCTCAGCCTTCAAGGAGTACAAGCAGCAAGAGCTTTTAAAAAATCCTATAAAAACAGCAAACCTGATGATCCTTGCCATTGTTACCCTTCTCATTATTTTTTCAGCAACCTGGTTCGGCTTCTATCTTTCCAAGAGCCTGACCGATCCCATCCAAAAGCTCGCAGAGGGAACTGATCGAATTGCACAGGGAGATTTGGATTTCACCATAGAGACCGCTGCGGATGACGAGATGGGAAGTCTCGTGAATTCTTTTAATAAAATGACCTCTGACCTCAAATCAAGTAAACTCAAAATCGAACAGGCTTCCGGCGATTTACGTGAAACCAATTTAGAACTGGACCGCCGCCGTCGCTACATGGAAACCATCCTGAAAAACGTGACAGCCGGGGTAATCTCTGTCGATGAAAAAGGCCGGGTCACAACTATCAATAAATCTGCCGAAACGCTTCTTAACGTCAGCTCAGAACACTCTCTCTTCAAACCCTACGATGAGGTCTTCACAACTGCAGAGATGGATGCTGTAGGAGAACTGATCAAGGAAATGATCTCCGCCGGGAGGGGAGTATTCGAACGGCAGATCAGGCTCTCGGACCCTGAGAACGTTACTGAGTTACTGGTAAGCGGCACCATGCTGAAGGATGACGAGGAACACTATCTCGGCATGGTTCTCGTTTTTGAAAATATAACCCATCTCCAAAAGGCCCAGAGGGCTGCAGCCTGGAGAGAAGTAGCACGCAGAATCGCCCATGAGATTAAAAATCCTTTAACCCCTATCCAGCTTTCAGCGCAACGATTGCGCAAGAAGTACAAGGATAAATTCACCAATGATGGGACGGTTTTTGATGAATGCACAAAAATTATCATTAATCAAACGGATGAAATTAAGAACCTTGTCAACGAGTTTTCTAACTTTGCCCGTATGCCTGCGACCAACCCACGCCCCAATGATCTTATGCAGGTCATTAATGAATCGGTTGCTCTCTTCAAGGAAGCACACAAACACATAACCTTTACAGTACTGGAAGAGCAAAAGCCCCCTCTCTTTGATCTCGACAAGGATCAAATGAAGCGTGCCATTGTGAATATTCTCGACAATGCTGTTGGAGCCATTGAGGAAAAAGGCACCATCACTGTTACAGCCTCCTATGACAAAACATTCCAGATAGCTAAGATCGAAATAGCTGATACAGGCAGTGGTATTCCTCAAGAGCAAAAGAAAAAATTGTTTGAACCCTACTTTTCAACAAAAAAATCAGGAACGGGCCTTGGACTACCTATTGTAAACACCATCATCTCCGACCACAACGGGTACATCAGGGTACGGGATAATCAACCTAAAGGAACCAAGTTTATTATCGAACTACCGGTTAAAGTTTGAGGAATCAAAATGAAAAAAGCAAAAATACTGATTGTCGACGACGAAGAAAAGATCCTGCAGACCATGCAGGGAAGCCTTGAGGACGAAGACTACGAGGTATCCACAGCCAAGGACGGACAGGAAGCCATTGACAAAGTCCGGGCGGAAAACCCCGATCTCATTTTTCTGGATATATGGTTGCCGGGCATAGACGGTATGGAAACTCTCAAAGCCATAAAAGAACACGATGCAAACCTGGACGTTGTTCTGATGACGGGGCATGGGACTATGAGCACTGCCATCCAGGCTATTAAGCTCGGGGCGTTTGACTTTCTGGAAAAGCCGCTCTCCCTTGACAGTATTCTTTCCGTAGCACACAATGCTCTTGAGCAAAAAAGAACCCCGCCACCTGAGACAGCTCCTATTCCCCGGGAAGATACCCTCATCGCAGAAAGTCCACTCATGGTAAACATTAAAAATGACCTGCAGAAAATTTCCAAAACAACAAAAAATGTACTGGTTACCGGAGAACGTGGAACAGGAAAAGAGTTTGTGGCACGTCTTATTCACGATCAGAGCCCCCGAAGAAAAGATCCCCTGATTAAGTTTAACTGTTCACTCTATTCGCCGGATGAGATGAGCTATAATCTGTTTGGAAAACAGCTGAGATCATCCAAGAAAAAGGTTCCAAGAAAAATTGGCATCACTGGAAAAGGCAGCCAAAGGCACGCTCTTTATAGACGCTCTTGAAGAAATGCCACCCGACATTCAAACAGAGCTGGTTAACGCTCTCAAGGAAAAGACACAGAAATCAGGCACTAAACACGAGAAGTCAAATGGTATGAGAATTATAGCATCGGCTCCGGACACCCTGCCTGCTCTGGTTAAAGAGGGTAAGTTTAACGAAGAACTCTACCACTTTCTGGGGGAAACCAGTGTTGACCTTCCCCCCTTAAGGGAGAGGAAAGGCGATATTGCTGCTCTCCTGACCTTTTTCCTGGAAAGTTTTGCACAGACCTACAACCGCAAAGTAAAAACAGTGGAAGAAGAAACGCTTAGAAGCCCTGTTGAACTACAACTGGCCGGGTAACGTCAAAGAGCTGAAAAATATTACCGAACGACTGGTGACCTCTGTTCCTACAACCAAAATTTCTGTCAATCAATTGCCTCCCCTCATTAGAGGAGAAACACCTACCAAGAGAAGCCGAATTTACGATAAATTTTCTTCCCTTAAGGAAGCAGAAAATGCCTGGAAAAGGGAGTTCCTCCTGTTTCATCTCAAAAAGAACCACAATGATATTCAAGCAACAGCCCGCAAGCTTGGCATTCGCCAAAATACCTTGAGGAAGTACATAACAAGCTTTGACATTAAATTGATGCCTGACAAGAAGGTACTGAAAGCCCGTCAAAAAACCCTTAAAAGAAGCGTGGTCTTAAGCGGCCAGGGCCTCCACTCCGGCATGAAAGCCGGCTTGATACTTTCTCCCCTTCCTCCTAACAGCGGGATAGTATTCGGCAATATTACCACCAGTGAAAACATCCCGGCGCACATCGATTATGTTGAATCTACAGAATACGCCACTACATTGAGGTGCGGTCAGGCCACAGCACGAACCATTGAACACTTCATGGCAGTTTTGCACGCTTATAACATCAATAACCTCCAGATTAAAATCAACGGTGAAATTCCCATTATGGACGGTTCGGCCCTCGATTTCTGTAAGCTCATTGAAGAAGCAGGTATCGAAGAGCAGGATGCCGAACAAGAGGAAATTATCATTGATGAAAAATATTCGGTTGGGGAAGAATCTCCAAACAGTAAATTTATCACTATAGAACCTCATGATACGCTTACTATTAACTACTCCCTTAACTATCCGGAGCCCGTAGGTAAACAGGAATTTACCTTCACCTTAAAGAACAGTGAATCCTTTAAGACCCTCATTGCACCTGCACGCACCTTTGGTTTTCTTAAAGATATCAAGAGACTGGAAAGCATGGGCCTTGCGAGTGGAGGTAGATTACACAACTTTATCCTCATAGACGATGAAAAGATCGTGAACACTAAACTGAGATTTCCCGATGAGTTTGTCCGTCACAAGATACTCGACCTCATCGGCGACTTCTATCTGCTGGGGAGACCAATCAGGGGCCTGGTCACATGCCCACATGACCGGGCATTCAGACAACAGCATCCTGATTAAAAAGATAAGGGATAGCCTTAATGTTTACTGGTAAAAAAAAAGATCAGAAGTCAGAAATAAAACAAGATTTAAATTCACCGCAGAGACGCAAAGAGCGCAAAGAAAACCTAAATAAGATAACTCAATCAGCAAGAATTATCGGGAATAAGTTTTATGCGATGATTAAGAGACTGTCTTTATTTTGCTATTATAACCTTAGCGTACTTTGCGTCTTTGCGGTTATGAATAATGCTTTGATTTTAATTTTTTGTGGTTTGGTTTTCACAATATTTAAGTTGCGGAAGGAGGAAACATGTCAGACGTGAAAGAAGCAGCAGAACGATGGGAAAGTACTACGGTAAAGAAAGCTACCGATAAATTCCCGGAGAGGCAAGAGAACTTTTCAAGCACCTCGCAGATCGAATTTAAGAGGCTCTTTACACCTGAAGATCTGGAAGGGAATGAGTACACTAATGACTTGGGATTTCCCGGAGAACATCCCTTCACACGGGGTGTCCAACCCACCATGTATCGGGGAAGATTATGGACCATGAGGCAGTATGCCGGATTCGGGACTGCTGAAGACACCAACAGAAGATATAAGTATCTCCTCGACCATGGCCAAACAGGCCTGAGTGTCGCTTTTGACCTGCCTACTCAAATTGGCTATGACTCGGATAACTCCCTGAGCATGGGTGAAGTTGGCAAGTGTGGTGTAGCAATTGATTCTCTGGCGGACATGGAATTTCTCTTTGAGGGAATCCCCCTCGATAAAGTGAGCACTTCTATGACCATCAACTCTACCGCCGCTACCCTGCTGGCCATGTACATGGCAGTTGCTGAAAAACAGGGGGTAGAGGTAAGCGGGCTCCGTGGAACCATTCAAAATGATATCTTGAAGGAATACATTGCTCGAGGGACATATATCTATCCGCCACAGCAGTCTATGAGAATCGTCACTGACATCTTTTCCTTCTGCAAAGATAACCTCCCCCAGTGGAACACCATCAGCATAAGCGGCTACCACATTAGAGAGATGGGATCGTCGTGTATGGGACTCGACGACGGTTAATGGCAATACCGTGAAGTACAACAAGGATGCCGGGTTCCGCATCTCAGGTGCAACTCGGAATACAATAACGGAGAATACTGTTGAAGAGAACATTTCTATAGGCATCTTTCTGCACAACTATTTCTACCCCACTGAAACCCTTGAAGAGGAGGAAGAAGAGGAATACAACCTGATCGAAGACAACACCATCCACAATAATTCTAACGCGGGAATTTCGGATGGGGGCTCGAGGGGCCTGCAGATACTGGACAACCAAATAACAAAGAACCGGGATGGTATTATCACCCGGGCGATCGAGGCCGAGATCCAGGGTAACTTTATCGGGGTCAGTAGCACTGGCGAGAAACTTGGCAACCATGAAACCGGGGTCATTCTGGAAGGAGAATCAACCCTTGTCACAGAAAACACGATTGCTCACAACGGAACACCTCCTAACCCTAATGGAGAAACAAGCTCAGAAAAACGAGGTTTCGGGAGTGGAATCGAGATTCGGGGCGCAGCAGCAAACACCATTTCAAAAAACAAGATTTTCGGAAACGTTGGAGCATCATCGGGTGAAGATTATTTTTCGCAGGGACTGGGCATCGACTTCGGCGGTGACGGTCCCACACCCAATGATCCTCAAGACTTTTTGGGAGGACAAAACTACCCGGTTTTGATGACACTTAGCGGTGGAGGTGGGGTTTCCGTCTTTTTTGAACAGCACACCGAACGGGAAGTTCAAAATCGAGTTCTATTCCAATGAGACATGCGATCCAACCGGTTACGGCGAGGGAGAAGTGTACGTGGGTTTTATTGATCTCCTAACCGATGAAGACGGTGACGCAATCTGTGGAGGAAGCGACTGTTTCTTTCCAGCTTCGGCGCCGACGCTTACAGCCACAGCCACTTACATCGGGAACCAGGAGTACCCCGAAATCCCGAACAGAGCGACCACCTCGTCTTCCGCAATGCGCTACAACTGAGGAGCCCATTGTGGTGAACTCAACCGGCGACGATCCGCTCAAAGCTGGCGCGGCAAAATGCGAAACGGAAATCGGAGACTGTACTTTGCGGGCTGCCATTGAACTATCTAATCGAAACGAACGAGAGGATACGATTAGGTTCGATCTTCCACACGCCTCGGTTATCAGTTCTCCCGCAGGCCTTCCAATAGTTGCACACCCCGTCCAAATCGATGCTTCTTCAGTGACGGCAGGCAAGTGCAGCCCAACGGTCGCTCTTGCAGGAACGGATAAGAAAGAAATCGGAATTCACTTCCAGGGCAAGGAGAGCACCCTCAAAGGTCTGACCGTCTACGGATTTGCGACGGCTGTTGAGCTTGCCGGCGATGGTAATCACACAGTTCAGTGCAGCTATCTCGGCACAGACTCAAAGGGAGAAGTTGCGGGCATCGGAAATTCTTATGGAATTAAAGTTGTCTCGGATTTCAACCAGATCGGGGGTGACTCAAGAAGACCGAAACCTGATTTCGGGCAATTCTGGTGCTGGGATCTATGTTGATGATGGCGACGACAACAAAATTCAAGGGAACTATATCGGGACAGATGTCTCCGGTACAAAAGCGATTCCCAATGGTAATGGTGTTTTGGT
>CAVVWZ010000004.1:0-7082 GCA_963752035.1 uncultured delta proteobacterium | reverse complement strand
GGTACGATGGGGAGATAACCGGTCTGCATCATATTGATTTAGGATTTCTCTAATCTGGCCTTCGGAATAGATCTTGCGATAAAGAAGAGACCTCTGCGACCCTTTCCTCACAAGCAAACTCACTACTTTCAACAAGACACCTCTTGGTGCGGCTTCTGAGGTGAACTCTCCACAATTGGGAGGCCTTGTGATTAATCTGCCCTGCAAACACCTTAAGGCTGGTTTCAAAAGAAGGAGAATGGGTCGCATATTCTTTGAGAAATCGCCACTGTTCAGGTGCAGAGGAAGACAATGAATTCTTGAGCTGAGCCAGATCTCTCTCTCACATGCATCCAGACTGGCAGTTTAGGAAAATGCCAGACTTTATGGAAATCGATTGGGTAAATCAGCAGCCTACCACCATCACTGGAGTCAACCAGTATGTTGCCTGCGTGAAGGTCACGATAAAAAAATCCTTCCTCGTGGATTGCAGAAATCACCTGTGCCACTGCTGAAATGATTCTCTCCGGGCACTGAAGGCTTTTTTTGCATCATTACAATCCTGGATTTTCTGAATATAATCACCCAGGGGAAGAGCAGAAACCAGAGCTTCAGTAAAGAGATAGCTATCCTTCAGGAAATACATCCTTCTTTGCTCGCCTTTCGCCAGTGGACGGGCTACACAAATACCCCGTTCAAGAAAAGCATGCATATTGTTCCATTCAGCAGAAACTTTTGAGGACATAAAAAAATATTTAATCTTATCAGTGATGCCCCGGCACTTGTAGCGCTTGACGAACAGCAGATTCCCCTTTCCTTGCACCTGCAGAAACATGCTGATCCTTACATTATTCTCCTTGATCACCTGACATTCCGGGTGTGCAGCTGGTTGCTGGATTTTTGTCAGCAGATCTCCTGGAATGAGATGGGTATATGAAGAATCTACAAGCCAGCGCAATCCATTTATGCGCAGGTTCTGGTAAGAACGGTTATTATTCATCAGAGTTCTTAGTATCCTGGGATAGATTGCCCTGCTTCTGGAGTTCCCAGAGCTTTGCATACCTGAGGAAAACATAAAAAGAGGATGTAACGGCAATAATAAATCCGGGAAGGCCATCAAGAAATCCCCTTTTCAGAATATAAGCCCCTATAAATTTAAGTGGCGGACGAAATAAAAGCTTTAGGAGGCTGAATGTATCCCCTTCACGATTTAAGCCTGTTGCTGTAATAGTAGAAAAACTATCTACTGTCTGTAGCTGTTGTGAAAGATTTCTATAAAGACATTGATACAGCTCTGCCGTAAAATATTTTGCGCTGCCTTTTAGGACGACTTTATCGTGTGGATCCTTTCCTCCCCACTGACCTTTCGATTTCTTAAAGAGACGCAGTTTATAATCGGGGTACCAGCCACCATGATTGATCCATCTACCAAGGTAATAGGAGTGACGCGGGCAATAATATCCATCCACCCCAACAGCTTCCTCTGAAAGGTTTCGCTCTATTTCCTCCCTCAGTTCAGGAGAAACCCTCTCATCGGCATCTAAACATAAAACCCATTCATTGCTGGCCTGAGCAAGGGCACAGTTTTTTTGCTTAACATGGCCTTCCCACTCCTTCTGAATAATTACATCCGTATATTCACGGCAGATTGAAACGGTAGAATCTCCACTCATTGAGTCGACAACCACAATTTCCTCAACCCAGCTGAGAGATTCAAGACAGTCCCGGATACTCCGTTCTTCATTAAAGGTAATAATACATGCGGAAACTGGTGGTCTTTTCATGCTTTTTTCAGGACACATTCAGTTTTTAAGAAAGTGGGTATGACACGTGAAACTGTTTATCATGTCGGTTCTTTAAAGAAGCTTGAACAGCAGCAATAACCTCCGCAGGCTTAATCGCTGACATGCAGGCTACATCACTACAGTTCCTGTTCCTGCATGGATTACAGGAAACATCCTTCCTGAGCATAATGTTTGGAGTGCTCTGAGAGGGAGCATTCACTACAGGATCTGTAGGACCATACATGACTACTACAGGGGTTTTTACAAATGACGCAATATGCATGGGCCCACTGTCACTGCCCACAAAAAGATGGCATCTCCGAAACAGTTCTGCAAGCTGTCTTAAGTTAACTTTTGGAGCGATGGTTGAGGCATGATTCATTTGCCTTACAATATCGTCTACCGTATCTTTTTCTCCGGGACCCCACGTCCATATAATGTGGGCATTGAACCGCTCAATTAATGTGTCAGCCAGCTGGGTATAGGATGAGAGACTCCAGCGCTTGTAGAGTGTTTTATTGCTTGTTCCCGGATGAATGGCTATCAGCGGTGTACGCCCGGTCAGCTGTCTCTCTTTAAAGAAATGATCACCAAATCCCTATCGAAAGTGGTAACAGGGATAATCGGATCGTAATCCGAGCGATTAATGCCCAGGAAACCTATAAAGCGTATATTTCTCTCTATTCTGTTAATCGCACTTGTTTCAAGATCAATATGGTAGTTATTAAAGAAATAGTTCCCTTCCTTACAGAAGTTTTTGCTCAAGCCGACCCGGACGGGAACTCCGGAGAGAATGCTTATCACACCACTCTTTAAAATACCATGAAAATCAAGTACCAGATCAAAATGGTCATCCCGGATTTCCCTGACAAATGCCCCAATTTCTTTAAGGGTCGTGGGTAAACGGAAAAAACCCTTTGACCACGTACTTCTCCTTACTACAAATATGCGATTCAGATCAGAATGCCCCTCCAGGAGGTCCATTGAGCTTTCTTCAACCGCCCATGCAATGTAGGCATTTGGGAACTTGCTTCGAAGGGCTCTCAATGCAGGTAAGGTCCTGACAACATCTCCTATAGCACCCAGGCGAATAATGAGAATCCTTTGGGGATTTGTCTGGTATAGTGGTATTCATTAGTACAGATGATATAATAAGGCTCTCAGTGGTTTAGTTGCCATTTCATTATAGAAGGGTGTTAATTTTTTTCAAGACAATTCTCATCTCTATTTTGATTCTTCATACAATAGCAGGAAAATGATCTTTTTAAAAAAAGTTCTTGCATTTCATCAGAAGAAGTCCGTAAAAAAGAACTCATTTAAAAAACCAAAATTTTCTTTTTCATTATATACCCCTATACCGGAATACTGGAGAAAAGGAGATGTGTTAATGCCACATAAGAGCCGAGTTGCGTTTATTACTATTGTTCTTCTATCCCTTATTCTGCCTTTATCGGCCTCTGCCGGTTCCGATTCAAGCTCAGAGACCCCACACAAGTGGCTTCGGAGCTTTGGTTTTGTAACGGGTTATGGTATGGCACCACTCGACGACACGTCTTCAGACTATGAAGTGGTACCACTTCTCTACCAATTCGGTTTTGATATTAACCCCCTTGCCGAGAAACTTCGTATTAAATCACAAAGAACTAATTTTGAACTTCTTGTGGAACCACTGACCAATGTTGTTGTCAGTCCTGGGACCAATGCAGAGATTGGCGGTTCATTGTTTTTGAGGTATTCAGTAAATCTCGCTACCTGGATTGCCCCCTACCTTGAGGTTGGTCTAGGATATGTCTATACCACACAGCATGTCCATGAACAGGGTTCCCAGTCCAATTTTATCACCCAGCCCGGGATAGGAACTAAGTTTTTCATGGGAAATCACTATGCACTCACAGTGGGTTATCGTTACAGACATTTGTCTAATGCAGGTATGGCAACTCCCAATCGTGGCGTAGACTCTCACTTTGGAATAGTCGGCCTCACCTACGTTTTTTAACTGAGTTACCAATTAAACCCCCTCCTTATTTATGTTTAGATTAAACATTATTAATTGGTACGTATTCCGGGAATTGTTGGGACCGTTTCTCACCAGCGTCTTAACCTTCAGTGCCTTCATGCTGATGGGCAGAACCCTCAAACTCTCTGACCTGCTTGTCAATAAGGGTATGGGCTTTGTTGATATCCTTCAGTTGATCACCTACATCTATATACCATTCCTGGGGTACATTATCCCCATTTCCCTATTGCTTGCCATTCTACTGGCATTGGGAAGGTTATCCGCAGATAACGAGATCATCGCTATGAAATCTTCCGGCATAAGCCTTTACCAGCTTGTTTTACCGGTTAGTTTTTTTTCATCCATTATCCTTCTGCTCACAATCCTGCTCACCTTCTACGCCAACCCCTGGGGATTCAAGGCACTCAAAGACTTTACCGTTAAGGCGCTCCAATCCCTATCCGAGGTAGGCATACCGGAAAAAGTTTTTAATGATGAGTTCGACGGAATGCTTATTTATGTCGACAAGACGGTTGGGCAGGGAGGAGGTATGAAAGGAATATTTATCGCAGATAAGAGGGATCCTGCCATATCCACTACAATTGTTGCAAAGGAAGCCTATATCACATCTGATGCAAATGCCCTGTCATTAAATTTGAGACTATATGATGGGAGTATTCACCGTGCTGGTGAAGTGTTAGAATCTTATCAAAGAGGTAGTTTCAAAACCTACGATATAACCCTTGATCTCAATGCCTCGTCTATTGGTGAATTAAAATACAATGAGATGTCCCTCACAGAATTAGAAGATTCCTTAAGGAAAATGGAGCCTGGAAATCCGGAGATCAACGAAATCAAGATAGAGTACCATAAAAAATTTTCGATTCCTTTTGCCTGTATTGTCTTTGGATTACTTGCAATCCCTCTCGGCATAAGAAAGGTTCGAGGAGGCAAATCCTACGGTTTTATAATAAGCCTCTTAGTTTTTTTATTCTACTACCTATTGTTAATGCTCGGGGAGTCACTGGGCATCGATGGACGCCTCCCGCCCTTTATATGCATGTGGCTACCGAACATTATTATGGCTATTCTCGGTCTGTATCTCTTTTTTCATGCTGCACGTGAATCCTCCCCTCTTGTAGTGATCTGGTTTAATCGCTTAACAACTGCATCTGTTGCCTACGTTAAAAAAACCTTATCCAACTCTTAAACAACCTTCATTCCGCTGACATAGTAAATTTCATCTAGTACCCTTTTTAATCACCTGCTTTCCTTACAGATACTAAGCATTCTCTGTGCAATCTTCCCCTCCTACGCAACCAACATAATTAAAACTTACTGATTTACAGTACGATAATATATAAATATAACACATTACCTTACAGGGGGTGATGCAACCTGAGAAAAAATTGTAAAATCATATGTTGCTATTGTGGCCATATGCATAAACACAACGATGTAGATGCCCCTCTGGAAAAATGCCTGGCATGTGAGGAACCACTTTCCCACGACACATCATGGAACCCACGTGCTGTTAGGATTTTTGTCATGAATGCTGACCCTCAGATGGTCAAGCACTTTATTGATGAAGTCAAAAAAAAATCACGACACAATCTAAAGAAGAGACGAATTCCCCGGAAGAGATCACCCCGCACTACAAAAAAAGTGGCCTAAAAAACCCTTGCCAAAATTCCACGCCTTTGCTATTTTCAGTAACCAATAAGCCATGTAACCGTAGTGGTTACGACATTCATCCTGATACTCATACGTTTAATCCCCCCGTCTATGAGTTAATTCATGTTCCCTGCTAGTAAAATTCCGGCAAACTGTAGTCTTATCGCAGAAGGCAATCCAACCCTTTTAATTAGAAATGAATTTAAAGAGAGGCTCCTCAGACAGGGTATTTTAAATCCTCAAAGGTTAATCTCCACAGCCCCTCGGGAAGTCAAACAGTTTGAGGGCCGTGGACTCCTACCTTCACTTCCCATTCAAGAAAGTAGCGGGAAACGGATGGTCGCAAAACTCTGCCTGCGAGGTGGTCTGCTAAGGTTCTTTAACAGAGACCTGTTCTGGGGAGGAAATCGCCCTCTTAAAGAAATGGTTGCAAATACACAAATTCTCTCCAGGGGCATACGAACAACAGAAATCCTTGCTGCTGCTAAACAAAAGGTAATCGGCCCACTCTACCGGAATTTCCTCTTCTCACTGGAACTCACCGATTGTATTGATTTAATAAACTTTTTTAACAGGTTGAAAGATGAATCACCAGAAAAACGCTTTGTGCAGAAACAGCACCTCTTTCAAGCTATTGCCAGGTCATTTTTCACCATGCACAGCAAAGGAATATACCACAGTGATTTACACCTCAAAAATATCCTCATTTCATATGAGGATTCCTCCCCTGCAACAGTGATATACATTATTGACTTCGATAAGGCGATTTTGAAAGGCACACTCTCCCCCAGGGAAAAGATAAAGAACCTCCTCAGGTTTAACCGTTCATTGGAGAAATATAAACTACAGGGGGGAATGATTACCAGAACAGATCAGCAGAGATTGTTAAATGAATACTTTAGCTATGATGGACAAACATATGTATTTTATAATAAATATAAAGATATATATTATCGGATGATGAAGCTGCGAGATTTATATGGACGCTACTTGGCATTCCTTCAAAGGTGCACAGGTCAACCTAATCAAGCGGGGTAGCCTCTTCGATCAGCATAACAGGAATATCCTCTTTGATATGATATGCAAGATTACAGTGGTGACAAATCAGCTTTTCGTCTTTTTCACTATTTGAATTCTCCGCTACAGCCCGGATTCCGAACACACTTGGGACAGGCTAAAATATCAAGCAGTTCTTTACTAAGCGCCATTTTATGTATCCTCCTCATCGATTAATTGAAAGATGAAACCACGGGGCGAACAGAGTGGGGTTATAGCGTTTGAAACCACTCCCACTGTTTTTCAAGCCCCGTTGTTAAGTCAACCTGCGGGCTATATCCCAGAGTTGTCCTAACCTTGATGGTTTCAGCAAGGGTGTGTTTAACATCCCCCTTCTGCACATCTTGATACACTATTCTGGGGTTTTTCTGGGTTATCTTTTTCATGGTGCCAAGCACATCATTTACTGTAACCCGCGATCCTCCTCCAATATTAAAAACTTCCCCCACCAGGGTATTCTTCATTGCCAGCAGGTTGCCTTCTACTGCGTCAGAAATAAAGGTAAAATCCCTTGTTTGTAATCCGTCACCGTAGATTTCGATATCTTTATCCTGCAATATTGAACTCATGAATTTGTGAAATGCCATATCTGG
>CAVVWZ010000003.1:0-13657 GCA_963752035.1 uncultured delta proteobacterium | reverse complement strand
CAGGGAGGCCATCTCAGATGGATAAAAATTACCAGAGAAAAATTGTTTCCGTACTCAAAATCTTATCGGACGCAGAAAAGCCCCTGGGGGGGACAAGAATCGCCCAGAGGTTAGAAGAGTTCGGGTTTGACCTGAGCCAGAGGATGGTCAGAAACTATCTTCAGCGCATGGACCAGGAGGGGCTGACAAAGAACCTCGGAAAGAGGGGACGTAGAATTACCCCTAAAGGGGAGGAAGAACTAAAGTCAGCCTTTGTCATTGAAAAGGTTGGTTTTGTTGCATCAAAGATTGATTCCCTGACCTATCAAATGAGTTTTTCCTTAAGAAAACGCAAGGGGAAAATAATCCTCAACCTCTCTGCCATCAGCAACCATGACATTCACAGGGCGATTCACAACATTGAGCTGGTATTCCGGGCAGGATTGGGCATGGGCAGGTTTGTTGCACTGAATGTCCCCGTTGAGGATAAAAGTGCAGGAGAGGAAGATAGAGTAGCCATCGGGACGGTATGCAGCGTCACCATAAACGGAATATTTTTAAGCGAGGGTATTCACAGCACCTCACGGTTTGGTGGTCTTCTGGAACTGGTAAAGGGACATCCCTTTCGATTTACGGACATAATTAACTATGACGGATCTTCCATCGATCCTCTGGAAATTTTTGTAAAAGGGGGAATGACCAGTGTCGGTCAGGCAGTGCTTACCGGCAACGGTAAGATAGGTGCCAGTTTCCGGGAATTTCCCTCCGTGGCACTTTCCAAGGTTGAACGCATTAAAAAAAGGCTGGAGATAATGGGATTGGGGGGAATACTCATGATCGGAAAACCAGGCCGGCCGCTTCTTGAAATCCCTGTATCCGAGGGTAGAGTAGGAATGATCGTTGCAGGAGGGTTAAATCCCCTGGCAGCAGTTGAAGAATCAGGCATTGCCACTGAAAATGTAGCTATGAAAGCACTCTTTGAATTTGAGAACCTGATTCCCTTCTGGGAACTGAATAGCGCGGTGAGAAACGTATAGGAAGGCCCCGGGGAAAGGGTTGCTCAGCACGTCCTGGTTTGTCAGTTCAGTTTATTGCCTATGATCTGGGCAAGGTTGTGGGCAATACCCCTGATTTCATCCTCATCCTGACCTTCTACCATCACCCTGCAGAGGTGCTGCGTACCGGAATAACGCACTAAAACCCTTCCCTTACCCAAAAGGGTTTCTTCAGCACGGGCTATGGCCTGCTTGATATCGGGCACCCCGTCTAAATCTTTTTTATTCCCCACTTCTACATTTTCAATCACTTGCGGGAATTTCTGCATAACTGAACTCAATACTGACAACTGCTTATTATTCTTTTTCATCACAGCCAACACCTGCAGGGCAGAAAGGATGCCATCACCGGTTTTATTCAGGTCAAAAAATATTATGTGCCCCGACTGTTCCCCTCCAAAGTTGTAACCATGGGTTCGCATGTGCTCTAAGATATAGCGGTCTCCTACTGCCGACCGAACCATGTTGATTCCCTCTTTTTTGAGGGCAATTTCAAGCCCTATATTACTCATTACCGTGGCGACCACCGTGTTTTTCTTAAGCCGGCTTTCACGCAGCAGATCTACCGCACAAAGGGCCATAATGTGATCCCCATCCACCTCCACCCCGTTCTCATCTACAAAAATGACCCGGTCAGCGTCTCCATCCAGCGCAATGCCGAGATCAGCCCCCTTTTCTTTAACTGCTTTGCTGATCACTTCAGGGTGGGTTGCCCCGCAGTTCATATTGATATTAGCCCCGTCAGGCTCAATGCCGAGGGGATAAACCTCGGCTCCAAGCTCCGTAAAAACATGGGGTGCGATTTTGTAGGCTGCACCGTGAGCACAGTCAAGCACAATTTTGTATCCATCCAGAGTAAAATCATTGGGAAAGGTTTTTTTGAGAAAAACAATATATCTCCCTGCGGCATCATCAATTCTAAAGGCTTTTCCCACTTCGGTCGCAGTGGGACGCAGGGAATCTATCTCTTTGGAAAACATTAAGCGTTCAATTTCCTCTTCCGTGTCGTCAGGAAGCTTATACCCATCCCGGGAAAAAATCTTTATACCATTGTCCTGGAAAGGGTTATGGGAAGCCGAAATGACAATACCAGCATCAGCCCTCATATCGGTGGTTAAAAAGGCAATGCCCGGTGTAGGCATGGGACCGACCAGCAGGACATCAACTCCCATAGAACAAATTCCCGAGGCAAGGGCCGTTTCCAGCATGTACCCGGAGACACGGGTATCTTTACCAATCAGAATCCTGTGCCTCCCCTCTTTATTTTTAAATATATGGGCAACTGCCCTTCCCAACTGCATTGCAATCTCGGTAGTCATGGGAGGTTCATTCGCAACCCCCCTTATGCCATCCGTGCCAAACAGTTTTTTCATTTCAGGTTCTTCCTCTCTTCCAATTATGCTGAATTCTGACTTCTGATTAGATATTTAAGTCTGCTTTATGCACTTAGATTAACATGCTTGTAAGTTGATTTAACTATGAAATTTCTCTTTGGCGTTTGATGCATGTATCATTGAATTTCGATGTTCAGTTCTAAGTTTTCATTCTGACTTCTGACTTCTGACTCCTGAATTCTATTTTATAGTTTTATTTACTCCACCGTTACACTCTTTGCAAGATTTCTGGGCTGATCAACATCCGTCCCCCTGAGTTCGGCGATATGATAGGCAAGTAACTGCAGGGGCACTGAGAAAAGAATGGGCATTAAGTACTCGTTGTTCTCGGGTACTTTTATAATGGTGTCAGCCTTTGCAGAAATTTCCCTGCTGACCTTAGGTGCCACCCCTATAATAGTACCTCCACGTGCCTTGACCTCTTCGACATTACTCATTATCTTGTCAAAGGTAACACCCTTTGAGAGGAGCACCACCACGGGCATTTCCTCATCAATGAGGGCAATGGGTCCGTGTTTCATCTCACCTGCCGGATAACCCTCCGCATGGATATAGGATATTTCTTTGAGCTTAAGGGCACCCTCAAGGGCAATCGGATAATTGATACCCCTCCCGAGGTACAGAAAATCACGATAATGCATATACTGGTGAGCTATAGCACGTATGGCGGCATCGTCAGCCAGAATCTTCTCAATCTGCCGGGGAAGCCTCACCAGGTCCTTGATCAGGGACTTTACCCTGTCAGTGGTTAAACGTCTCCTCTGTTTTCCCAGGTAGAGTGCAAGGAGATAGAGAGCTACCAGCTGGGTGGTAAACGCCTTGGTTGAAGCAACTCCAATCTCCGGACCCGCGTGGGTATAAATAACTCCGTCAGAACCCCTCACCATACTGCTGCCCACAGCATTACAGATTGTAATGATACGTGCCTTTTTCTTTACCCCTTCCCGTAATGCAGCTAAGGTATCTGCCGTTTCACCTGACTGGCTGATAAGCAGCAGGAGGGTTTTTTTGTCGAGCAGGGGATCCCGGTACCTGAATTCCGATCCCAGATCCACTTCAACGGGAATACGGCAGAGATCCTCAATCATAAACTTCCCCACCGTAGCAGCATGCCAGGAAGTACCACAAGCAACGATAAATATTTTCTCAATCTGTTTGAGCTCTTGAGCAGGCAGGTTACAATCTTCCAGGAACACCGAACCCTTCTCTCCGGCAATCCTTCCTCTAAAGGTGTCAATAAGTGCTCGCGGCTGTTCAAAAATCTCTTTTAACATGAAGTGTTTAAACCCACCCTTTTCAGCCATAGAAGGGCTCCAGTCAATTGTATGGATCTGCCTTGGAAACCTTTTTCCCCGAGAGGGTGCTGAGTTTCACACCATTTTGATCCACCACAGCCATTTCTTCATCATCTAAAAAGATAACCTTCCTGGTATAGGGTAGAAACGCCGGGATATCAGATGCTATAAACCATTCCTGCTCCCCAAGGCCAATGACCAGGGGACTTTCACTGCGCGCGGCCACTAATGTTCGTGGGCTCATCCTGACAGATAGCACCAATAGCGTAGGATCCCTTAATCTTTTTCAGGGCATTGCGTACTGATTGCTCGAAGCTGTTGCCCTTGAAAAGATAGCTCTGGATGAGATGGGCAATAATCTCCGTATCGGTTTCCGATTTGAAGGTATGCCCCCCTTTCGTGAGCATCCTCTTCAGGTCAAGGTAATTCTCAATAATGCCGTTGTGAACCACAACAACATTTCCGGCCCTGTGGGGATGGGCATTAGTCTCAGATGGTTTGCCATGGGTTGCCCAGCGGGTGTGCCCTATCCCCACCTTACCCTGAAGGGGATTCTTAGTGAGGGAACGTTCGAGATGTTCAAGTTTTCCTTCATTCCGTCTGATCTTTACCGTCCCGTTGTCCACAACCGCCAAACCGGCAGAATCATACCCCCTGTACTCAAGTCGTTTGAGGCCCTCAATCAAAATCTGAGGAGCTTGCCTTTCACCAATATAGCCTACAATACCACACATACTGTTTCTCTCGATGTTTATGAACTATCCTAAGGTCCAGTTATTTTTGCTGTTAAGTGCTAGTCAACGTCGCATGACAGCCCTGGAACTTTACGATAAGCCTTCGCATTCTACAGACCTGATGCGACATGTTAGACAAAGAGCTGGGGCTTAATACTTGCAAGCACCTGCCGGTAAAAAGGGAACTGTTAAAAAAGGCTATCGTTCTCAATGGGTGATAGCCCTCTAACAGCTTCCCGTGGTAGTGTCAATGTTTCTGAGATACTTCTCATCTCAGTGAACCTGGCAAGAATTATAGTATTATGCCTCTGTCCCCGGTGCTTTGTATTTTTCCTTTGAACCGAAAAGAAAGATACAATTTTTCCCCGCTTCTTTCCCCTGGTACAAGGCCCTATCTGCATTGTCTATCAGATCATCCTTGTTATCGGCATCTGCAGGAAAAGATGCCAGCCCGAGTGTTATTCTGACATTTCCAACTTGGGTTCCCTGTTCATCAACCATTTCAGTGGTCTCAACTGATTTCCTGATCCTTTCACACACAATAACTGCTTCTTCCTTACTGGTTTCAGGAAGTACTACTGCAAACTCTTCTCCACCATATCGGCAGAGAACATCACATCCCCGGGTAGCATTCCTGAAAACAGCTGCAATCTTTTTCAGCACCATATCTCCAATCAGATGACCGAATTGATCATTATAGTTTTTGAAATCATCAATATCGATCATAACCAGAGAAAGCTGCCGTTTATACCTCTTTTCCCGCTCCAGTTCCATCTTGAGATACTGGTGGAGGTAACGATAGTTGTAAAGTTCAGTAAGTCCATCAATACTGGAGAGCACCTTGTAGAATTCTCTCTCCTGTGCCAAACGCTGGTATTCTCTCCGCTCTACATTTTTTTTCACAACCATTTTTATCTGATCACTGTTAAACGGCTTGGTGATATAATCTACAGCACCTGCTTTCATAGATTCCACTGCCGAGTTAACAGAGGCATATCCGGTCATCACAATCACATCGATACCTGCATCGATAGCTTTTACCTCTTTAATAACCTCAAGACCATGCATTCCGGTCAGCCTCAAATCGGTAACTACGAGGTCATAGGTAGACATCCTGATCATCTTCAAGGCATCCTCACCGCACTGAGCAACTTGAACCTCGTAATCTGATTCTTCCAGCAGATCCCTGAGCAACAGCCTCACATCCTCGTCATCGTCAATAATGAGGAGACGTGAAGGAGCAGCATCTTCTGCCTTTTCTACCGGATGAGCAGTAACAAGTTCTGGAGTAAAACCCTGTTCATCAATGTCTATGTCTTTTTTATTCACTTTTCCCTTTCGCACCACTAAAAGCTACGCTTTATCTATAAAGATTTTTATAGCATAAAACATTTTTGAAAGAAACGGTTAATTACTCCTTCTCGCTTTTTTCCAACGACGATGGAACCACCACCATTGAGCGGGGTACTGCTCAATGTAGCTTTCAATAAGTTTAGTAAGGTTGGCAGTGTTGTAGAGGATATCATCTTCCTGATTGTCAGTCTTTGCCAGTGTATAGGGCTCACTGATAGTGAGCTGATGATGGCCGGCACTATCCCGTATTATAAACATGGGAACGAGCGGAGCACCTGTTCTCATGCTGAACACCACCGGTCCTTTGAAAGTCGGAACCTTCCAGCCAAAAAAATCAACCCAGAGATCTTGGGAAGAGGCATTCTGGTCTATCTGAAGAAACAGGATTCCGTTTCGTTTTAAGCAGGCTAACGACTGTGCGATGCAGGTCCTGCGGGGATTCACCGGTATGGATTCTATACCCACATTGCTTCTCAAATCCCTTAAGGTCTTGGCTAACATTTCATCCTTTGTGTCTCGAAGTACAAGGGAGAACGGGTATCCCTCCATAACCAGCCGGGGACCAATCAGGGAAAAGTTCCCCAGGTGTGCACTGACCGCCACAACACCCTTTCCCTTACTCAATGCAGTTTCAAGATGCTCTAAGCCATCAACGGAGACCAGCTCTTTTATGAGATCGGGCTCTGCATAAAACAGTTTGGCTATCTCGAAGGTGTTTTTTGTCATATTTTGGTAAACTATTTTCCCGATGTCCGCATATTCTTTTTCTGTCTTTGATGTGCCGAAGGCCATACGAAGATTGTTGTCCACTATTCTTCTATACTTACCCCCGAGAAAGTAGCCGATTCGACCCATAAGTGATGCAAAACGGTTGAGAGCGCTGAGGGGGAAAAGTTCTGCCAGTTTTAGACCTAAAGCAACCCCTTGTCGTCCCCAGAAGTAGCCAATCCGCTTTTTCAAGTACGGTTTTTTTGGTGCTGTTTCCACTTGAGCACGTATCATTCCAGCAGACTGGCAGTGCCAACCTGTCTGGTATCTATTCGGATTATAAGTTATTAACCATTAGTACTTTTCTTGGTATCAGCTCTCATATTCCCTATTTTGCTCAAATTGTCAATCCATTTGTGGTGCTCCACTGTTCTCAAAAAGCCCTTGACAATCCTTCCCCCTATGATAAGAGAATTTTTATGCGGCTGCAGCGATAAGCCGTGTACATATGCACACAGTGGTACACGGTATAATTAGAAAGGCATGGTATGAAACTGACTAAATTACTGACGTTGCTTATAACTTTGTTGCTCTGTTCTACGGTGTGCGTGGTTCTCTCCCCCCTCGCTCAAAAAGCCCCTGGGCCTGGGCGCAGAGAACCGTTGATGTCAGAACAGATTAATATAAATACCGCAACCGAAGATCAACTGGCATTGCTACCGGGAATCGGTACAAGAACCGCTCAGGCAATTATCGCATACCGGGCACAGCATGGCCCCTTTAAAACAGCGGGTGACCTTACCAAGGTTAGAGGTATTGGTGAGAAAACGCTGGATGGACTGCATGAGCACATTCTCGTTTAACCCAGATTGTGCAGTAGAATCGTAGCGAGGCGCAGAAAACCATAGCGAAACGCGCAGTTGGAGCGATTTTGTGACGAAGGCATATTCATAAATATGTTGAGGAGCAAAATCGTGAAACAAGCGTTGCAGCAAGGATTTTCAAGCCGCAGTAGATGGCTACTGCAAATTCTGGGTTAAAGGTAACACAACCTTACAAGTCAGTAGTGGGAGGGGCTGTTTAAAAACTGATCCAGGATACTTCCTGTTTCATATACCGGTGTGACCAAATCCCCCTTCATTTCTTTCCGTGGGGGACAATTCTGAAGTGAGTTCCAGGTGGGCCTGGTAAACTTTGTTGATGATCATCTGTGCAATACGATCACCTCTCTTGACTACAAAGGGGCTTTTTCCCAGGTTGATCAGTATAATCCCAACTTCCCCCCTGTAGTCAGCATCTATGGTTCCAGGTGCATTGAGAAGGGACACCCCATGTTTGAGGGCTAATCCACTTCGGGGTCGTACCTGTGCTTCGAAACCGGGCGGGAGAGCAACACTGAAACCCGTACTTATGAGTTTTATCTCCCCCGGATTGAGCACTGTTTCTTCCTTAACTGCAGCATGCAAATCCATTCCGGAAGCATTGGGAGACATATAGTCCGGCAAGGGGATATCTTCGTTTCCAGAGGATTTTTTTATCTTGACCCTGATTTTTTCCATATCAATTAGGTGAGGACAGCTTCTGTGATTTCCTCATTTTCACAATTTACTCAGCGTGCTGCTCTTCTATCCTCTTTCGCTCTTCCTCCATTGCCTTTTTACCGGCTTCAATAGCTGCCAGCAGTTCAGCTTTTTTATCTTTGGTGAGTTCAATCCCCTCTTCAATTACCCTGTCTGTTGTTTCTCTAATTTCATCAATCAAGCAGTCAATATTCTCCCGTGCATTCTCAGTTACATGGCGGGCCCTTTTTTTTGCCTTTTTGGTTTGAACCCTTAGATACTGACGGGTCTTTTCACCGTTCAAGGGGGCATAGAGCAGTGAAATTCCCGCACCAATCAACCCCCCTGCGAGAAAAACAAATAATGAACTGGATCTTTCTCTTTCATCTATCATGGATATCAACCTCCTTTCAAAAAAGCACAGTGATTGAGTTTAATTGCCCTTTTTAGCATTCATAGCGTATAGTATATTTATAATTATTACCAGTTATTTTTACACTTTTTAAACGGTCAGGGGACCAGGCTGAATTGTGCATTGATAGCACCAACAACTTCCTTTCTGTGATTCACTATGAGAGGATGGTGGTACGCCTCGAGGCTTTTTTCATCTTCCCTGGTCAGCACCTGCAACTGTCGTAAGGTTTCTACAATAACAGGATTGAGTGCCCTGTTGTTGCCATCTTCGATTTTGATGCCCACACCCCATCCTTTTTCCATAAGACTCATGGCATATCCCCCTTCAGCCCCCGTTTTGGCAAATACCTTTTTCCCTAAAGTCAGCATGATATCAGTACAAATCCTTTCATTTCCGGCAATCATTTCAGGATTTGAGAGGGCCGCTTCCATCAACCGGCTGATTGCCGCGTCTGTACGAGAGGTAAGCTTGGCATACGCTTGTGCAAGTCTTGCCAGTGGAAGGAAAAATACCGGAACACCACACCCGTCTATTCCTATGCCGATCTGCTCGACCGGGACTTCTGTTAAAGATGAAACCGTATCCAGTATCAGCTGCTGTACAGGATGCTCAGGTGAAATGTAATTTTCCAATGGCCACCCGTGGTATACACAGAGGGTTAGCATGGCTGCGTGTTTGCCGGCACAATTGTTATGGAGAGGAGTAGGTTTATCTCCTTCCTGCTGCAGTTTTCGTGCTGTTTGCCGGTGTGATGGGCGGTGAATCCCACAATCCAGAAAACCCACGTCAAGTCCGATCTTATCCAGGATGGACTTAATGGTTGTTACGTGAAAGTCCTGCCCGCTCAAGGAGCCGCTCATAACTGCCAGCTCAGCAGGGGTGAGATGGAACCTGTCTGCAGCACCTGAAGTAATAATGGGAAGAGCTTGCAGGGGTTTGCCGCAACTGCGAAGACAGACGACAGTGTCGGGATTACCTATCCGGTACAGTATAGTGCCCCGGGAATCTGCCACAACAATATGACCCCGGTGGATACTTTCTATCTGGTCTCCCCGTGTCACCTCAACGAGTACGTCTGTCATGGAGTGTGTTCTTTCTGGATTGGCTAAAGTTCCTGGCGGTAATGGTCAAAGTAATTGAGGACTTTCTTTACATAGTGCTGGGTCTCTTTGTAAGGAGGAATAGCCTCGTATCGTTCCACAACGTTAGGTCCTGCATTGTAAGCAGCCAAGCTGAGGGAAAGATCGTGGTTGAATCGCTCTAAAAGTTGTTTTAAAAACCGAACCCCTCCACTAATGTTATCCCGTGGATGAAAAGCATTGTACACCTTGAGATCCTTCATGGTTGCCGGCATCAGTTGCATGAGACCCCGTGCACCCTTTTTAGAAACCGCATAGGGATCAAAATCAGATTCTGCCTTTATGACTGCCTTGACCAGAGCAGGATTAATACCGTACCGCTTGGAAATTTCTTTGATGAGATGATCATAGCGTGCGGTACTTATGGTTCCAATACTCCTCTTTCTCTTCCCCTTTTTAAAGAGCTGGTACCGTGGGGTGGTAGGTGTATTGGTAAAGTGGACAGTGCCCTTTGCATCAACATAACGGTATATATCTGCTTCCACAGGATTGCACTGGAAGAGAAGAACACAGATTATTGCTGCGCAGAATATACCACCGTACAATTTTTCAGTGTTTAGTAAAGTCATACTCTATAACAAAAGTTGATGTTGAATAAATACTGTATGCTGGGCAAATATGCTCTATATACTATAATCGTATAGATTCCCAAAAAACTTTATCTATTTTTCAGAAGATAAAAATTTTTTTAAAAGAACCCACCGTGTACCTGCTGTTACTAGCCCTCTTTTTACCATATAAATGGACTGATGAAAAGTTTAAAAAAGGGGACGTTGGTTCCGAGAGCAACTTACTACTTAATAAAGAAGTCAGAAGACAGGAGCCAGAAATCAGAATATTAATTGAATGAACATCCAACATCGAACGTCCAACGTCCAATTTTGAATGGAAAAACAAAGACAAAAAAGATGAATCAGTTACAGGGGACGTTGGTTCCGAGAACAACTTACTCTGATAAAAGAAGTCAGAAGACAGGAGCCAGAATTAAGAATCAAATGCCTAAAATGAGCTGAATTGCCTAGAATGCCTAAATAAAAAACTAAAAATCGTGAATGACAAATGACAAAGACCAAATTTCAAATAAAAGGGGACGTTGGTTCCGAGAACAACTTACTTGGTAAAGAAGCCAGGAGTCAGAAGTAAGATCCAAATGCCTAAAATGAGCTAAATTGCCTAGAATGCCTAAATTAAAACTAAAAATCGTGAATGACAAATGACAAAGACCAAATTTCAAATAAATTTCAAATGTCAAATGTTCAAAACCGGATTTATCTTTGACATCCAGTATCTTGGATCAAGAATCAGTGAATAAAGGGGACATTGGTTTCCAGAACTCCCCTTACTTATCGGGGATACCCCTGCTAAAGATTTTTACCGAATTATACGATATAGTAGAGAGGGGTTATTTCATGGTCCGCATACAAAAAACGGGGGAAGATACTGATGAAATATACAATTGTCTGTTTTTATATTCTGATTGTCTTTATGTCCAGCAACGCATTTGCGAGTGAACCTGTGCAGATCCAATTAACCGATGGAAGCATGATTTCTGGGGAAATCATCTCCTTCAGGGAAGGAGTATACACCTTACAGTCAGGTAGCCTTGGCACCATTAAAATCGATGAATCACAAATTAAATTAATCCGAATGGACTCTCATGGCACAGCCCCATGGCAGCCTGCAAATGCATCTAACGGTTCCGTTGACAACACCATACAAACCCTTCAGAAATCCATGACCCAGAACCCCCAGATAATGGAGATGATCCAAACATTACAGAATGATCCTGAAATTCAGTCACTTATCCAGGATCAAGGATATCATGGAGGCTGTTACTGCTGGAGATATCAACACCCTCATGTCTGACCCGGAGTTCATAAAAATTTTTGAAAATCCATCTATCCAGCAGATTCAAAAAGAAGTTGGAAAATAAACTTTCCCCGCGGGTACCCTATGATGACTCACTGCATGAAAAAAATAGTATTACTGCCGGTGCTTTGTATCATATGGTCATTTGGATGCAGCGCTAAACAGAATAATCCATTGCTGGGCAGCTGGCAGTCCGATGAAATAGAAACACTCAAAGAAATCAGGATGTGTGGTGCCTATACAGAAAACCAGATTAAACTGATTACATCAAAGATCCCTTTTAAAGATGTACTATTGGAAATTGATGAGGCCACCATCTCTTCTCACTACGAGGATAGCAATAACACTGGAAGTTATACAATTATCAGTATCGATGAGCCCTTTGTCTTAATTGAATCATACAACCCCATAACCGACGAGGTAGAATTACTTGCAATAGAAGTACGGGAAGACAGGCTGTGGATGCCCTCGACTGCAGTGGAGTTCAGGGAAGTTTTTACGCGGATACAGTAGAACTGTCCAATACTTCCAACTCTCAAATATACCTTAGCATAATATTTTCAATACAAGCATGGCGTGGACTACAAACCACGCCATTATTATTCTTCCAAGAACCTGTTCAATACTATAAATACTTTGACTTTTACTGATTATCATTGATATTTTATAAAAAGATCCTAAAACACAAAAGGAGCATGATTCACCATGGAGGAAAACCTAAAAAAGACAGCTCTTAAGGCTGTATCAGCGGGGGGAGCTGTTCTTACAAAATATTTTGGTAAGATAAAGTCAATTGATTATAAAGGAGACATTGATATTGTAACTGAAGCTGATCAGGAATCCGAACAGCAGATTATCAGCATTATACAAGATGCCTATCCCACCCACCGCATTGTTGCCGAAGAGACAGGGGACAGCGGAATCACCTCACCCTTTAAGTGGATCATTGATCCTCTGGATGGCACCACCAACTATGCCCATGGCTATCCCTGCTTTTGTGTTTCTATCGCCATTGAGCATGAGGGAAACATCATCTTTGGTACAATATATGACCCCTTACGAAAAGAGCTGTTCACTGCCGAACAGGGAAACGGTTCTTATCTCAACGGCTCCCCCATTACGGTATCAACTGAACAACAGCTCAACGCCAGTCTTCTCTGTACGGGATTTCCCTATGATGTCCGGGAAGACATGGACAGTAACATTCACCACTTCCGAAACTTCTTGATGAAAACCCAGGCAGTGAGGAGAGATGGGTCTGCAGCCCTTGATCTGTGTTATACCGCCGCGGGAAGATTCGACGGATTTTGGGAACAAAAACTCCATCCCTGGGACGTTGCAGCGGGAAGCCTCATCGTATCAGAAGCGGGCGGAAAAGTGAGCACCTACAGTGGTGATACTTTCAGCATCTATGGTTCTGAGATCGTAGCCAGCAACGGAGAAATTCACAACCAGATGCTTGATGTCTTGGAAAGAATCAGCTAAGGTTTAACACAAAAACAGACTCTCTCCCTTACCCAACCCTCTCCCCTTAGAGGCCGGCGCAACTTCATGGGAAAAATGAAACCATTAGATACAAAAATTGCACTGTTGCCGAAAACACCCGGTGTATATATCCTGAAAAATAATAAGTCCACTATCATCTACGTGGGAAAAGCCAAGAATATAAGGAGCAGGGTACAATCTTATTTTAAGCAGTACGCTGGCCCTCCGAGTAAAGTCAATACTATGGTCTCTCACATTGCTGATCTGGAGCATATTGTTACCACCACTGAAAAGGAAGCCCTGATTTTAGAGGGTACACTCATAAAACGTCATCGACCCCGGTACAACGTCATTTTAAAGGATGACAAAAATTATCCCTACTTGAAACTCTCCCTTGAAGAAAAGTTTCCAAGACTGTCACTGGTAAGAAGGGTCAAAAAAGACTCTTCCCTCTATTTTGGTCCCTTCACCTCGGCCCTGGCAGTCAGAGAAACAATGCGGGTTATACAACAGCACTTCCTGCTACGCAAGTGTCAGAGTAAACATTTTCAGTTTCGTAATCGTCCCTGCCTTAATTACCAAATGGGACAGTGCCCTGCTCCCTGTTTCAAATTGATTGATAAAGGACACTATCGTGGTGTTGTGAAAGAAGTGGAATTTTTCCTCAAAGGG
>CAVVWZ010000002.1:0-18003 GCA_963752035.1 uncultured delta proteobacterium | reverse complement strand
GAAGAAAATCCCTGGCCTGTAACACGGTATCATTGCCTGCCGCCAATGGTGTTGACTCTGCAAAGGTTTTTACAACGAAAGATATTCTTTCCGCATCTTCCTGCGAAAAATCTTCCGGTGGGGCAATTCCCACCAGGGGTATTTCTAATTCGCCTTTCACATAAGTCTACGAAATCTGCTTTAAGTGTCATGGCATATCCTTTCAAAGACAGGGTTATGGTATGCTTTTGTGAAACACCATTGCTCGTGTATAAGAAAAACATAAAAGAGCCTGGATGTCAATGGTAGCAGTTCAAAAGTATAAAGGAGAGGTGATAGGATAATGTGTGAAGACAAGGTTGTAAGTATCGCGAATTATTAATTAGCCGCTCAATAAAGTCATTGCGAGCCCGAAGGGCGTGGCAATCTGATTTTCTTCTGATTTTTGATTACCTGAGAGAATATTCTGTATGAGATTGCTTCGTCGTTACACTCCTCGCAATGACAATTATAGGGGTGTAGGAGATTATGATGAGAGGTACGGAGTTAACAGGATTACAGAGAGAGGGTATCCTTTAAGTAAGAACTGAAGAATAGGGGAAGGTTATTGATAAAATGAGGTGCGGTTAATATGAGAAATTTTATCTGTTTGGCTAAAACGATAAAACTGTCTGATCTCTTCAATCATTTGAGAGATGTGGTTGTCGTTTATATAATGTCGGTCCAGAAAATGGCAGTAGTGACGTGCCAGGTTGTTCGCTGTGAGGTATCTTCTTTTCGATTCTTCCGAAAGATTCTCCTCAAAGTGATAGTCTTCAAACAAGCAGCTCCATGAGGGGGCGGCTGTCCGTTTTGTCCTGATCTTGTTCCCTGTAGAGTGTACAAAGTATGAATTTGTCAACCTCGGCCTGTAATTCTATTTCCAGTTTAGTCATCTGTATGTCATGTTGGGCTTTCCAGGTGGTGTAGAGAAAATGGCTGACTTCCTCTGTCATTATGCAAAAATCATAAATATTTTTTTCATGTAATCCTAAGAGAGGATTGTACCTGCGAAGGTTGTCTATTACGTGGTTGTGAAGATATATGCCCACATGCAATTCATCCCCTTCGGTAAACAGCAACATGTATCCCTTTTGTTGCGCGATGGAGGGAAGCACACAATCTTTTTCTTTCATTGTATGGAGTGTTTCCTGATCGATTAAAAAGTCTTCTATGGACAAATCTTGAGGAAGTTGATAGATGTGCTGCATCTGCTGTTGCAGTGTTTTGACTAACATGCCATCTAAACCGTACTATGTTTTATTGGATGACTTTATGAGGGACAGTCCGATTAGGTAGTATCCCCTTGGCACAGAGCAAGCGTTCGTCACGCTTGCTGCGTGTTTTTAACCAGCGTTCATAGAGTCTAAGAATGCCATCGTTCCATTGAGTTGAACTTTTGCTGCTGATTTCTGCAAGGATATCGGTAATCGAAACGAATTTTTCTGCAAGTTCGTCGAACAGGAGGGTAAAAGAATCTTCGCTGGTTTTTTTCAAAAATGCTTGATAAGTTCACATAGGCACTTTTACCAAGGAAAATGTAATAGTCCACATCGGTAACTTTTCGATTCAGGCTGTCGGGGAAAAATCCCGTAATGAACAGAGAGAAATCACCCAATTCCTTAAAGATTTTTATTTTATTTTCCGCTGTTTCTTGTTGTGCCTGGTGATAGATGATTGCTAGAGGACGGTTATCACTGTGTGCCAGGTTAAAGGTATTCTGGCTGAAGGTGAAATCGGTGAGAAGGTGAACGAGATAGTGCTCGGAAGTTTTGGTGATAGTAATATGCTGATTTTTAAGAGATTCTTTGACATGCTGTGAGAAATAGTCAAAGGTAGTCTTTTCCGTTCTAATGGTTTGTGGTACAGTTGACATTAGTATCCTCCCTGCCTGTGTCCTGATCTGCGGCCCGAGAAATCAACTTTGCTTGTTTTACTTATCGGAATCCTGTATATAATTGTTGAGTGATTTTTTAAGGAGATAGTATGAATGATTCTTACCCTCATGTGCTGGATGGACATTTCTGGGATGAGCTTAGACGTCTTTCCCCGGATGATGTAGTTTTAAGATCTCAGTGTTCTCTGATTAGTCCAGGTGGATATTATGCCCTTGACCTTATGGGTACGAGGGTGTTGGTGGATCCACAGCAGGAGCAGTTTTTATCTTCCCACGAAGAGAGGATAACTCTCCGTACGGAGTGTGCATTAGCACTGGTGAGCTATCTGATTGAAGCAAAGAATATTCCATTGCGTGGTCGCTGGGTATCGGAAAAAGACCTTAAGGGAGGAGAAATGTTTTTTCGAGGACCCCATCTCTTTCCCGTTGGGTCACTTGAGCATACATTTGGAAATGACGGAGATGGGTTTCTGCGTGCCGGAGAAAAATGTGGTGGAAAGCACGTTCCCGGAGCAGATGTTTCTTTTCAGGTAATGGCACTGCCTCGGGTTCCTCTACAGGTGCTGCTCTGGTTAGCTGATGAGGATTTTCCTGCCAAGATTACCTTTCTTTTTGATGCAACTGTGGAAGACCAGCTTCCGTTAGATGTTATTTTTGGACTGGTAAGTGAACTCTGTTACCGACTGGGAGAGGTCTCAGGGGACCCGTCTTAAACTAAACACCCATATTCCTTCTCCTTCTCCCCTCCTGGGCTGCTCCCTGGCCGACACGCCGCATCAGCTCCCTGGCTGAGCTCGGGCACAAGCGGGCAGGTGATTTACGATTAGGGGATGTGGAAAAGGAAGAATACTTGACTTATTTTCCATCAAGGGGTAGCTTTATGCTGGCTGATGTGTTATATGGATGGCTATTGAACTGGGTAGATGCCCAGGGAAATTCCATCCATTCAATCCCTGAAATCTATAAGTTACCATTATGAACAATCCTGATCTCCTGAGTTATTTTCATAAAGATCTTTTTATTCCTGAACTGAGTGCATCGAGCAGAGAAGATGTTCTTAAAGAAATGGTAGATTATCTCGCAGCGAAAGAAAAGATCTCCGATACCTCCCTCATCTATGATTTAGTTAAAAAACGGGAAGACCTGGGGAGTACCGGTATCGGTGAGGGTATAGCAATTCCCCACTGCCGTTCAATAGCTGTGGAAAAATTGACAGTGCTCTGTGCTCTTAAGAGTAAAGGATTAGCTTTTAAATCCCCCGATGACAAGCCAGTCAAATTGTTTTTTATGGTAGTTGCTCCTCCTCAGGATATTAACTACCTGGTGTTCCTGGGAAAACTGGTTGAAATACTCACCGATAAAAAGGTTAAAAAAGTGCTTTTTAACATAACATCATTTGAAGAATTTACAGAACTCGTTTCGGGGGTTACCTAAGACATGAATACAGTTCTTCAAAAACTAGTGATGCTCCAGGATTTGGAGTACATGATTGTCGAGGTCAAAAGTAAAGATGCGAAAAAAGTTCAAAAGAAGCTGGGTCTGACTATTCAGGGAGAGGAGAAATTGCACGAAGCCCAGGAGACTCTTGAACAGTCAATCCCACCAGCTGTCTTAACCAAGTACAGTAAATTGATGGAACGTTATAACAGGGCTGTTGCCCCTGTTGTGGATAATAGCTGTATGAACTGTTATGTAATGGTACCAAAAAAATTAACGGTAAAAACGGTCGGTAATCGCGAGCTGAGGACATGTGAGCGTTGCGGGATGTTTCTTTACTGGGTCTAGGATGTGACAAGCTGCATGCACGACGAGGAAGGTAATGAGTGATAAGGTACCAATGACGCGGGAAGGCTATGAGTCCATGATACAGGAAGTCAAGCGTCTCAAAGAAGTAGAGCGGCCTAAGATTGTAAAAGAGATCGGCATAGCCCGGGAACACGGTGATTTGAGCGAGAACGCCGAGTACCATGCTGCTAAAGAGAAACAGAGCTTGATAGAGGGACGCATCAAGGACTTGGAGAGTAAGTTGGCAGGTGCTGAGTTGCTGGATACAAGTCAGGCAAAGCCTGGAACCGTCGTTTTTGGCGCAACGGTGTGCCTGGAAGATGAGGACACAGGAGATAAGGTAACTTACAGAATTGTTGGCGCTGATGAAGCAGATATTAAGCAGAAAACCATTTCTATAAACTCTCCCATTGCACGGGCCCTTATCGCACATAAAATTGGTGATTCCGTAGAAGTGGTCGTTCCTTCCGGAACAAAGGAATTCACCATCCTGGATGTTATCTTGAAATAGAAAATAAAAAGAAGTCAGAAGTCAGAAGACAGAAGTAAGAATTCAGAATGCATCTAAAATGCATGATAAAGCGCCTAGAAGCCTAAAACTTTCAAAGACTGAAGGAAATTTTTTACTCTCCGCAATCCGCATTCCCCAATCCGCAATCGAAATACTCCACCACTCCAGTTTTTATAATCCGAAATCCCCAGTTACGATACTCCACACTCCGTTGCTATAATCGAATTCTGCAACTCCGGTTCAGCCAATCAGCAGATCGTGAATATTCAGAACGTCCTCTGAGTCCTCTGTGGTTTGATTCTAACTAAAACCGATAGTCAAGGTTTATGCTGATTAAACTGGCAAAGGATTCATAGGTGCCGTTGAACCCGTCTCGATTTCTCCTGACATTTACATCAGCACTAAATACTGCGTAGTAGGAGAAGTGAAAATCCCACCGGGGTTTGGTATAACTGAAACCCATACCTACAATATACTTGTCGCTGTCAGGAAGGATAGGATCGACATTTTCTTCAGGGACCGTTGAGCGGTCAAAAAGAAAGCCACACAGGAGAGATAGTGATTCCGTTGTCTGGTAGCGGGCGCTCATGGCGATGTCAAGTACGTCTTTATAGTCCCGTTGGATAGGAGCAAACTGGCTTTTAAGCAGGGGATTTATCCTCTGGTCAAAATCAGCGTACAGTTCATCGTAGGTGGAGAATCCCACCCAAATCAGATCGAATTCTATCGTGAGCTTATCGGTAATGGTGGCTGCAATGCCTGTTGCAACAATAGGGGGCAGTTCAATGTCAAGCTTGACACCACCTTCCGGAAGAAGTGGTTTTAATAGTGCAGGGGCCCTAAAATCGGCATCACCATCATATTCAATGTCTATGGAGCTGCGATAGGACAATCCTAATTTTATACGGTCCGTAATCTGATAGGAAAGAGCAAGGTTGAAACCATAGGCTATGTCATCCAGATCAAGATCAGCCTGCCCAAGGTTGAGGGGCAGGGGATTAATCTTCAGTGCCCTTTTAAAGCGAAGATCGGAATAGATAAGATTAAATCCAGCCGCCAGAGAGAGTTTTGGATGGATCTGGTAGGAAACAACAGGGTTTACATAATAGGTTCTCAGTTGGGCAAAGGTTGAGAGGTGGTTTCCCTCCCAATCGTCAGGCCAGTCTGTGCTGAGACCAAAGGGAGAGAATGAACCGATGCCGAAACTTAGCTTTTCATTGAGTTTATGGGTAAGGTAAAAGTTTGGGAGCACGTACGTGTGGTCTTTCATTCGGGTGGATTCCCCGGTTGTATCACTGGTGAATTTAGTGCGGGGAATGACAATAACAGTTCCCATGGATGCCTGAGTTCCGGAGAGCTGGTTTATTGCTGCAGGGTTGTAAAATACGGCTGAAGGATTATCAACCTGAGCAGTGTAGGCTATGGCAAGGGCATTGGCGGCGGCGTGCTGGTTGTAGATGAGAAAACCGGTTGCGTGGCTGAGGGAAGGGAAAAGAAGTACATACAGTATAACGGCACAGATTATTTCAGGTGTTCTTTTCAGGTTGTATCTGGACATGGGCAGAAGGGGAACTCACGAATTGTTATTATTGCTAACGGTATAACATGGCTTGCGAAATTAATAAATAAAATTCTCTTTGAATAATGCAAATGCTCATTGACATTAGTGTTTGTATATTTTATCATTTCACCTGAGAGTGTTTCTTACATTGTGTGTATCAATTGCGAATAATCGGCGGTAAACTTAAAGGAAGAAAGCTAGCTGCATTTAAAGGTCAATCTGTTCGACCCACCTCAGATAGAGTCCGAGAGGCCCTATTCAATATACTTTTGGTTGAGTGGGAGGGAAAAACAGTACTTGATCTCTTTGCAGGAACGGGTGGGCTCGGCATAGAATCGTTAAGTAGAGGTGCATGCCGGGTTGTTTTTATAGAGAACCATCCCAATGCCATTCACGTCCTTGAGAAAAATATCGCAGCACTGCATCTCAGCAACTGCTGTGAAGTACTAAGGTGCAGTGTTGAGAAGGGAATTTCCCTTGTAGGAAAAACTGACCGGATCTTTGATGTTATCTTTCTTGATCCTCCTTATGACGGGGGTCTTGCAGATACTTCATTGCGTTTACTGGGAGGCAGTGATATACTTGCAGAAGGTGGTGTGGTTGTGGTTGAACACCAGTGTAAAGAAGCCCTGTCAGATCGATATCATAAACTTTCCAGGTTTGACCAGCGGACCTATGGGAAAACCGGTATTTCATTTTTTGTTTCGGAGCTTCTAACCTGATAAAAGCATGCTGAGGATGGAACCATGGAAAAGATTGCAATGTATCCGGGATCTTTTGATCCCATTACCAATGGACACCTGAATATTATTGAGCGTTCACTGCTCATCTTTGATAAGCTTCTCATTGCAGTGGCCATCAATGCAGCGAAGAAACCTCTCTTTACTTTGGATGAGCGGGTTGCAATGATTAAGCAGGTCACCAAAAATAATCCCAACGTAATAGTTGATTCCTTTGAGGGACTGTTGGTTGATTATGTAGTGAAAAACAAAATTCATGTTCTTGTCCGGGGTCTCAGAGCAATGTCAGATTTTGAGTATGAGTTTCAAATGACCTTTATGAATCGGAAGCTGGACCGGTCAGTAGAGACCATTTTTATGATGACGGGGTTACGCTGGTTCTATGTTAACTCTCGAATTATTAAAGAGGTTGCTTTCGCCGGTGGTTCTGTCAAGGGATTGGTTCCCGATGTTGTATCTGAAGGCTTGAAGGATAAGTTTCCTCTCTACCGGGAGAGAAACGGAAACTAGCACAGTGGAGTACCTGTAAAACCCGAAATGAAGGAAGAAACTAATGCTGTCTTTACCTCGCATGGTTACAGAAGTAGGAATATCCGGTGGCTTAAGTGCAGACGTTCTAGAGCTTGCTCTTCATGCAGGAGCAGTTGTGAAACTGGTCCTCATTGTCCTGCTTTTCTTTTCCGTTTTGTCGTGGGCCATTATCATCATCAAGTTCAGAATTTTTCGTAAGGCTGAAAAGGAGTCAAAGGCCTTCCTGGATCATTTCTGGAGCAGCAGGAATTTCTCTAAAGCATTTATGGAGGCCAAGAAACTGGTCAACAGCCCTGTTGCTGCCATGTTTAAGTCAGGCTACATCGATATGGAAAAAATCAAAAAGGACAGGTTGCAGCCCAGTCCTTCCGAAGCGCAGGTCAACCAGGGAGCACCGCGCAAGCTGTCGGAAGATGTTTCCACTATCGACCGAACATTGAAACGTGTGGCGGGAACGGAGATGGCCAGGCTTGAAAGAACCTTGACATTTCTAGCAACAACCGGAAATGCAACTCCCTTTATCGGTCTTTTTGGTACGGTTTGGGGGATTATGGATGCATTTCGACAGATAGGGTTCAGGGGATCAACCAGCCTGGCGGTTGTTGCACCGGGGATTTCAGAGGCGCTGATTGCAACCGCTGCGGGATTGTTTGCTGCCATACCGGCAGTGATTGCCTACAACTACTTTCTGAACAAGTTGAGGATGTTGAGCGCAAGAATGGAAGATTTCTCAGCAGAATTTTTAAACATTGTTGAAAGACATTTCAGGGGTTTCTAAATCCTTTGATACGCTTAATGCGTTTATGGCATGTGTGGAGGTGATTCGTGCTTACCGGTGGTGATTCAAAACGTTTTCTTTCAGAAATTAATGTTACTCCCTTTGTTGATGTGATGCTGGTGTTGCTTGTTATCTTCATGGTTACAGCTCCCATGATGCAGGAGGGAGTTGATGTTAACCTTCCGCAAGCGAAGGGTAAGAGCCTTCCTTCCAAAGAAAAACGGGTGACTATCTCCATAACCGATAAGCGGGAGATATACATCAATGATCGGAAGACACAGCTTGCCCAGCTTGAAGATACCCTGAAGAAGATTTTTCAGAATCGACTAGACAAGCAAATATTCTTACGAGCTGACGAGATCGTTCCCTACGGGTATGTGGTTAAAACCATGGCAGCCATTAGAAATGCCGGAATTGAGCAACTGGGAATGGTAACGGCTCCTTTAGAAAAGGGGAAATAGCAGCCGTGCAACCTTTACCGAACAGCCCTTCTTCTGAGCCTAAGCTCATATGGGGGGTTCTGTTTTCTGCCGTTTTTCACTGTGTTCTCATTATTATACTTGTCGGTGTGCCCTCATTCACTGCCCCGAAGAGAACCTATTTTTCATCTGCCTATATGGTTAAACTGGTTGACGCCCCGCGAGCCAAACCTGCCGGGGTGAAATCTTCTAAAGGTGGAGGAAGTGGGGCCGGGAAAGTAGTAGTTAAAGAAACAAAGGCGAAGCCTAAAAAAGCAGAACAAAAGAAGAAAACAGAGGCAAAGGAAAAACCCAAGGCACAGCCAAAGAAAGCACAGGAGGTAAAAAAAACTTCCAAGGACAAAAGTAATACCCTTGCGGTTGAAGATGCAAGCAAGAAAAAGAGCAGTTCAGCGGAGAGTGTTAAAAAGAAATCAAATACCGACAATGCGGAAAGTGAATATTCTCTAGCCCTCAATAAAATTAAGGAAAAAGTTGATCAACAGCGCAAACGGGAGGAGGTCGCCCGTATTCGTGAAAAGATTTCCAGCCAGGGAAGTGGAGAGGGAACAGAAGGTGGCTATCCTGCCGGAGCTGCATCTGCAGGCGGTTTGGGAGGCGTACCCTCGGGGCAGGGTACTGTTGCTCAACTTCCTTTGAACTACAGACTGTACTATCAGATCATTGAGGAAAAAATCAAACAGAACTGGAATCTTGCTCTTCCTCCGGGGGTTATTGAGGACATGCGCGCGATGGAAGTTGTCCTCAGTATTACTATCAAGGCCGATGGAACCATCACCGCTCTGTCCTTTGAAAAGAAATCGGGGAATATTTACCTGGATGATTCAGCCTTCAGGGCAGTAAAAAAGAGTAGTCCTTTACCACCTTTTTCAGAATATAATATAAGAGAGCCGTTTTTTGAAACGGGAATAGTTTTTCCGGTAGGTGAATTGTTGTAATGAGAGGTGTATGTGAATAAGAACTTAGTTCTGGCTTTGTGCCTGATTGTTATAGGAGCTGCTACGACGGTTGCTGCTAAGGTATACATTTATATTGATGCTCCCGCAACCAGCAAGTTTCCTATTGCGGTACCATCTTTTAAAAATATGAACACGCTCCCGGACGAACACCGCATTGGTACGTCACTTTCTTCCGTAGTTCTGGAGAATCTGGAAGGGAGTGGCCTGTTCAGGGGAATTGATCAGGCTGCCTTTCTGGGGAACCCGGACAGTTCCGGCATAACGAGCGATAGTATCAATTGGGACGACTGGTCGTTGGTGGGTGCCGAAGCTCTGGTGAGGGGTGGGTTTTATCAGGAAGAAAAGGGTATAAGGATTGAGGCGAGGCTATTTGACGTCATTAAGGGAAGCTTTCTTGACGGGTAAGCGCTATTTTGGAAAACCGGATGATCTGAGACTTATCTCCCACAAGTTTTCTGATGAGATAATGCTTCGTCTCACCGGACAGAAAGGTATTTTTCTGACGCAGATTGCATTTGTCTCTGACCGTTCGGGAACTAAAGAGATTTATCTGATGGACTTCGATGGTCACAACCGGATACAACTCACTAAACACCGATCTATTGCCCTTTCACCAGCGTGGTCACCTGACGGCAGGCAACTGGTTTTTACCTCATATAAAAAAGGGAATCCGGATGTGTACCTGAGGGAATTGTTCTATGGGCGTGAGCACTGGATCTCTCACTACAAAGGACTCAACATTGCACCTGAGTGGTCTCCCGATGGAAAAAAAATTGTATTGACCTTAAGTGAAGATAGTGGTAATTCTGATATATATATTATTAATACCAAAGGTGAAAAGATCAGCCGGCTTACCTCTGAGTGGTCAAACGATGTTTCACCCTGCTGGTCTCCGGACGGCCGTTTTATAGCTTTTGTATCAAACCGGGCGGGCAACCCCCAGATTTATACTATGGAAGTGGGAACCAAGAAAGTTAAACGGTTAACATTTGAAGGTAACTATAATACCTCACCAGCCTGGTCTCCCCGGGGAGATAAAATTGCATTTGCAGGGAGGCATAAAGGCAGGTTTTCAATCTTTACGATCAATACAGATGGGAGTGGACTCACCCAGCTAACATTTGGTGCAGGGAACAGTGAGACTCCCAGCTGGTCACCGAATGGCAGGCAGATAGCTTTCTCCTCAGATGAGAGCGGTTCTAAAAAGATATATAGCATACTCACAGATGGTTCAGGGAAAAAAGCTATAACCAGTGGAAAAGGTAATGATACAAGTCCGTCTTGGTCTCCGTTTCTTAATTACCGTTAAGAGAGAGCGAGAGACACTAGTTCTACTATGGTTTTGAGAAAGGAGGTGTAGTAATGGTTCGAAGAACAATAGGTATGTTGAGTATTGTGGTGTTTGTTTTTTCGTTGTTGTCGTTCAGTGCCTGTTCCCGCAGCAGGATTAAAGATGACGAGCTTGCAGACTATGATGCACAGGAAGAGATGCGGGATGAGGCAATCAGAAGGCTGGACGAAGAGGCAATAACGGAAGAGGAACTGGAAGAAGCACGCAGGAAAGTTGCCGAGATGCGAGAACAGGAAGGCATTATCCTGGTAAATGTTTATTTTGATTTTGATGATTTTTCCCTCGATGAGGAATCTAAAACGGCCCTGGCTCAGAATGCTGCCTGGTTGATTGATAATCCCGAAAGTGAGGTCATTATAGAAGGTCACTGTGATGAACGTGGCACAGAGGAATACAACCTTGCGCTGGGGGAAAGACGGTCAACCAGTGTTAAACGGTACTTGGTACGTTTGGGTGTACAGGACAAGCAGCTCTCAACCATAAGTTTTGGCGAAGAGAGACCAGCTGATCCTGCCAGCAATGAAGATGCATGGGCGAAGAATCGAAGAGCAGAATTCGTTTTACACTAAGGTATAGTGCCGTTTTTCGGAGTACCATTGGGATCGTTCCGGAAGGCGGGATTACTGAAGAAAGGGAGTAGCCTTGAGATTATCTAACTATAGTTATCTGGGATTAATCTGTTTGTTTTTCGGAGGGTGTTTTGCGCCTGCTCTCCAGGGTGATATGGATGTTCTTGACAGAAAAATTCGTCGGCAGAATAAAGAGATGAAGATAGTACGTCAACAGCAAGCAGAGCTTGGAGGCGCGGCTCGACATGTTGCAGGGTCAACTCCAACGGCTCACCGGGACTGTTGAGGAAAGTAAACACTATTCTGAGAGGGCTTCAGACGATGTCATTTCCATCAGCGAAGGGTTGACCTCTCAAGTGGGCAAGTATGAACAGGAACTGAATCAACTCCATGATGAGATAAGAACCATCAAGACACTTTTGGGAATGAAGGTCACTGCCAGGAAGGTTGAGACCACTGTCGGGAGTAGAGAGAAACTTGAACAAATAACCACATCCGTTCCTCCCACTGAAAGTTTAGTGAAAGTTACTGGAAGTCCGGATCCTGAAGAGCTCTATAATGGAGCCTATTCCAAGCTGAGCAAGGGTGATTTTAAAGCCTCACGAGAAGAGTTTAAAAAGTTTTTGGAACTCTTTCCCCAGACGGAGTACTCGGATAACGCTCAGTTTTGGATGGGGGAGAGTTACTATCGGGAAAAGAGGTATGAGGAGGCAATAATAGAGTTTGAAGAGGTAATCAAGAAATATCCCCAGGGTAATAAAGTGCCTGATGCCCAACTGAAACAAGCATTTTCATTTATTGCCTTAAATGATACAAACAGTGCAAAGTTGCTTTTGGGGAAAATTATTAAACAGTACCCTGACTCTGATCAGGCAGCAATTGCACAAGCAAAGATTAAAAGCTTAAAGTAATCACCGTGGGTTCTGTAGCACGGAGGCAGACTGTATACTGTGCTACAGGGAGAAAGACTTTTCTAAAGAGAGCAGCCGTTAGGCCTGCTCTCTTTTTTTCACTTTTTTCCAGTCTTTGAGAAATTGTTCTATTCCGCGATCTGTCAGAGGATGTTTAATGAGCTGCAGGATTGTTTTGAAGGGAACCGTTGCAATATCTGCCCCCAGAAGTGCGGCTTCAACCACGTGCAAAGGATTTCTGACACTTGCTACTATTACTTCTGTTTCAAAAGCATAGTTGTCATAAATGGTTATAATCTGTTCAACCAGGTCCATTCCCCAGTGGGAGATGTCATCTAATCTGCCCACGAAAGGGCTCACAAAGGCAGCTCCTGCCTTAGCGGCAAGAAGGGCCTGGGTTGGTGAAAAGACCAGGGTCATATTTACCCGGATACCTTCGGTTGCAAGCTGTTTTGTTGCAATCAGCCCGTCACGAGTCATGGGCAGTTTGACAACTACATTGGAATGGATCTGGGCAAATTCCCGAGCTTCTTTAAGCATGCCTTCGGAATCTGTGCTCACTGCTTCAACACTGATAGGGCCATCCACAATCTGACAGATTTCTTTGATGATTGACATAAAGTCTTTCCCCTCTTTTGAAACGAGAGTTGGGTTGGTGGTAACACCATCAATTACCCCCAAGAGATTTGCTTCTCTGATATCGTCGATGTTGGCAGTATCAATAAAAAGCTTCATAAGATTTGTCCTCCTTATCTATGAAAGTGTGCAGTTTACTCTGGTTCGTGCTCTTCTTTTAAATACTTCTTCTTGCATTCTTTGCTGCAGAAGTAAAGGGTTTTTCCTGCGACTTTTGTTTTAATGGCGTCGTGCTTTGGAATGTAAACATGGCAGTGTGGGTCGCTCACCATCTCATCTGTGATGGTTCCGGTCCTTGGATCTACCTGCCGCCCGGATTTCTGAGATGAAGGAAGCAGGAGGCTTTTTACTACTCGATAGAGAATGTAGCACAGAATGGCTAAAAGAATAATACGTGTCACAATGTTTCCTTGTCAAGTTTGGTTACACCACTGCTGTCTTCCAGGTTATCAAGCAGTTGAGCAATGGTTCGGTGGTATACCGGATGTACAAGATGAGGATCAATTTCCGCAAGGGGGATAAGTACAAAACCCCGTTTACCCAAGAGAGGATGAGGAATGGTTAACTCGGAAGATGCGACCACGTCATTATTATAAAACAGGATGTCAAGGTCGATGGTGCGTGGCCCCCATTGAACAGTTCTGTTTTTCCCGAGTTTTCTTTCTATCCCCTGAAGGAAGTCGAGAAGTTCAAACGCTGTATAAGATGTCTGTATTTTTATTGCCAGGTTGATAAAATCATCCTGGTCCCTGTGTCCCCAGGGTTCCGTTTGATAGTAAGAAGACTGTTTAAGTAACCTATTCCTATCAGAGGCGCAAATCTGTTCGATAGCCGCTGTGCAGTTGGTAAATGGATCTCCCTGATTAGATCCAATCCCTATGTAAGCACTGTTATCCATGTCAATTACATATGGGCTGTGTGCCGATTTCCATGCAGGTACCGAGAGAGCTAAACTTGGGAATAGCCCATGCTGCCTGCGGGGGGATCACAAGTTAAGTTTTTTTAGACGCTCTACCACCTCGGCGATGCGGTCTTTATCTATGGTGAGAGCCATCCGAATAAACCCTTCCCCTGAAGTGCCGAAACCGTTTCCAGGGGTTGTCACAATACCTGCGTTGGTGAGGAGGTGGGCTGTGCAATCTGATGAGGTAAAGCCGGCAGGTACTTTAATCCACAGGTAGAAGGTGGCTTTGGGGACAGCTACTTCAAAACCGACCTCCTTAAGCCCTGCAATCAGCAAATCTCTTCGCTCTTGATAGGTGGTGCGCAGTTCATCAAGCACGGTTTGATCACCGAGCAAAGCTGTAATCCCCGCTTGTTGAATGGCCTGGGGCAGACCCGAGTCGATGTTTGTCTTTACCTGGCCGAGTGCACCTATAATGTCAGGATTGCCAACGGCAAAGGCAACACGCCACCCGGTCATATTATAGGTTTTCGAGAGGGAATGAAATTCAATGGCAACCTCTTTAGCTCCCGGAACTTCCAGTATGCTGAGGGGTTGATAGTCATCGAAAAAGATTTCTGTATATGCTGCATCGTGACAAAGTATAATCTGGTGCTGCTGAGCCAATGCAACAGCTTGTTCAAAGAAGGAGCGGTCAGCAACTGCAGCAGTGGGATTATTGGGGTAATTGAGATACATCAACTTTGCCTTCTTGAGGACCTCCTGGGGAATTGCAGAAAAGTCAGGAAGGAAATTATTTTCTTTTAAAAGGGGCATGAAATAGGGACTTCCACCGGCAAAGAGAGTAGCAGTACTGTAAACGGGATAACCCGGTTCAGGAATGAGGACAATATCCTGAGGGTTAATATAGGCCAGGGGAATATGGGCAATTCCTTCTTTAGAACCGATGAGAGAAATGACCTCTGACTGGGGATCGAGGGTTACCTGAAAGCGCTTCTGGTACCACTGTGCTACAGCATCTCTGAACTCCAGCATGCCACTGTAGCTGGGATAACGGTGATTTTGTGGGTCTTGAGCAGCGTTTTGCAGGGCTTTAATGATATGGGGAGGAGTGGGTAAATCAGGATCACCAACTCCTAAATCTATGAGATCAACCCCCGTCTTCTTAACCTCATCTTTCATCTGATCAATTTTGGCAAAGAGATAGGGGGGTAGATTTTTTATGCGATCTGCCTTGTCTATGGTAGTCATATCAAACCTCGTCATGTTTAGTGATCTAATCAGTAGTCTACAGAAGTTATTTGAGTCCCAATACGTCGAGCATGTCGTAAAGACCGGGTTGCTGGGTAACGACCCACTGGGAAGCTCTCACTGCACCGCGAGCAAAGGTGTCCCTGTTGTGGGCTTTATGGGTGATTTCCAGCCGTTCTCCCAGTCCTCCAAAGAGCACGGTGTGTTCACCAACAATATCACCTGCTCTAACAACCTGAATGCCAATTTCTTCTTTCTGTCTTGGACCTATAATTCCCTTTCTTTGATGAACGGCAACCGAGTCCAAGTCTCTGTCGACTGCATCTGCCAGGATGTGGGCCATTTTTACAGCGGTTCCACTCGGTGCATCCTTTTTGAGCCGGTGGTGTGATTCCATGATCTCAATATCATACTCGTCCTTTAATTTTG
This sequence comes from uncultured delta proteobacterium, assembly GCA_963752035.1. Classification (GTDB taxonomy): domain Bacteria; phylum Desulfobacterota; class WTBG01; order WTBG01; family WTBG01; genus CAVVWZ01. The sequence goes on along the minus strand of CAVVWZ010000002.1, from coordinate 2,693 downwards.
CAGCCACCTGACTGATAAGGGAGAACATCAGATTTATTCCAACGCTCATGTTGGGAGAGCAGACACAGGGGATGTCCCGTGCCAGGGTGGTAATCCGCTCTGTCTGCGGTACTGTGAAGCCGGTGGTTCCAATGACAGCCGCTTTTCCCTTTTTGTGAACCCACTCAAGGCTTTTTAATGACGAGTCAGGTGCGGTAAAATCGATTACCACATCATAATCCTGGGAAATTTTTTCAAGACTGTCAACAATTGAGATAGAGGTTTTGTCCCTGCCCAATAATTCTCCCACATCGGATCCCAAACGTGGGTGGCCCTGCATCTCTGTTGCACCTGCCAGGGAAACTCCTTCGGTCTGGTAGATGGTATCAATTATGCGGACTCCCATCCTTCCCGCTGCACCCGCAACTATGCATTTTGTCATGCACTTCTCCTTTTAACCGTAACGCTTTGTCAAAAATTAACCACAGAGAACACAGAGAATAATCTTAAGAATTGATAATGGAATTACGATACTTACTATAAATCTGGGATAAAATAAAGCCCTTTTTTGGACTGTCGATGTTTTTCTATATGGTTAAAGAGATGACATTGAACAGTGCTAAAGGGTGGACGGGTAGGGGAGGATTGTAACAGGTGATTAAGGTCTGTGAGAAATCCGCAAGTAGGCTATCCCTATGGGATTTCCAGGAGTGCATTAATCCCAGATTGATATACTTACCGAAAGCTTTATTTTGCCTGTTGGGTAAGTTGTTCTGATTCTTGAAGAATGCTAGTAAATAACCGTTGCTTTTCTCTGTTTAATAGTCTATAAACAATTCGCTTATTTTCTAGTTAGTTTCGGTACAATCTGTTCTGATCTTAAGCTTCACCAAGCATTCAAAAAACAGGGTGATACTCCCTAACCTGCCGTAAGCATTTTAATTATGGGAGGGTAATCGATGCGGGCTGTGGTCCAGAGGGTAAAAGAGGCAAGGGTTGTGGTGGATGGCAGGACGGTAGGGTCAATTGGTCAGGGCCTCCTGGTTTTTTTAGGAGTGGAAAAGGCTGATGACAAAAAGGATGTTGATTACCTTGTTTCGAAGATCATCAATTTGCGTATCTTTAAAGATAGTGAACACAAGTTCAACCTTTCTCTTAAGGATCTGAAGGGGGCACTCCTGGTGGTTTCCCAGTTTACACTTTTTGGGGATTGCCGGAAAGGCCGAAGACCTTCCTTTACGGATGCGGCTTTACCTGATAAGGCACGAGACTTGTATGACTATTTTATCACATCGGTTGCTGCACAGGATCTTTCAGTGGCATCGGGGGAGTTTCAGGCAACGATGGATGTTCACCTGGTAAATGATGGCCCGGTGACCATGCTGTTGGACAGCAAGAGAAGATTTTAAAAATAGATTGATAACTATATAAAATAGTGGTATTTTTCATGTAGTAAACAATTAACCACAGAGCGCACAGAGACAAAACAAAAGAGATCTGGAATGTGCGATCTGGAATGTGGGTTGCTACAGAAATTGCAGAATGCGGATTTGGAGAGCAGAAAGTTTTGAACATTTGACGATTTGAATTTGTTGCGACTTGGTTCAGGATGGTGAGTTGGACGAACCATTTAGGGTTTCGTGCTTGTGCTTCGAATTTGTACTTGACGATCCTGACTTCTGTCTTCCGACTTCTTTATTTGCCGGTTTTTTACAGTGGTTTGGTTTTGACAATACTACAGTTTTAGGGAGGATAGCGGAATGAAAAAGATACTTGTTCCCTTAGATGGTTCAACGGTTGCTGAAGAAATACTTGTCTATGTTGAAATGCTTGCCCGACAATCCGGTGCTCACGTCATCCTGATGCGGGTAGTTCCCTTTTTGTGGCCAAGTGAGCATGTGCACCTGAAAGAAATGGGACACAAAATGGATAAGGAGGCATCCGATTATCTGTTTACTGTAGAAACACATTTGGTGGAAAAGGGTATAGAGGCAAGCGTTTCAGTTGATGAAGGTAATGTCCCCGAAGTTATTTGTGACACTGCAATAGAAAACGGGGTTGATCTCATTGCCATCTCAACCCATGGTCACGGAGGGGTGAAACGATGGGCCCTCGGGAGTGTAACCTCTAAGGTAATCCAGGCCTCATCTATTCCCTTACTGGTTCACCGGAGCACCGGAGAGCAGGTAGAGGAAGTACAGTGTAACAATGTGCTCATTCCCATCGACGGATCTGATTTTGCTGAGAGTATCTTTCCCCAGGCACGGTATGTAGCAGAGCTGTTTAATGCCAAGGTGTGGTTCCTTTCAGTTGTTAATCTTCCGGGAGGATTTTCGGTTCTGGAGGAAGAGGATCATGACATAGAAGAGAAGGTCGCAGAAAGTATCAAGCATTATTATTCCATGCTGGAAAACAGGATTCAGGAACAAGAGACGACAATTGACTATGAAGTAGTGATCCGGAAGGGAGATACTGCAGATGTTATCTGTGACTTTGCAAATGAGAACAACATTGATCTTATTGCCATGTCTACTCACGGACGGGGAGGTATTAGTCGCTGGGCGCTGGGAAGTGTAACTGATAAAGTGCTGCACTGTTCTCCGAAGCCGATTTTGCTGGTGAGGGCACAGGAGAAGAAGGAATAGAATCGCCGAGCCAACATCTTTACAAAAAGCTGAGGATGTGTTATTTTTCAAAGACAAAAGCAATACATA
>CAVVWZ010000001.1:0-23298 GCA_963752035.1 uncultured delta proteobacterium | reverse complement strand
AACTTGTCCCGGGAATTTAGTAACTGGAGAATGAGTGCCGGATCGAGTGGATGGGCTTTTAACACTGGTTCCAGATGCTGTCTTTTTTTGTGACGCATTCGTTTGCGTTTTAGGCGGCGAAGAACGATCCGCTGGCGTGCCCGATTGGTAAGACGGAGTATTTTTTCAAGATTTTCACCAGGTCGCGCCTCGAGGTATCCCGCAAAGAAGTGCCCTCGAGTCCTTTCATCGAAAAGCGTTGCTGCCCATTTTTCATAGCAACCAAGGTCATAGGCAAATGCCCGACCGGGAAGTCGGGTCCAGCGGCCTTGGTGGCAGTCGATGAAGTGAAAGGATGGTTTCACACCATTTATGCCAACCAGTATATTCCTCATGAAAAGATCCCCGTGAAAAAAGCCAGCGTTATGCATACGCCCCACAAGGTTTCCAAGTCGCCTGTTGATAGAAATCAATTGATCCTGGTCCAGCTTTTCCTGGACAGCAAGATCGAAAAGACTGTCAGTGTCTGCAATACGCTCGGTGATAAGGAGCTGTCGCTCCAGGAACCCAAATATACGATTCTCTGCGGCGACAAGGGGACGCACAGCGGGGAGGCCTCGTTCTCTCAGCTTGAGGAGATTATAAAATTCCCGGACCCGTGGAGCGCTTCGCCAGGGTCCCATTGAACGGAAGGCATTCTTGAGTCCCCTCCTGAAGGGAATTGGAGAGGAACTTTTGACATAGACAGGGACGAGAATTCAGAAGGGTAAAGCTGCTGAAACTGGGGTTTGTGATCCTCAAAGCCCGGTAGATGTCGTTAATCGAAGTGAAATCCTCAGAGAACTCCGGATTGATGTGTATTCTTTCAGCCATTATCTTTTTTTACCAGCAATTATTGATGGTCCCGTAAAAAGCCAGAAATTAACACTATCAAAAATTTTTAGTGGACGGAGGGTAATCCTTTTACCAATGTGCAATCGGCATTTAATTATACGATAAACTACTCTCCACGTTTAGGTTCATTGGGCATATCTTCACTAAAATCAAACTGTGACATCATCATCATGAATGCTCCCAGTGTTTCCTGAGCCTCCTTTTGAATATCTTTATTGGCAAGCAGTTCACAGCCCGCACTCTCCTTCACAAAATCCCTGTAAAGGCTCACATAGTCACTGAGCAAATCAATTATGCGAGAAGTCTCAGCTACCGGAACATTACCAAAAATTGACCCGGCCGAGGTAAAGGTCTTAAACTGTCTTAGTGCGGGATAGATTTTCTCAACGTCTTCTGTTACTTCATGAATCAGTCCCGGCAGATCCTTATACTTCTCTCCTAACTTACCCACCGGTTCTTCATATTTTTTACGATAGGCTGCATCTTTCGACAGGGGAATGAGGTCAGTAATAATGTGGACATACTTCCCCTTGTGCACATCAACATCAGCGGCATAGAGTGGCAGCGGAAGAGCTGGGTCCGGTGTGAGGGTAATAATAAAGGAATTAGACCTGTCGAGTTTTTCCCGGTTAAAAAAGTTTTTAATCTCCACATCCCGGATTACCTGTACCCGCAAGCTCTGAAAGGACGCACGAGCTTTATCCCCCGGGTCATACCAGGTTGTTTCTCCCATCCGGTCCATGGCCGGCATTTTTGAGGGGACTTCCTTCAGATCACCATATCCCTCTCTCAGTTTATCGACGATGAGGCTGCTAATATCAAAGGTATCAATATCTACTGTCATAATTCTATCCTCCTTCTTTAAGATAGCTATTTTCCTGCTGCCTGAATTGCCGCTGCCAGTTGCTTTGCCAGTTTGCTACAGCCTGCCACAACATCGGCGCTGTCTTCATACTGCTTAAACATATCAGGAGTAACCTCGGTAAAGGCCTCAAATTCCTCGGGAGGCATCCAACGGGCAGGGCCACCATATTTACAGGTAGTGCCATAGCCGCATATAAAGCAGGGTGGTGTTGCACTGTTATAAAAAATAGTGCCAACGACGTTACAGTTGAAGTAACTTTCCAGATGATAGGCAATTTCCCGGGCAGTCTGCTCGGCTTCATCCCCTCCAACAGCAATGGCGGCAACAGGCTTATCCATAGTCTGTGGATGACGGTGCCGAAGCGGAAACATCCGCTCTAAAAAAGTCCGGGTAAAACCATTGGGATGAGCAAAGTAGGTTACACCACCGACCACCAGTGCCTCGGCATCCACGATCTTATCGTACAGCGGTGCCATGTCGTCTTTTTGAACACAGCGGTTGGTAGAACCACACTTGGCACAACCGGTGCACGGCTGGATAGTCAGTTTAACCAGGTCAATGATGGTGTAATCATGCCCTGTCTCTTTGCCAATGGCATCCAGCATTCTCCGGAGATTACTGTCTGGTTTGGGGCTTCCATTGATACAGAGAATCATTGTTTTCTCCTTTTTCAATATTTAAAATGCCTAAAATGATCTAACTGCCTAGAATGCCTAAATTTAAGAACTAAGACTTCCAAAAAGCATAAACCACACTCTGTGTCTTCAGGGTAAATGTATTCCTGTATTTTTTTATTATTATTTATCATCCTTGTATGTTTGCTTTGCGTACTCTGCGTCTCTGCGGTGAAATGTATTCTGACTTCTGTCTCCTGACTTCTTACTCCTTGTCTTACAGTACCACCGGATAATGTTTTCCAGCCTCTTTGAGTGCCTTGAGGGCAGGTTTATACATAACCTTTCTCTTTACCGTTTGAGTCAAAAAGAGCCTCTGCAGTCCCATTACCTTTCCGCTGTGTGTTGATGAAGAAGATCCATACGCATCCTTTGAAGGACTCCATTTGCCTGTTTCTACATACGTACTAAATCCAATGACGTCCTTGCCTGGAATAACCCACTCCACAAATTTTCTCAGCAGGGAACCTTTGGAATCCCACATCTCACGCCTGAGCAACTTCCCATCCAAGCACCATATCGTGGAACAGGTTCCTCAGTTCAGTGGTTCTTACGAAAACGCTGTTGTAGCCAAACTCCTGGAGTCGAATATCAGAAGCGGTTACTCCAATACTCACATCCGCCTCTTTACAGACTATGAAGCTGGGACACACCATACATCCCATGGAAATCGTTTCATCCATAAAATCGGTATACTTGAAGGGATAGTACTTCCCATTTTTTGTCATTACACCATCTTCGACATACCAGAGAAAATTTTTCCCTTCATTCAACAACTGATAGAGTGTCTTTTTAGTATCCTCAGCATATTTAATCACATCTTCTTCACGCACACCCAATTTCTGGTAAATGCTGTCAATGGCACCATACTTTGTACTGGCAAAACAATTTATCCCAATCACCAACCTGAGATTCCCTATTAGATCCTCAGCGACTTTTGCGAGACCCTTGAAGAGTTCACGCAGTTCAGGATCATTCTTTATGGCTTGCAGTTTGCGTAGTCCCTCGACGTGACAGGACAGCCCCACTACCGCAAATCGTTCGTAGTGAGCAACTTTCTTCAAATCATGGAGAATCGGGGTCAGCTGATTTTTTGAGCGACACCCCCTCAAGGTATCTTCCGGGCGGGTGGAGACAATGGTTTCGGCATGATGACAGATATAGCAGTCTTTGTGGATGGACCCCAGGTGGAGAACAGCATTCACTTCACCCCTATCAAGAAGATAGTAAAGCAGGGCTGTAGTCGTACCACCGGTTGCTCCCTGTTCAAAGATTTCATCAGTCAGGGAACGTGACGTGAATCGATCAACACACCGCCCTACCCTTTTATCAACTTCACTGTCTTCTTTTCCAAAATACTTATCTTTAATCCTGCTCAGGGGATAAAAGCTTCGAGGACATCCCTGGTAACAGAAACCACACTTGGTACATTCCCCTACCAGAGTGGGAATGGTTTCACGCATTTCGATTGCTCCTGTTGGACAGAGGCTTGCACAGAGACCACAGCGGGAGCAACTATAGGCAATCACCTTTTTAAGGGCACTAAACCCGGATTTAGACAGGTCAAAATGTTCTTTGTAATTGTTCCAGACTCATACAATGTACCTCTCAGCATTATTATTCTGCATCCAATGATGGCGGGGCATATGTCGTGGTCTCCCCCACACGCGCATAGTTTCCCTGCATTGTGAGTAATCATCTATTCCGAAGAGGAAAAGCGGATCAGCAGCCTTTAACATCTCCTCATTCCCTTTCTCCAAAAGTTCTTGATTGGCAGAGATAGAAAGAACATCCCCAATAAAGTTGTTTTGCTGTTCACTGGGACGGATAATACGGTTCAAACGACATTCAATATGCTGAAAGCACTCTTCAATCCGGGGAGGCTTGACCGTTAGAGCAGGCAGTGCAGTTAATCCCGCTTTCTCTATTTCATTTACTCCTTCTGAAAACATAAGACCTGTTTCAACCACCTTCTCCTTAAGTGAAAATGGGGCATAGTTAATGACGAACTCCCCCGTTTCCTCAATATTATGGGAGGTGTGCCACACATTGTTTGAACAGAGAAGCATTTGGGGGTTACTTTCGCTTGAGCAAAAAGGGAAGACAAGACCGAAAGGGGCTGCATTAACCTGCCCTGCTTTATTAATGGTTGTTACAATAGTTATTTGAAAGGTAATAATCGCATCATTTAAATGCCACATAAAGTCAGGCTTTACCTCTTTTTTCATACCTTCCTCCTACCTGGTTAACTAATGTAAAACACAAGTTCAGAAATCCGAATATCGAAGACTCTGAGACTAGATGCAGAATCCGTACATCGCACTCAAAGTTGCAAAATTGCAAAAGTAACACTCTTTGGTCTCATTGAAAATTCTTCCTGCAGTCTCTAGCGATTTAATTTTAGTTTCTTGCGTTCTCTGCGTCTCTGCGGTGTAATTTATTCTGACTTCTGTCTTCTGCTTCAAACTGTCCCACAAATAATCCCTGCATCATTGGGCCCCCGGAAGGAAATTCTCTTGACGTCCTTCAAACCTGCCTTGCAGAGCATATCTTTAATCCGGGCATCAGAATAGGACTGCCCCTGTGGAGTATTAATTAACATATTCAGTGAAAAGAGTGCGGGAAAGAGCGGTTTATCCTCGGTGTCATCCAGGACAAAATCATGAACAAGAATCAAACCACCCGGTTCCATGACTGACTTGGTTTTCTTAATGATCTTTTCACAGTCCTTTTCCCCATCCGCGTGAAGGATGTGTGATAACCAGGCAACATCATAAGATCCGCCAATATCTTCCTCAAGGTAGTTACCTGCTATGAAGTCAATTCTTTCCTCCAGGTTAAATTGCTTCACCATGCGGAGGGCACAGGACCTGGACTCGGGAAAATCAAAGATGGCTGCCCGCAGTTCAGGATTGGCAATGCAAAAATGAATTGCATAGGTACCGGGTCCTCCTCCCAGATCCAGCAGGTGATGTCTGCCACTGAGATCAATCAGCTCTGCAATCTGAGGGGCACTGGCCATAGCCAGGTTGAACATCCCCATTAAAAAGGTTTCACGCTCGTCATCATCTTTGTAGGGCACTGTCTTGACCGGCTGGCCGCTTGTAACCGCTTGGGTTAACTGGGACCAGTAGTTGATGAGAACAGCATGGTGTAGAATCAGAGAGCCACAATACCGGGGGGATTCTTTTATAAGAAGCACCTTACCTTCAGCGGTATTGGCGTAGTGATTATCCTCCTTAACCAGGAGCCCCATAGCGGTCAGTGCATTGAGGAGCATTGTTAGACCCCGTTCACTTACACCAATTTTCGTGGCAAGATCTCCTGCCGTAAGACGCTCATCCCCCAGGTGGGTAAATACCTCCAGTCTGACACCTGTGTGCAGTGTACAGGCTTCCCAATAACTTCCCGATGTCCTGAGTAAACGCTCAGCGTTCCAGACTTTCTTATTCATTATCACACCTTTGCCTGTTGTTTATATCCGATGCACCTACTTCCGCTGTGCCAGGAGTTCTTCCACCATTTCGTCACATGAAGCCTGGTTCCCAATGGTGTCGGGGTGTACAATGTGAACGAGCTCACGAAGCAGAACCTTCTCCATTGCATCACGCCGTTTAAATAAGGTTCCCTCTGCATCATTTTCCATGAGGATACAGACGAGATCGAAATCTTTCTCTCTTATCTTAGTAAGGTTGCTGGGTGATAGCATAACCTCGCCTTTAAATAAAGTGAAACCACTGCCCGAGCTTAAGGGATCATAGTCCTTGCCTGCGATGAGCATAAGCTCAACCTGGGATAATTCAAAGTAGGCCAACCACTTCCTGGCAATCCTGCCAAGTGCCCGTGGAATAGGTTTTTCAACCTTCACCGGCCCAAGATCATAATTATAGGCAAAGCCCCTGTATTCCCTTTTCCCCATTTTCTCAGACGAATCACGGTCACACCCTAACTGAACCCCAAAATAATGATACGAAGTTCTAGGAGTGGGCAGGAAAATCTCTCAGCTGAAATGCTCCGTTGCTCATACAAAGATATCCTCCCTTAGAAGACGTCCAGCTGGGAAGTACAATGAAAGAATGTTCACCATCATACTGTTTTACCATGGGTTTATGCGAATGCCCGCAAATGATCATCTCGATACCACTATCAAAGGTTTCCTTGATTACCTCGTCTGGAAATTCAAACCGCCATGACTCCTGTGCCTCAATGACCTGCTTACTCCTCTGAATAAAGCGCCTGGCTAAGGCATTTTCGATACATCCGGGGAGAATGACATCAAGGGCCCTGTAGAGTGGCCACTTTGTCCTCCTGTATTTCTGAAAGGTGATATCATTGGTACAGAGAAGATGTCCATGGGTTAACATGACACGTTTAGCGTGGATGGTCATAACGGTTTGCTCATCAATATAATCAATCCCATAACGGGAAAGCACTTTTTGTCCCGAGCAGGAGGTCCCGATTGCCGATGAGAAAGGAAACCTTGGAACCATGGTGGACTAAATCAGCAAGTGCTTCAAGTACAGGACGGTTATCTTTTATCACCCGTCTGTTATTTGCCCAATAATCAAAAAGATCTCCCAAGATATAGAGATCCCCTCTCTTATCCTTAACCATCTCAACAAAGGAAAGGAACAAACCCCTCTTGGTATTTTCATTCCTTTCCAGATGAATATCCGCAACAAAGTAACTTTCTGGTTGCATCACATCCTTCTACAGAAGCAAACTGCTACTTCCAGGCAATGAGAAGTGTTATGTTGGGTAACTTGATGGTATCTATTGCTCTCTGATCAAAGATATAGTAGTTGGGGAAAAATCTATCAAGTAAAGGCTTAACATCACTGAAAAAGAGCGGTTGTGCACCAATTTTTTTAAACACTTCATCATAGGCATACAACTTACCCGTGTGATTAAACCAGTCCCCCAGTATCAGCACGTCTGCTACCTGGGCAATATTCTCAAATGCCTTGAGGGTTGCGTAATTCAAGGTATACCGTTCGTACAGAAGTGCAGGAGATACCACCTTTGAACGTAATTCATCCGGGGGTGTATCTACAATATCCCATAACAGTGTTTCAAGATTTGCGTCAGGATAGTTATCTTTGAGCCGTTGAATGTTTTCGAGAATCACCGGTTGCGCATCCGTCGCCACCAGGGGAATCACTTTGTCATGTTCACTCATCTGTTTGAGCATTATATTGGTCAAGTTTGCTTTTCCTGCTCCGATTTCCAGAAAGGTTTTACCCCCCACAATTTCAGCCAAACGCAGGGCAATTGCGGTTATCATTCCACCAAAAAAGAGATAGAAGGGTTCCTTGACGATCTCTCCAAAAATCTGCCTTAATTTGGGATTATTCCAGTCAAAAGTGCCGAGATTTTCCATCTCAAGGATCACTTTCATCATCTTTACTTCTGCATGAAAGACCTGTGGAATTTCATCATCCCGCACTTCTTCCCCATCAGCAATCCTCTGTGAGGCCTTTGCCCATACTTCCCACTCACCGAAACGCTGTATTACATGATCAACGTACTGCTGTTCTAAATCTGCCAGCTTTTCTTTAATCAAGGATTCTGTAAGCATCAACTTTACTCCCTTGAGGTTGGAAGATAATTCTTGCCTCCTTAACCTTTCTTCATAATCCTCGCTGGTCATTGCACCCCAAGGGTACTTCCTCAGAATGACTACGTCATCCTTCAGGGCACACCTGAAGTGAGCGTGGCAATCTCCTTGTTCGCACTATTTCATGAGATTGCTTCGGTCGTTTCACTCCCTCGCAATGACAGTATTAAACATCCTCTAAGAAGATCAGGAATTTCACAAATTCACCAGACGGTAGAGGCCTTTCACTTCATCCTTAGTAAGTTTCCGATAGCGCCCCTGTGGTAAATCATCCAGATAAAGGGAGCCAAACCGTATGCGTTTGAGCTTGAGGACCTGATGCTCTATAGCAGCACACATCCGCTTTACCTGCCTGTTTCTACCCTCATAGAGTGTCACAGTAATCCAGCTGTTTTTTAATGTCTTTTTCAGGAAGGCAGCCTTTGGCTGGAAGAGTCATGCCATCTTCCAGCTGTACCCCCTTCCTTAAAAGAGACAACTTCCTGTTAGGAGGACTACCTTTTACCTTTACTTCATAGGTCCGGCAAATTCTATAGCTCGGATGCTGCAGCCGGTGAGCAAGCTCACCATCATTAGTCAGCAGGAGGAGCCCTTCAGCATCATAATCCAGCCGCCCGACTGGATAAACCCGGGAACCGACGCGGTCAAGTAAGTCCATGACTACCGGTCTTTTTTGAGGATCTTTTAATGTTGAAACATAACCGGCAGGTTTATTCAACACAACATAGATTTTTTCAGGAACAATGGTAACAACACTTCCGTTGAGGGTAATGATATCACGGGCAGGGTCAACTTTAGTGCCAAGCTTGGTAACAACAGTCCCGTTAACAGCAACCTGCCCTAGCACAATGAGACGCTCAGCTTCCCTCCTGGAAGCTATTCCAGCATGAGCAATAACTTTTTGAAGCCGTTCTTGCATAGACACTACCGGCAGGTGCTGAGAAAGCCCCGCCTTGTAGGCGGGGATGAATCAGCACAATGTAGAAATAATAAAATTTAATTTCCGGGATGCCCCGCGCTGCCTGCCCGGTGAAATGCGAAGCATATTTCACTAGGGTGCGCGGGGAGCATCACTTATTGGGGTTCTTGCTCAAAAAGGGGAATGTCGGAATCCTTTAGCTGCTTGATTTCTTCCATGGAAGGTAAGCTGGAAAGATTTTCCAGGCCGAAGACTTCAAGAAATCGGGAGGTTGTAGCGTAGAGAAAAGGTCTCCCCATTACTTCCTTTTTCCCCTGAATGGCAATCAGTTTTTTTTCCAGGAGAGTTCTTATAACTCCACCGCAATCAACACCTCTCACCAGTTCAACTTCAGCCTTGGTAACCGGTTGCCTGTATGCGACGATTGCGAGGGTTTCCAATGTTGGCTGTGTCAAGCTATACGGTTTTGTTTTTCTCAATTTCTGTATCAAATTGGCATACTCAGGTTTTGTACAAAACTGGAATCCGTTAGCCACTTCTCTGATAAAGATACCCCGGTCCAGATTTTGATAGTCCTGGACAAGTTCCGCAACAAGTTCTTTAATCTCTTTGTTTGATTTATCCTCCAGTACAGCTTTTATCTTATCTACGGTCAACGGAGTATCAGAGGCAAAAATCAAGCATTCTATGATGTATTTGATCTGGTCTTTTTGTAACTGGGTTTGCTCCATCTGCTTCCTTACTCCTTACATGTCTTCGTTATCTATTGTATTTCAGAACACATGTGTTCTGATTCTTCAGTAGGCTAAATCTTGTATAGACAAGTCAGTCTTAAGAGCAATAATACGTATTTCACCATGGGGGTGCACCTGGAAAACCTTAATTGCTCTCAACCGCATCAATTCCAAAACTGCCAGGAAGGTAACAATAATCTCATATTTTGTTGAAAGTGCATCAAAGATGGTTTGAAAAATAATCTCCTGTTTTTCTTTTAAAGTCAGTATAATGTCAGCAATCTTATCCTTTACCGAAATCCTCTCCACATTGACTTCCAACAGGTTCCCCGGAAGATCCTTTTTCTCAATAACCTTCCTCAGGGCATCCACAAGATCAAAGAGGCTTACCTCTATTACTCTCTTCGTCTCTTTTGTCTTCGGTAACCTGCTCATCTGCCTGTAACCGGGTAAAAATATCCTTCTCCAAGCAGTTCCCTGTTTTTTAACTGGTAGGCAACCTCTTTATAGTGCTGATATTCTAACAGGTGTTCCATTAGTTCTGCCTGCAGGTCCGCTTCCTCTTCACCTTCATCATCTTCAACGAGGGGGTAATAACATTTTCGATTTAATTTTGGTAAGTGTGGCGGCCATAACCAGATATTCCCCGGCAATATCAAGGTTGAGGACTGTCATCAGATCTAAATATTCAAGATACTGTTCAGTAATAGTAGCTATGGGAATATCATAAATATCAACCTCATTCTTCCTGATGAGATAGAGGAGGAGATCCAATGGCCCTTCAAAAATATCCAGTTTCACTTTATATGACATAGTACATCCTTAAAGAGCTGATCGATTGTACACAGACCCCATACTGCAAGACTGTATCCTAGTCCCTCTGGTCATTGGAGCGATCAGAGAGCGAGCTCTATTAAGAAAGACTGCTTCATGACAATGGACCTGCAGATGGTCATTTCACTTAAATCTTAATTGCCCTACGCACTTCATCCATAGTCTGGCGGGCAATAGTGCGTGCCTTATCAGTACCTGCCTCCAGCAGTGCAGTGACCTTTTCACCATGTGCAAGATAGTATTCACGTTTCTCCCGATAGGGCACTAAGTAAGCCGAGAGGTTACCAGTCATCAGTTCCTTACATTCCACACAGCCGATACCTGCTTTTCTGCATTCACGACCAACCATGCTAATTTGCTCATCAGTACTGTAAAGTGAATGAAAGGAAAATACATTACAAACATCCGGGTCACCTGGATCTTTCCTTCTCTTCCGCTGGGGATCGGTAATCATTTGTGCAACTTTGGTTTTAATAACCTCAGGGGTATCTGAAAGATAGAGAGCATTGCCGTAGGACTTACTCATTTTGCGTCTATCAATACCCAGCACCTTGGACGTTTCCGTCAGAAGTTGAGCAGGTTCAGGAAATACATTACCATAAAGAAAGTTAAACCGCCGGACGATTTCCCTGGTCAACTCAAGATGGGGTACCTGGTCCTTACCCACCGGCACACCATTGGCTTTGTAGATTATAATATCTGCTGCCTGCAGGACGGGATAGCCGAGGAACCCATAGGTACTAAGATCTTTTGCAGACATTTCATCCTGTTGTTCTTTATAGGTCGGATTCCTTTCAAGCCAGGGAAGCGGTACAATCATGGAAAGCAGAAGGTGCAGTTCCGCGTGTTCGAGAATTTTACTCTGCACAAAGAGAGTGCTCTTTTCGGGGTCAATCCCTGCACTGAGCCAATCGATGACCATATCATGTATACTCTCCTTGATTGCTCCCGTATTTTCATACTCACTGGTCAGGGCATGCCAGTCTGCCGCAAAGAAGAAGCAGTCATATTCCTCCTGCAATTTGACCCAGTTTTTTAAGGTTCCGTGCAAATGGCCCAAATGGAGATTTCCCGTCGGACGCATCCCACTTAACACTCTTTTTTTAGCCACAGTTTCCTTCTCCAGAAAAGTTCCTCATCATGTATAACACATTACGAACCACTACCGATTCAATACTGAGTTATCAGTTGGTTATTGTATCTATCAGATAAGCTTTCCCCTGTCAATCAACATAAGAGTAGTTCTAACTGAGAAAGTGTTCTTTCACATAAGCAATCTCTTCCCTCTTATTCCGAACGGTACCATCAAGTCTGGCATCCAGGAGATTATCCAAAATCTTTTTGTATAATTTCCCCGGTTTTAGCCCCAACTTTTTTAAATCCGTCCCGGTGGTTGCAATGGTGACGTGTTTCAGCTGGCTCAAAAAGGTTGAAAGTGCCTTTTTTGCCTCACGTCTGGTTACTCTGGCCATCAGGTAAATAAGACATTCCGTTGAGAGGGGATACAGTAAATGATACAATTCACTGCTGCTTAAACTTCTCTTTCTGGCCATCCTTACTAAAACGTTTTTTAACTGCTCTCGATTATGCAGTATTCCTTTCTGATCCTTTTCACTTAAGGATAAACGCTTGAAGATACTTACAATCTCACTCTTGTGCAATCCCTCGAGCAGTCCAAGAAAATATATCCTCCACGGTTCATATGCATCTTCCAAAAAAGATAGTTCATACCAGTTGATGACCTCCTTTATCTTTTCAAAGAGAGCTCTCGTGGCATCATCAAAGGTAAACTTGGGATGAATAAACTGTAAAATGTGCAGCTCCTGCATCCTCTTCATATTGAGGACCACCTCATCCTCCTGCAACATAAGGACGAGCTCAGAAAACAGTCTGCGGCCATCAAGTCGTGACAAAAAATTAAACTCAACTGCATTCTCTATAAGACTTTGGGTGAGCTTGCCAATATGGAATCCAAACCGCTGCTCAAAACGTATTGCCCTGAGAATGCGGGTGGGATCCTCCACGAAGCTTAAATTGTGAATGACCCTGATCGTCTTTTCCTTAATATCCTTTCTGGCTCCAAAAAAATCGATTAATTCACCGAAGAAGGAAGGGTTTAATCGAACAGCCAGCGTGTTGATGGTGAAATCCCGCCGATAGAGATCAAGCTTAATGGAACTCATCTCAACCTGGGGCAGTGCAGCAGGATGTTCATAGTACTCAAGCCGTGCACTGGCAACATCCACCTTAAACCCATCTGGAAAGGTTATCACGGCAGTCCCGAACATCTTGTGGGCCTTAACGTGTGCTTCCTTATGCTTTGAAGCAACTTTACGGGCAAATGCGATTCCATCACCCTCAATGACAATATCAATGTCCAGGTTATCACGGCGGAGCAAAACATCCCTGACAAATCCTCCGACACTGTACGCATTAAACTCCATTGCTTCTGCTATTTCCCCTAAATCTTTGAGTAAACTAACAACCTCTTTGGGCAACTGTTCTTGCATCTGACGAATCATAACCTTTTTCTGCTTCAGAGAAGAGGCAGCACCCTGTTCAAAGAGATAGTGGGGCTCTTCAGTCAAATCAGTATGGAGTACCCGCAAGAGGTCGGTCCGGGTAATTCCTCCAATCAACTTTCTCTTTTCAATTACGGGAAGGAACCTTTGATTATTTTCAACAATGATTTTCTGAATGGTAGTCCATGGTGTTTCAGGCCCGACCACTGAAAAATCCCTGATCATATATTCTGTTACCGGAAGGTCCTTGAGGCCATGGTGAGATGCCTTTTCAATCACCTGGCGGGATATTAAACCGATTACCCCTGACCGCTTCATAACGGGAAGAACATTAATATTATAGCGTGTCAGTATGTGCCCGGCCTTACTCAAAGTCTCATCAGCATTGACTGTTTTTACCGGGAAAGACATGAAATCTTTTGCCTCCCGGGGAGGGTATATTTTTTGCTGCAAAAGGACCTTCAGTTTTTCTTCAACCTGTATAAGGGTCAATTTTTTGATGGTTGCTGAAGCAGCACTACTGTGCCCTCCCCCTCCAAACGCCTTTGCTATTTCTCCAACATCAATCTCGCGTCTTCTGCTTCGTGCCACCAGATAAATACGATCCCCCATACGGGCCAGGACAAACAGGACATCAATCTGTTCCATTTCCTGCAGTTTATGGACAAGAACCGCAAAATCACTTACATAGGTCGCACTGGTCACCTTTGCAAACACCACATCTATACCATTACTGGAATAGGTGGTAGCTGATTCAAGCATTTCATTCAGCAGGGCAATCTGTTCCGCGGTGAAGCCCTTGATGAGGATGTCGGAGATCAGGTTAATATCTGCCCCCTTAGACAGCAGGTAGGCGGCAGCCAGGTAATCTTCCTTATGAGTGGAGGGGAAGGTGAGATTGCCGGTATCTTCATAAATACCGAGCATCATCATGGTTGCTTCATCAGGGAGAATCGATATCTTCTTCTTTTTTAAGAAGCTGGCATAAGATGGTTACTGTTGCACCAACCTCCTGCACAACCTCCACCGAGCCGTGCAGGTCTTCTTCAGAAGATGGGTGGTGGTCATAAATGTGCAGGTCAACCCCGGGTTTGTCCACAATCCTGGCAAATTTCCCAATGCGGCTTTTTTGCCGGATGTCAACCAGGATAAGTCTTGTAACCTTTTTCAGGTCAAGATCTTTGAGCTTTTCCCACTTAAATGCATAGAGGGCAGAACTGAGAAAAAAATCTCTTAAACTTTTCTCCTGACTGCCGGCAAAAGCTACAACGGCATTGGGATAAAGCTTCTTTGCCGCTACCATCGAAGCAAAGGCATCAAAATCTGCATTCACGTGTGTTGTAATAACTTCCATCTATCTCTACATAATTTTTGGATACACGATGCAAGATACAGGATGCAGGATTAAGAAATCCTAAGCACCAAATCCCCAATATGAGAACCTGTAACGTGGAACCTGTAACGTGAAACCCTTATCATTGCTTTTAAACTATTACAACTACACCAAAAAGGCAAGGTTATTCGATGACTAAGAGGTTGGAGTTACACTAAAAAAGCGGGTTTTAAAACCCGCTTTAGACACTATCATTCACTAGCCTAATGCTTATGATGAATATAAAAATCAAGAAGATATAATCATTTAATTCATAGTCACCTGGTGTGAAGCCAATTGTTTACTCTTTGGTAATATGTCCAACTTTTACACAAGGTAACATTTGTTAGAATGTGACAAACGGAGTTTTCGCACGATACGTTTGGTATGTTGAGTTTTTTGAGGCTTATTGGATTACGTATAAATGGTAGAATGAGTTTTTGAGGGTAAATTGAAAACACTACATGTGGGGGGTACATAATGTCTATGTACTGTCCATTAAGTCTTGTTTCACTAAATTATTGTTCATATCTACTGCTTCTTAAATACGAAGAAGGTTTGATACGGTAGCAACATATTGTCAGTAGAACTTCTTGTAAAGCCTACTCTGTTAACTTTTGCAATAATTTCTTTTTGGGATATTTTTATTTTCTCTGGTGGTCCCTCCGGGAGATCTCCCTCTTTAAACTCAATAAGTACTAACCTAGCTCCTTTTTTCATCTGGTCATAAATTTTCTTCAGCCATAGCGACTTATTTTCAATATGATGAAGCACATCACAGATAAATACAATATCTGAATCGCTAGGCACTTTTGGATCATCTGGTTCAGCAAGGACAGCTTCAATGTTCTTAATATCGTTCATCATGGCTTTATGATGGACATATCGTATCATTTCCGGATCAATATCAATTGCATAGACTTTGCCTTGAGGAACCGAAGAAGCAAAAGGAAACGAAAAATAACCTGACCCGGCACCAATATCAGCTATTTTTTCATCCCCTCTCAGATTAAGCGTTTCAATAACAGTATCAGGTTTTTGCCACTTTATTCTATCCTTTCTTTCCAGAAAGTCAATGTACCGATCCGTTTGCTCAAAAGGCTTGGCGTGATCATGCACAATACCTTTTTTGCGAAGAGGACAGTCAATAGGTGTTTCAGATGATGTGCTATTTTTTAAAGAGTTGTCAGGTTCATTGTTTTCTGATTTAACTGCACTGGGCATTAGAATAAGAACTGAAAATAAAATCAGAAGTTTCGAATATCTGAAATACATTGGCATTTCCTTTTCATGTTAATTTTCATGGAAAATATAATTTGCTTGTTTATCACGTTACTCCAATATCATCTGAAAATAGTCTACATTATTTCAGAATAGATTTAAAGATATAGTGGTTGGTACTTGTTAAACTATGACGCAAGTTTATTACCACAAGCAAAGGTGGTTTTTAGGAGTATATTTATTGCAAGATACATTTTGAAGTAGCAAAACTTTTGGTCTTTTTATAGTTGAGAAGCATGGTAGAATGTCAGGATTTTTGGTGGTAAATTAAGCCACAATATGTTGATGTTGAAATTGTGGTAAGTCCTATCCAAGTATAAAGGGGGCTTCCTCAATAGTAACCTCTTCACCAATCTCCGGCAGGGTGAAGGGGACATAGATACCGTTGTGCCAGCGGAACCAAGCAAGATTTGGATTTTCAAGTGGGAATGCAAATTGATAGCTTGCTGCCGAAGCGACTCCATCTTTTACTTCTAATACCTCAACGATCATATCATCTAATTCAACTTTTTGTCCTGGGTGCATGTCGAATTTTTTGCTTCTGAATATGGTATCACCAGAGTGTATGAGATTTTCACTCTCTGCTCGGATTGTAACTGTATGTGTATCAACACGTTTTAGCGTCATGATACTACCACCAGACGTAAGACTTTTAATTGGATTAAGCTTTCCCTGAAGCGTTCTGTGCTGACTTATATAACATCCAAGGAACAACCAGTTCGGTGGATTTACGAGTATAAATTCTTGATTTTTTAATTCAAGATCAAAAGGCAGGCTTTCACTAGCTCTGACAATGGAATCTTGTATTTTGGCGGGAACCCGTATGGATATCGGGAGGATAAGTGGTGCTATCACAGCATGGATAACAATAAATATAATCATAAGAAACCGGCTGGAAAATCGCCATAAGGGCAACTTCCTGCTCCAACCTGTCTGCTTAACCCAGGAAATCCACTGAGCTATAAGTGGCATGGTTCCTAATCCAACGAATATAAGATTACGATCGTGAGGAATGACTGAACTGATTGGTAACACAGAAAGGATCATTCCCAATGCCCAAAAACGAGCAGTCCTATCGTTCCGGATGAGTGGAGCAAGTATTAATAAAAGAATCATAGTAAAAACAAGGCCCGCCTTATGCATAAAAGATGGCCAGAAAAAGTTGCAAAAAACAGGAGGCAAGGCCCATTGACCTAAAAGGTAGACCGGGGCACGATAGAAAACAGCAGAAAGATACAAGAATGGTTCTTTTAAAGGATAAGTATAGCCAATTACATTGGTGGCACCGTAATCCAACATTACGTAAATTCCTCCCCATAGAAATAGTACAAATCCATAGGGAATTAGACTAATAATACGAAGACGTAACGATCCTTTTTCAAGAAACAAACTATATGAAATAAGATAAGCAACGGTCGCAATGCCTGCCTCAGCAGAAAATAATGAAAGAAGTAGTAAAAAAGGACTTAAAAGAGCACCAGTACCCCAACTTTCTCTTCTCCATTGATCATGAGTAATTAAACAGAGAACACCAAAGGTGCATGCTATAACAGCATTACGATTGCAAATCGATCCTATTAAACTATGGGCATCGTCAAAAGCAAAAAAGAGAACTGCAAGGCCAGCTACCCAGTTGACACCTATTATTCGTCTGTACAAGAAAGCCACGAGAGCTACAAGAACAGCAAACCACGCTAAACTCTGTACATGCATCAGCGCAGGAATATTAGGCCAAAACAGATAATCCAGCCAGTGGCTAATCGAGCTTAATGGTCGAAAGAAACACAACTTTGTTTCATTTCTTGACCACCAAGGACGGGATCCCATATTAATCAAACGCTGGTTTTCTTCAACGTCCCCATTACTAAAACAGAACAGATTTAGAGGGGAAGAACAAGATGGGACAAGAGTGGTATTTCTCTGCAAGACAAGTCGATGGAAGTTATCATCAAAACTTAGACCATTCCACAATGCAGGAAGTGTTAATAAAACTGCCAAAAACACGGCAATAACTGGCAGTCGGGGATGTTGCAGCAAAGTATGTATTTTGTTCATGTGATTCTCCACATTTGGAGAAATTCAATGACGCAACGTAATTTTTATCGTCATTAAAACTCTATGGTGGGAATCTTACAACTAAAGATTGCGGTGTTTATGAGGAAGGAATAATAAGCAAAATCCAAAGATGTGAAATTTATTTTGCACCTATTCACCTACGTCCCCTGTTACAATTATTTCATCAAAAAGGGACTTCTTATCAATAAAAAAACACAAAGGGGTTTAATGGTCCTTACTTTTTTATTTCTTAACCCCTTAATGTGGCAGGTTTCCATGCCACACGCAAATTATCGAGCCCTTCACCTAACATTTCAATCGACTGTTTTCGTATCTCACCTAAACCCATATAGAAACCCATTGCAAGGTGCACCACTTCGTTCATACCGTGGTTCATGATACGTGCAGCTGTTGAATCTGCAGCCATGATGTCAGTGCTGGCTATTATTGCCCATGAGCCAAGACGTTCTTTCATATTCACAGTAATTCCACCCTCGTTTATAGTGGGGCCATCTCCTTCGATACCAATGGAAAAATCAATAACGGAAAGATCGGGTTCTATACTCTTCACAATGTCCAGATATACCTGTGCAATTGCTCGTGGACTGCTGTGATCAAAGATTAAGCGATTTAAACTACCTATCGGCATCGCATAGCGGGACATTGGAGTAATACCAATGAAGTTCTTCAAAGCTAATGTAAGTTGAGCATTCGTGTGCGTTTTTGCTACAGGAATTGAAATTACCTTGTCTGCGTTGGCTACAAGGCTTGAAATGGCAATCGTGTCTAGTGAGGTGTTAGAAGGAACCTCCACCCAGTCCGGAGAGTCATTTTCTAAACACGCCAAAGTAACTTCTCCGTCATACAATGAACTGAGACGTTCTGCTTCCTCTGCTAGATTAGTACTGCCATCCAGAGTGATTGCATATTGCCATTCGAAGGTTGGCAGGTTAGAGCCCTCACCAATGATGACTTCTGCAGCACCTGCTTTTAAACACTCTTCGGTGACAGCGATGACGATTTCAGGTTTTGTGCATTCACCATTTTGAAAACAATTAGTATCTTGTGCCAAGTGGATAGTAACAAAATTGGGCTTAATAAATACAGTGTCACCTGGGTCAACAACAGTTTGTATCCCCCCCAAAGCGTCTATCGCATCTCGGGTCATCGCATCTAAATCATCTCCGCGAATTGCAGCTACTTGTGCGTTTATGTTTTGCGGATCACAACTTGGAAAAAGTAATGGTGATCCCAGAACGGCTGCAGCACCAACACTGGCTTTTAAAAATTCACGCCGTCTTATCTTCCGCATTGCTTCCTCCATCTTTTATGGTGAACAAGTGGTTTACGGTTCAGGATAGAATCACATTCTTAATTCTATCCTGAGCATGGGGACACTTGCAGTTCACAACCATTAAAATCTATTCCTGTAAGCACCTCTTCCTCCAGGGTAATAGGGTTTTCTGGGAAAAGTCCCATATAATCACATGGAGTGGTTCTAAAATTACCATCCACATCCCACATACCTGAAACCCATATTTCACTCCCCAGGGGGATATCAAAAAGGAATATCTTATAATAACCCTTCTTCTCCCCATTCAATGGAAAAAAATTGGTTGTGCTGGATGGTGGTGAGGTAGGAGGAAACTCCTCAAACACCCCAACACTTACTAATCCAGAATCGTAAACATCACAACTAACCTCTCCTTCAATAGATGCAGTTATCTCTCGGTCAATAGTGATGTTGATTCCCTCATTAGTTGTTTGTAGATAAATGAAATTCAGATACGGATTTGATTCAAGGCTTCCTGGATCACCAAAATAATCACCCGGGGAGAATTCACCGCTGCTGTCTTCATCACAGAGAGCAAATACATATACCATTTCGCCAACATAGGAAGTTGGAATTATAAGGGAATAAGGACCACATCCATCTAGTTTCTTATCTGCTATCACATTAAATCCAGCATCGTAGGCGATGACAGTAATATTTCCCGACTCGCACTTATCACAGGTTACCTCACCGGAAATATTAATACATGCTGAAAGGCAGAAAGTTAAACAGATGAACATTAGAAAATAGTTAGAAAAGTATTTCCCTTCAAGTTTGTAGATACTCATAATAGACCTCCTTTCTAAAAATAAAAAATCCCCACTTCCTCAACTTTCTATGCCGGGTAAAAGTGGGGTTTTGTCAATAAGTTATTTCATTTGACCATCCCAATATATCCTGTTTTTTCTGTAATAAAAAAAATTAAAGCAGTTATTGTCTCTTGTGTCAAGATTAAATTAAAAATGCTGTGCCTTGTAATATTCCACCACACTTTAATCTTTTGGTAAAGAACGCGATACCATATATAGAGGTGCTCATGAGGAGGCAAAAACCATGACATCCTTGCAATTATCAGAGGTCCCGCTCGGAGGGAGTTTTCTTTAACATTGATTTGGTAATAGTAAATTTTTCGGTCTTCCAATAGTTGGAGAGCATGGTATAAACTCATTGACCTACTCCTCAAAATCACTGAAAGCTTCATAATAAAGATCACATAAATCATCGTGATACCCCCATCCAATTCCAGATGATGATTCCATGATCTCCTTAAAGCGATGTTGGTATACTTGAATAGTGTCTTCATCAAGTGAGAAGAGAGTATCTATTGCTTTATCATACATTCTCACCAGGGCGAGATAAAAGTTTTCGTTAATATCGCCGTAATCAACTGTAAATCTATTTCCACATTCAACAAAATAAATCATAAGCTCAACAAGACCTTTTGTTTCACCTATGGCTTTCCCATATTGAGACACAGCTTGCTTAGCTTTTGCTATACTCAGTGGTTTATCGTGTATTGCATCAGGGTATAGACAATCTTTGATTATCTTCTTGTAGGGACATAATGGGTCTTCTCCCAAAGAGAATCGGGTATGAAGAAAATTTTTATTATCTGGTGATAAATGGTACAAATCTGTAATTAGATTTATCAACTCTGTATGTCCAAAATTAGAAATGGCTTTCTTCACATCTGACCATGTAGCAATTTGTTTTATTTTCTTACCTCCCATAGCCTTCATATCCTCCTTTCGCAGACAGTTAAGATAATATTTGTCTAAAATGTGATATCACTGACACTGCCATAGTTAAGGGATGAGTGTCAAATCCTTATTAACCCCTAGAGAAAGGAGATTTTACTATGAAAGTATCTCAAGCTACAAAGTATTGTCTCGATTACCACACCCAAAACTCCAAAAAAAAACACAGCAGTTAACTATCAGGTATTTCTCGCAAAATTTAATGAACAATTCGGCCAACGTGAACTACACACCATTACCTCAGAAGAAATCCTCACCTTTTTGACTCGACTTGGTGAAAATACCAACCAAACAACCAAGCGACATCGCTATTCCCTCCTTAATGCTTTCTTCAATTTAATCAAAAATACTATAGATAATAAGATGGTAAATCCCTGTGACACAATGATGTTAAGAAAAATATTCAGACACAGCAAAGGGGTTCAATGGACGATTTATGAAAAAGAACTGATTGATGAGATGATATTCAAGACAACTAAAGTTCGCAACCGATTGCTACTTGAACTCATGGCCAGAGGTGGGATGCGTATTGGTGAAGTGCTTAAAATCAGACCGATAGATGTAGAAAACAGAAAAATCATCCTACATAATCCTAAAAGTGGGAGAGAGGCAGAGGTTGTATATATTCCTCAAAAGATAGCAGACCGACTTAAGGAGTATATCAGGACCAAAAACATAGACAACAACCAACGGATTTTTCCGTTAACCTATGGAGGTGCTAGAGAAATTGTTAAAAGGGCTGGTAGACTAGTTGGGATTAAGCTCAAGTGTCATGACTTAAGGAGGCATGCTGCAACGTACGCCTCACGCTCAGGAACACCACTTGAAATTGTAAGCAAGGTCATTATGAGACATAGCAATCTATCCACTACACAACGTTATTTAGGGAGGGTGAGTGAAACTGAAGCTGTGAAATGGATCGAAAATCTTTACGGTTAAAAAATATGTCCAGGGTAACCGATACCGGGTTATCCTGGACAATCATCCTTCAGCTGAAAATATAACATTCATCTGCACATGTAAAAAAATCAGGCCTTCCAATTCTGTTTATCTATGGTAGAATGTTGCGAACTTGGGGGTAGGGTTGGCACCACTACATCTAGGGGAGATAAGATGTGTATGTGTAGGCTAATAAGTCTTTTTCTACTCAATCATATTCTACTGCTTCTTAAATATGAGTAGGCTTCCCCGCAGCAGCGGGTTAACGGGCAGACCTTCCCGAAACAGAACTTTACAGAGAGGCAGCGATGTCCACCTTGTTTCTTCCTCTCAACTGTAGCATTTCTAAGGTCTTGGTTGATTTCAGCTGATGTATCCATAGAAAATCCTCCATTCTATAGCATAAGACATGTAATGGATAAATAACATTTTAATGACTACTTACACTATTTATCATTCTCACCACAGTTGCGTATTGCAACAGAATCAATACACCGTGATACTACTCTACAAAAAATCAGAAAACCTACAAGAAGAAAAAAATATTTGAGAATTATCATTCTATTCCCTCTATTCTGCAAATCTACGGTATACGTTAAGATTATGTTTATATTGACATAGCCAGCAAATCCTAGAATAAGAAAGTAGGGCCAGTAAATATACGGTTTCTTTAAAAGACTAGGAGGTTTTTTTAATGTAGTGGGAGCATGGGTAAATTTGTTAATAGTTTGTGCTCTCCATAGAACAGCTATAATAGCAATTAAAGCTGTTATCATAAAAATTGTTAGAACAATTTCCCTCTGAAGGTTACCTGAATTTGTTTTCATAAATTTCCATAACAATACTGTAAACAGCATTGCTATTAAAATATAGATTCTTAAAAAATGGTCTACCTTCTCTGTAATTCCCTCATGCTTAAATTTTTGTGTTAACCAGTAAATAAAGATAGCCACATAATAAACAGTAGTAATTAGTGCAACTGTTACCACAATTATATTTATTGATTGCTGCGAAAGTATAAATGGAGAACTCATGAAATCCTCCTTGTATTAAGCGTATATTTTCCTATTTCAATGATTGGTTTAAACATTGAGGAGTGAAACCATGAGGGCGCAATAATCACAGAAGTGGCGTATGATTAAAAAATTTCTCCTGGTAAACTCTTTTGCCTTTTCCCCAATGAGAGCTGATTCTTCCGTGTTGTTTAATAAGTATCGTATCCTGTAAGCACAGCCCTCTACGGAACTTACGATGAATCCTGTTTCCCCGTAAATAATTTGAGCGGTTATGCCGCCCACCGCACCACCAATAACAGGTTTGCCTTTCCACATCCCTTCTGCTACCGTGAGACCAAACCCTTCTTTCGTAGACTTTTGAAGAATGACAGTAGCAGCTCTCTGCAGTGCATTTATCTCTGTATGTGCATCAGGGGGTAAATTTATAATAAAAATATCTTTATCCTGAGAAGCTGCTTCCTGTACCTCACGTAAAACCTGCTCTCCCTCGGGATCATCTGTCGCCCC